>DATDFB010000208.1:0-12683 GCA_036522835.1 Thermoanaerobaculia bacterium | reverse complement strand
GCGACGGGCGATGACCATGCAGCGCAGCCCCGCTTCCTTCCCCGCGCGCAGCATCGGCGCGATCTGCGCAGCCACGCGAGAGGGGATGTCGGCGGGGATCAGACGGCAGTCGGCGTGCTCGAGGGCGACATTTGCGGCGGCCTCGGAGGAGCCGCCGACGTAGATCTCCGGCTTTGCGGCGCGCGTGCGCACCCAGGCGCGGGCGACGCGGTACCAGCGGCCGTCGAAGTCGACTTCGCGGCCGCTCCAGATGCCGCGGGCGATGGTGAGGAATTCGCCGGTGCGATGCCAGCGGTCGTCGTGCTCGGCCCAGTCGCCGTAGCGGCGCTGCTCGTCGGGCGACGAGCCGGCTACGATGTTGAGCGCCACGCGGCCGCCGGTCAGCGCCGAGAGCGTATTCAGCTGCTGCACGAATGACGTCGGCGCCAGCAGGCCGGAGCGGTAGGCGACGATGAAGCGCAGCCGCGAGGTCGACAGGCCGAGGGCGGTGGCGAGAACGATGGAGTCGGCTTTTTCGATGCCGAAGTCGACCAGCACCGAGTCGATGCCGTAACGCTCCGCTTCGCGGCAGAACGGCACCTGCGTCTCCAGCTCCGGCATCGAGCAGTCATTGCTCACGCCGCGCTGCTCGCCACCGTGCGGCAGGCGCCAATGGATGCGCATCTGTGGGAAAGACGGACGCCGAAAACGCGGTGTGAACCGGTAGGGGCGCACGGCGTGCGCCCTCACTAAAATCCGCGATAGATGAACGTCGAATTGAACGACGCGAACATCATCAGCGCCACTACCAGCAGCGCCAGCGCGAGCGAGATCGCCAGGTCGGTCAGGAATGCTTTCATCGCGCCACTCCGAACATCAATGCCAGCATTTTTTGCGCTTTCGGCAGCGGGAGCATGAACGGCACCCAGCCGACCGTCACGCAGAGGAACGTGAACGCCGTGCCGGCCGCCCGCGCCAGGGGCGAGCCGTACCACGGGCGGTCGGCGATCCACGCCGGCGTTTTCAGGCGAATCACGTGGTAGAGCGACAAGAGAGCGCCGTGGTAGACGCCCCACAGCAGGAACGCAGGCGTGAGGCCGTGCCAGGCGCCGACGACCGTGAACGTTGCCAGATAGCTGATGACGGCGATGACGGCCGGCGTCCGCCGCAGGCGCGTCTTGAACATCGTGCGGCCGAGGGGCGTGAAGACGTAGTCGCGCACCCAGTGCGAGAGCGTGATGTGCCAGCGGTCCCAGAAATCGCGGATGTTCTTCGCCAGATACGGCGCGCGGAAGTTCTCCGGCAAGGCGATGCCGAGCGTGAGCCCCAGGCCGATGGCGATGTCGGTGTACGCCGAAAAGTCGAGCCAGACCTGCAGCGAGAAGGCCACGACGATGATCCAGGCGTGGACGAACGAGGAGACGTAGAGGCTCTCCGCGACCGTGAGGGCCAGGAGGTCGGCGAGAAAGAATTTCTTGGCCAGTCCGAGGAGGATGCGCAGCAGGCCGGCGTAGACGGCGGCGCTCGACGGCTCGGCGTCGCGCACGGCGGCGACGAAGTCGGGGTAGCGCTTGATCGGACCGGCGATGCGCGCCGGCGCGAAGAAGACGAAGGCCAGGAGCTCGCCGAAGGAGAGCGCGCCGATGCGCCCGCGGCGGCGCTCCATGACCACGTGCAGCAGCTCGAAGGCGAGGTAGGAGAAGCCGAGCGGCACGAGGAGCGAGGCCTTGCAATACGCGAGAACGCCGACGGTGACGAGGCCCGCGGCCCAGGCCACGATTCTTCGCCCCGAGAAGAACGCGGCAATCGTCAGCCCGACGACGACGAAGAAGAACTGGCCGGTATAGAGGAGATAGAACGCCGCGCCCCAGAACGTCAGGACGAGCGCGCGGTATCGCCTCGGCACGTAATAGAAGGAGAGCCAGCACCCGAGGAAAAGAGCGACGAAGCGGAGCTCGGTGAAGATCATCGCTCCGCCTCTGTCGTAACGCCGGCGTCCGCGCCGGCTGGCGCGGCGGCGTCTCGCCGCCCGAGGGCGCCGGGACGGCGCCCGTCCAGCCGTCGAGACGACGGCGTTACGAGCTCGTGCTGGATCAAGACCTCGGCGATCTGCGCGGCCGCGGCGGGCGTGGCGTGCATCCCGTCGATCGTCACCTCCGGCGGCACGTGCACGATCACCGTCTCCGCGAACGGCGCATACGCGGCATTGAATGTGGCGATCCCGTCGTCCGGCACGGGGTCGCGGAACTCGAACTCGATGAAGACCACACGCTTGCCGCGGGCGCGCGCGAGCTCCGCGAGATCGGCCTTGATCCCCGGCACGACCGGCCCGGGCCGCCGCGGCGCGCGCAGCGAGACCTGCCCGTGAATCGGCGCGAACGACGCCGGCTGCAGCAGCGGCAGGCGAAACATGCGCGCCAGATCGCGCTTGTGCTTGTAGATGAAGACGCGCGTCGACGTGCCGAAGAGCGCGGCCTGCAAGCGGTAGTTGTAGCGGTACAACTTCCACACGCGCCCGAGCGCCGACCGCAGCCGCGACTCGACCGGATCGGGCCGCGCCAGGTTGAAGCGGAGGAGGTCGGCGTCGTCGACCGGGATCAGCGACGGCAGCATCTCGTTGGTGCGCCCGCGGACGGCCTGGATGTAGAGCACGTCGACGGAGTCGAGGATGTCCTTCCCGACGAGATAGCCGGTGCCGATCTCCTGCCCGTTGATCCCTGCGTTGTAGACGCGCGTGTTCGGCTGCAAGCGCTGGTACTGCGCCGGAATGGCTTCCTCGGGTCTCACGAAGTAGCCGTAGATCATGGAGTTCCCGAAGAAGACGACGCGGCGGCGCTCGTGGCGCGGATGCTCGCGCAGGTACTCGACGAGCGGCCCGAGGGCGAAGAGGTCGGAGTTCTCGAAGCGAAAGACCTTCGTCCCCTCGTAGTGGCGGCGCTCGAGAACTTCGAGGATCCTGGGCACGAACTGATCGAAGACGATCAGCCACAGCACCATGAGCGCGAGCCGGCGCTTCACGCCACTGCCTTGATGGCCTCGGAGAGGCAAATGGTCTCGCCGTCTTCCTCGCGGCGGATCGTGTATTTGAAGCCTAGGGTGTTTGCGCGCGCGCCGCTGCGCAGCACGGTCACGGCGATGATGAGCGTGTCGTCGACGTCGGCGTTGCCGTAGTAGGCGATGCGGCGGCGGCGCAGCGATCGGGAGTGCGGCGGCCATGCCGCCGCTGCCAGCGCGATCCGCTCCGCCGTATCCATGAAGGCAACGTACTTCGCAAAATACACGAGCCCCGCCCCGTTCGTGTCGCGGTCGACGTCAATGTCATATCGGTGCTCGTACCTCGTCAGCGTCTCCCAACCGTCGTCGAGCAATCCTAGGGTGCCGCTCTCGCTCGCCGCGCGCGTGAGCTGGTAGGGGTTCTCCTCGTTCGGCAGCGGCGGCAGATCGCGAAAATCGGCCTGCGCCGGCGGCGCCACGCGCAGGCGGCTGTTCCCCTTCTCCGGCGTGATGAAGATGTTGGCAAAGCGGATGGACGGCGAGGCGTCGCCGAGGTGCTCGGGGCGGTCGAAGCGAAGCCGCCCCTCGAAGGCGATGTTCTTGAACGCGCGGAGGTCGACCGCGAAGCGGACGGTGTCGTCGAGGCGGAACGACTCCAGCGGCGCCGCGTCCGGAATCAGGATGTCGATGTAGTAGAAGCTCGCGTAGACCTCGCCGCCGCCGGCCGTGCGCAGCGCCGACAGCGGCAGCCCCGCCGCCGCGGCGATGGACTGCCACTGGAAGTGCCCGGCGTACTCGAGCATCAGCGGCTCGGCGAAGAAGCGGTGGTTCGTGTGCGGCAGCCCTAGGGTGAGGTCGTAGGTGTAGGGCATCAGCTCGCCTGGCGGGCGCGCTCCACGAGCGCGGTGATGCGGTTGACGGTCTCGAACTCCGCGATCGGCAGACGGGTCGGGTCGAGGACGACGCGGAAGGTGTCCTCCAAAAACGCGATGACCTCGAGGACGCCGAAGGAATCGACGATGCCGCTCGAGATGAGCGGCTCGTCGAAGCCGATCTCGCCGCGGCGGATGGCGGCGCGGAAACGGGCGACGAGGAAGTTGGCGATGGTGTCCTGGGGCGTCACGCGCAGGAGTGTACCAGCGGCCCGGACAGCGGCGGCATGGCCGCCGCACTCCAGATCACTCCCGGTATAACGGCGCCCACCCGTCGTGATTCGCAAACAGGCGCATGCAGCGGATCTGCTTCGAGTCCGTCAGGTAGAACCGGTGGTACGTCCGCGCGGGGATGACGATCATGTCGCCCTCGGTGACTTCGATCCTCATCCAGCGGTCGCCTCCGTCGCGCACGTCGAAGATGCCGTCGCCGGCGACGACGAAGCGCACTTCGTCCTCGGTGTGGAAGTGCTCCTTGTCGAACTTCGCGCAAATCGCGTCGAGGTTCGGCGTCGACGGCCCGAGCTCGACGAAGTCCTCGTCGACGTAGCCGTGATCGCGCTTGATCGCGTCGATCATCGCCGCGCGCGCGGCTTCGTCCGCGGGGACGGACCACCACCGCACGCCGTGCGTGGCCAGCTCCTCAGGCGCGATAGCCTGCCTGGGATCTTCGAGTCGGTACGCGCGCATCGTCGGCTCCTCCTTGCGTGACGGTCGGGATTCCGGCGCGCCGCATCTCCACGGCCGCGCGGAATAGATAGTCGTAGCACTCCGCGTGCGTCTTCGCGGCGATCCAGTCGGCGCCCCAGATGTACGCGCCGTGGCGCCGCACGAGCACGGCGTGCGTCTGCGGGTACGCGATGATCGCCTCCTCGAGCGCCTCGGCCAGGTCGCACTCGCGCGCCGTGTTCTCGATGATCGGCACGACCAGGCGGTCGTGGTACGCGTGCCCCTTGATGCCCTTGATCATCTCCAGGTGGGACACGGAGAACTCCGCGTCGAACAGCAGCGTGGCCATGACGGCGTGGATCGAATGGCTGTGGATCACCGCGCCGGCGCCGCGCAAGTTGATGGCCTTGAGAAAGAGCGCGCTGCACTCGGAGGGGCGCAGCGCCGGATCGCTCGGCCGCGTCAGCAGCGACCCGTCGAGCGCAATGGTGAACATCTCCTCGGGCCGCATCCGCTCCTTCTGCACGCCGCTCGGGGCAACCACGACGCGGTCGCCGTCGCGCAGGCAGATCCCGCCGCCCGTCCCGCTCACCCAGCCCAGCGAGTAGAACGCGCGCGCCAATTCACAGATGAGCGCACCGGGATCTTGGTACTCTTGCGCCATACCAACAAGGAGACGATGCCATGAAACGCCTCGTGATTCTACTCATTGCCGCTGTGTTCGCCTTTGGAAACGCCCTGGCGCAGGAGCACCCGGAGCACCCGACCAACAAAAAGGCGCAGAAGAAGGGCTACACGGTCGACGATCTCGACAAAGCGATCCGCGCCGCCATCGCCGCGAAGGAGACGAACGGCGTCTATCGGTTGCCGGACGGCGACACGACGTGGGACCTCAAGCTCGACAAGGTCCACCGCGAGCGCCTGGCGCGCACCAACGAGAATACGTATTTCGCCTGCACCGACTTCAAGTCCGCCGACAACCACACGGTCGACGTCGACTTCTTCATGAAGGATGACGGCGAGAAGCTCGTCATGACCGACGCGACGCTGCACAAGGTCGACGGCAAGCCGCGCTACAACTGGAAAGAGAAGGACGGGTACTGGGAGCGGGTGCCGGTGCAGTAGGCCTCACCGGAACATGCCGTCGCGGTAATCGCGCATGGCCTGCACGATCTCCTGCTGCGTGTTCATCACGAACGGGCCGTAGGCGACCACCGGCTCGCCGATCGGCTCGGCGTGGCCTAAGAGGAGCAGCGTGTCGGCCGCCGCCTCGTACTCGACGGCGTCGCCGTCGTCGTTGAAGTCGACGAGGTGAAACCGGCGCACGTCGTAGAAGAAGACGCTGCGCCCGCGCGGCGCGGGCAGCGTCACGCGCGCGCCGGCGGCGGCGTCGATCGTCATCATCTGGACGCCGGTGAGCGAGTCGACCGGACCGCGATGGCCGTCCCACGTTCCGGCGATGAGGTGCACGCCGCCGAACGACGGGATCTCCTCGCGCTGCAATCCGACGTAGCGCGGCGCCGTCATCTTGAGCCGCGACGGAAGATTGATCCAGAGCTGCAGGATCTCCAGCGGCCCGCCGTCGCGCCGGAACTCCTCCGGCGAGACCTCGGCGTGCTCGATGCCGCGGCCCGCCGTCATCCACTGCACGCCGCCGGCGCGGATGACGCTCTCGTGGCCGGCGCTGTCGCGGTGCGCGACGGAGCCTTCGACGATGAACGTCACCGTCTCGAAGCCGCGGTGCGGATGCGGTCCGAACGGCAGCCCACCGTTGTTTGGAGGATAGACCTGCGGTCCGTGATGGTTGAGGAAGAGGAAGGGGTCGATCTGATCGACCTCGCCGTTCGGCAGCGGGCGCTGCGTGCGGAGGTCGCCGATGTCGTCGGAAACGGCGGGATGGATCCGGCGGATCGTGCGCGCGGAGGGCACGCGCGGAGTGTACCGCCGCCGTACTCGCGATCGATTCGTCTCTTCTCTACCATATGTAGATTGCGCCTGGCCCACTGGGAAACGCTTCTCGACCGACCCGATGCTCGCTTCGAGCCGTTTCGGGAGCGCCTCTTCGCCGATATTCGTCTCGCGATTGAAGCAGTCATTTGGCCTCCAGGATCGGCCGACTTCACGATTCGACCAGAATCCGGGAAAGAGCGCGGCAAAGGCAACGGCGTGAAGCCGATCAAGGAAGCGTTCATCGATCTCCTCGAAGTGCGCGGTTGGATTTCAGAGAACGACTTTCCTCGAGTCTCGCCTGAGCTTCGTCCTCCCGGCCCGTTTGACTCTTTCTTCACCGTTCCGGACGTACCACCATTTGTTTCGGAGTGGGAGACCGGCAACGTCTCTTCATCCCACCGTGCCATCAACAAGATCGTGCTCGGAATCCAGGATGGTGGTCTGACCGGAGGAGTGCTCGTCGTCCCGACCAGACGCCTGGCCCGATACCTAACAGATCGAATCGGTAACTACGAAGAGCTCGAGCCATATTTTCGCTTTTGGTCGCGGAGCTGCGACCGCGGCTATCTCGCGGTCATTGCGGTCGAGCACGACGGGGAAAGCATGGAAGTACCGAGAATCGCCAAGGGCACCGACGGCCGCGCGTTGCTCTAGAACTGAAAGAGGCTGCCAGTCCCGTGACCGCTCGCGACGCGTGAAAGACCTTTCGCTGAGTCACCGCGATTCGGCATCACAACGCTGGCCTTCTCACCACGGAGTCGGCGGAGAATCGGCTCGCAGTCGCCGAGTTCGACGCCGACCCACCGACGCTTCATCTGTTCCGCGACGAAGTATGTGGTCCCGCTTCCGCCAAACGGATCGAGCACGAGATCGTCCTCGTTCGAAGAGATCGTGAGTACGCGCTCCAGCAGTTTGGGAGAAAGCTCATTCGCCCCACGACGCTTCGTTGAAGCATGCCGAACCGGAGCGATATCGGTCCACACATCCGTGAGATTCAGGCCGTCCGGATGCAGCTTGTTGCGATGACCACCGTAGTCTTTGATGTCGCGCCCGCAGTGCCGGCAGGCGGGAATCGGAACACGAGGCCGATTGAAACGGGCGGGTTTGCCTTTCGTGTAGTACAGCAACGAGTAATGGGACGGGTACAACCGTCCCGGGATGGGAAGAGACATTTTGATATCGATCGCGATCCAATGCCGAAATGTCATCCCCTCCTCGCGTAGAAAGTGACCCAGCTCGACGTTCCACTTCGGCAGGTTGTAGAGGTAGAACGCTCCGCCTTCCTTCAACGTGGAGACGCACGACGCGATCCACGAGCGGCACCAGGCCAGGTATTCATCGTCCGCGCGGTCATCGGAGATTGACTTCCCGTAATCCTTGCCAAGGTTGAACGGCGGATCGGCGAAGACCAGATCGACTGACGCTCGCTCAACAGTCGAGAGAAGATTGATGCAATCGCCTCGATAGAGTTTGCCTCTCGCTGTTTCGAAGACGATTTCCATCGGGCCTCAGTTTACCTCGGGACGGAGCGTGGTACGCGAAGGGTCTCGAGTATCGACTCGAGACCCTTTTCTTCCACCCGACAAACGGAATGCTTACCGCTTCTGCTCGTGCTGCTGGCGCCGCGCCGCGCGCTCGGCCTTGAGGGCGTCGAACTGCGCCTTCTGCTCCGGCGTGAGGATGGTGACGAACTGCGCCTCCTGCGCCTCGCGGAGCTGCTTGAACTGGGCGCGCTGCGACTGCATCGTCGCCTTCAGCGCATCCATCTTGGCCTGGTCGCCGGCCTGCTTGGCGGCTCGGAAGTCCTGGCGAGTCTGGCGGGCCTGCTCGAAGAAGGCCTTGTTCTCTTCGCGGAAGTTCTTGTTGGCCGCCTTCCACTGCTCCTTCTGCGCGTCCGACAGGTTGAGCTTCTTGGCCAGGTGCGCCGACATCATGCCCTTGTGGCCGCGATGGCCGTGGTGGCCCCACGCTTTGCCGTTGCCGTTTTCGTCGACGACGGCGAACGCCATCGTGGCGCTGAGGGCGACGACGGCAACTGCGGTGATCATCTTCTTCATGGTTGTCTCTCTCCTTGGGATTTCGTACTGCCACGCATAAGACGAACGACGATCGGTTTTGTTGAATCGAGCTGGGCGAAAAAGTTGGCGGCCCGATTGCGATAGTGCTGCGCCGTTGGTTCAGTTCCCAGGAGAAAGAAACGATGAAAAGCACAGGAAGAATCAAGGCCATTCTCGCAGCAACGGCGGCTCTGACCCTGCTCGCGACGGCGTCCGCTTCCGCGGAAGATCGTCACCGCGACGGGACAGACCGTAACAACAGCGGCTATCGCGACAACCGCGGCTATCGCAACGAAAACCATAGCTACCGTAACGAAACGCGAAACAACAACCACTTCTCCGATCGCGGCCGCATCCGCAGCTTCACGCGCGAGCGCGACGGCTACCGCGTCTTCATCGAGGGCGCCCGTCACCCGTACTGGGTTCCGTTCTCGCGCCTCGGCCGGCACCAGCTCCGCGTCGGCATCGACATCCGCTTGGGCGGGATTTTCAACGGCAGCTACGTCGACGTCGACGCCCTCGGCTGGCCGGGCGATCCGTACTACAACGACGGCTACTACGACGGCGGCGGCTACTACGACGGCGGTTACGCCGACGGGTACCTCTCCGGCCGCGTGGAGCGCATCGACTTCCGCCGCGGAACGATGCTGCTCCGCGACGACCGCAGCGGCCGCACGGTCGAGGTCGACATGCGTCCGACCGCCGGCCGCCGCGGACTCGACTTCGGCGACCTTCGCCCCGGCAACCGCGTGACGCTGCAGGGGTCGTGGGACCGCGGGTATTTCCACGCCTACCGCATCGACGGCGTGCGGCAGTACTAATCGAAGCGCGACCGCAGCCGTTTGGTCTGGCCCCGCCGCTTTTTCGCCTCGAGCCGCGCCTCTTTGGAGGCGCGGCTCGGGCGCGTTTTCTTCCGCGGCTTCTCCTCGGCCAGGGCGTCGTCGAGGATCTCTTCGAGCCGCGCCAGCGCGCGGTCGCGGTTGGCAAGCTGGCTCCGCTCCGCCTGCGAGGTCACGCGCAGCACCCCTTCCTTGTTGATCCGCCCCGCCAGCCGTTCGCGCACGCGCGCCTTTTGGGCATCGTCGAGCGGCAGCGCGTCGACGTCGATCTCCACCGTCACGCGCGTCTCCACTTTGTTGACGTTCTGCCCGCCCGGGCCGCCGCTGCGCGACGTGACGATGCGGTAGTTGAGCTCTCTGACGTTCATGCCGTCCGCATCGCCGCCAGCATCCCGCATGCCGCGTGCCGCGCCGCGCCGCCGGAGTAACGGCGAACGACCGGGATGCCGAGCGTGCGCAGGGCGTCGCGGAAGGCGCCGAGCTCCTCGTCCGTCGCGCGGCGGTAGCCGCCGTCGCGCGCGTCGTTCACGTCGATGAGATTCAACCGCAGCGGCACGCCGGCGAAGAGCGCCCGCAGCGCCTCCACTTCGTCGGCGCCCGTGTTGATCCCTCCGAGGACGACCCAGGCGATCGTGGCGCGTCCGCCGGCGGCACGTTGATACGTTCGCACGGCATCGGCGAGCTCCGCGGCCGGCCACGCGCTCGCGACGGGAAGCAGCGCGCGGCGGCGCGCGTCGATCGCCGAGGTCATCGACACGATCAGGCGATACGGGCGGCGCTCGCGCGCGTAGCGATGGATGGCCGGCACGAGGCCGACGGTCGAGATCGTGATGGCCTTCGCGGCGATGCGGCCGCCGCACGGATGGGCGAGGATCTCCGCGGCGCGCATGACCGCGTCGTAGTTGTGCAGCGGCTCGCCCTGGCCTTGAAAGACGCAGCCGGTGACATCGCCCGGCGCCTCGTCGCGCACGGCGATGAACTGCGCGACGATCTCCCACGCCTGGAGATGGCGCGAGAGCCCTAGGCGGCCGGTCGCGCAGAAATCGCAGCCCATCGCGCAGCCGGCCTGCGTCGACACGCACACCGTGAAGCCGTCCAGGAGCGGAATGCGCACGGCCTCGACGAAGAGACCGTCGTCGAGACGAAACAGGTACTTCACGAAGCCGTCGCTCGGATCGGTGGCGCGCTCGACGACCTCGAGGCGCCGCCGATCGATCAACCGCGTCACCGCCTCGGCGACCGCGCGCGGCACCGGACGCGCCGACGGATAGCCGTCGCGCCCGCGCGCCACCGCGTGCGCCACGATCCGCCGCGCTTCCCCGTCGCGCACCGCCACGCCGTGCGCGCGGAGGTGCGCGGCGAGATCGTCCGGAAGCAGCCCGAAAAGATTCACGGGCGCTTCGGCGCGTTCTTCACGTACTTGTCGAGCCACGCATCCATCTCATACAGCACGTGCATCACCGACTCGCGCGCGCGGTAGCCGTGCGCTTCCTTCGGCAGCATCACCAGGCGCACCGTCCCGCCGAGGCCGGCCATCGCGGCGTAGAGGCGCTCGCTTTGGATCGGGAACGTGCCGGTGTTGTCGTCGTCGATGCCGTGAATCAGAAGCAGCGGCTCGTTGATCTTGTCGGCGTACGTGAACGGCGACATCTTCGTGTACGTCTCCTGCGCCTCCCAGTACGTCCGCTCCTCCGACTGGAAGCTGAACGGCGTCAGCGTGCGGTTGTAGGCGCCGCTGCGGGCGATGCCGGCGCGGAAGAGATCCGAGTGCGCGAGGAGATTCGCCGTCATGAACGCGCCGTAGGAGTGGCCGGAGATGGCCATGCGATCGCGGTCGCCGACGCCGCGCCGCGCCAGCTCGTCGACCGCCGCCTTCGCGCCGGCGACGAGCTGCTCGACATAGGTGTCGTTCGGCTCGCGCGTTCCCTCGCCGACGATCGGGATCGTCGGATTGTCGAGCACCGCGTAACCGCGCAGCACGAACACGATCGGCGAGCCGGTGGCGGTGGCGCGGATGTAGCGGTACGGCGAGGTCGTGATCTGGCTCGCTGCGGCGGCGCTCTTGAACTCCGCCGGGTACGCCCACATCAGTACCGGCAGCGGGCCGTCCTTTGCCGCGTCGTAGCCGGGCGGGAGGTAGAGCGTGGCGTTGAGGTCGACGCCGTCGGCGCGCTTGTAGCGGATGAACTCTTTCTTCACGGCGGCCATCTGCGGCGTCGGGTTCGCGATCTTCGTGAGCACGCGCGTCGCGCCGCTCTTGAGATCGCGCACGAAGGCGTTCGGCGGCTCCGTCGGCGTCTCGCGGCGCGTGATGGCGCGCGTGCCGGCGTCGTCGAGCAGCGCCAGCGGCACTTCGTACGCTGCCCCTTCCGCGCGCCACAATCGCGTGGCCTTCTTCGCAGTCAGATCGAAACGATCGATGAACGGCCGGTTCCCCTCGGGCGAGTATCCCTCGCCGACGAGATAGAACGCGTTGCCGTCGAGCCGCAGCACTTCGAAGCCCGCGGCGTTCCTCTTCGTCTGCGCGTTGCCGGGATCGCCATAGCGGTCCTCGAACGAGCGCTCGTAGATGAGCTCGGGCGCGGCGGCGCCGTTCGGATGCACGCGCCACAGCTGGGCGCGGCGGTCCTTCCAGCGCTGGGCCTCGACGAGGGCGACGTCGTCGGTGCCCCAGGCGATGCCGTCGTAGCGCATCGGCAGATCGGCCAGCGTCGCCGGCGCGGCAGTGAACGGCTCGGCCAGCGTGAGGATGCGGTCCCGCACCGGCGCTTCCTTGCGCGGGTTGCCTTCGTCCTGCGCCTCGACCCAGGCGAGCGTGGCCGGCTTGTCGCTGCGCCACTCGGCGTCGCGCGGTCCGACGGCGACGGCGTCGAAGTCGATGGCCACGCGGTCGGCGAGCGGCAGATCGGCGATCTGCTTGACGAGCTGACCGGACGCCGACCACACCTCGATCTTGCGCGGGAAGCGCTCGAACGGAACGGTGTAGGAGAAGGGGCGGTGGATGCTCTCGACGAGGAGGAAGCGCCCGTCGGGCGACGGCGCGTTGCGGAGGATCATGGCCGCGGCGCCGACCGGCTGCGCGGCGCCGTCGAGCGGTACGCGCATCAGCTGCGACTGCATGTGGTACTCGAAGAGCGCGGCGTCGGCCTCGTCCTTGATCATGTCTTCGTACGTGCGCGCCGGCGTCTTGCGGCCGCGGCTCTCCTGCACGACCGGCCCTTCGGGCGTGCGCGGCGGCTCCGGCGCCGCGGCCGCGCGCGCGG
>DATDFB010000207.1:0-108168 GCA_036522835.1 Thermoanaerobaculia bacterium | reverse complement strand
TCCGATCTCGACCACCCCTCCGCCCCCGCCGCCCACGGGCGGCGCCGGCGGTGGTGAAGTCATCCCGCCGCCGCCCGATGCCAAGGACCCGATCCTCATCCTCATTCTCAACCTGATCGTGGCCGGCTGCCTCGGCTACTTCATGATCGGGCAGAAGATGAAGGGCATCGTGACCGTGATCGTCTGGGTCGTCGGCCTCTTCATCACCTGCGGCATCCTCTCCGGTCTCCTTTCGGTCGTGACCGCGATCGACGGTTACCTCCAGGCGCAGCATCACAAGGCCGGCTACTCGCTCGGGCCGTGGACGTTCTTCAACCAGCACCTCTGATCCAATCCGCTCCGCCCTCCGCGCCGTAACTCGACGCGGAGGGCATCCATGAGCGAACAAGCCAACATCAGCAAGCTGCAGCAGATGTACGCCGCCTTCGGCCGCGGCGACATCCCGACCATCCTCGGCGAGCTTACCGACGACGTCAGTTGGGGCACCGACACCTCGGTGCAGAACGAGGTGCCGTGGTACCGCATCCGCAGCGGCCGCGACGGCGTGGCAGACTTCTTCTCCACGCTGGCGAGCGAAGTCGACTTCGAGAAGTTCGAGCCGAACCTCTGGGCCGCCACCGGCGACCAAGTCTTCGTCAGGGTCGACTACATCTATCGCTTCAAGAAGAACGGGAAGTCGGCAGCGACCACCGGCATCCACAACTTCACCATGCGCGACGGGAAGGTCTCGCAGTTCCGCGCTTACGAAGACACGGCGAAGGTGCGCGACCTCTACCAGTAGAGCCCGAGTTGCAGCTTCGCCGCCTCGGACATCATGCTTCGATCCCAAACCGGATCGAACACGACCTCGACGTCGGCGGTCTTCACACCGGGCAGGGTCTCGATCTTCGTCTTCACGTCGTGCGCGAGGACGGGACCCATCCCGCAGCCCGGGGCGGTGAGGGTCATCTTGACCTTGACCTTCGTCATCCCCTCTTCGTCTTCGAGCTCGCAGAGATACACCAGTCCGAGGTCGACGATGTTGACGGGGATCTCGGGGTCGTAGCAGGTCTTGAGCTGGTCCCACACGAGCGCTTCGAGCTCTTCCTTCGTCTTCGGCGCCGCTTCCTCGGCCTGTGGGACGTTCTCCGGCGTCTTGCCGATGGCTTCGACTTCGCGGCCGGAGATGCGGACCATCAGCCCGCGGTCGGTGATGAGCGTGTACGACCCGCCGAGCGACTGCGTGATCGTGGCGCGGGCGCCCTCGGGCACCAGCACCCGCTCGCCGCTCGGGATCATGATCGCCTCGCAGTTGCGGGAGACGGTGATTTCTTCGCGTAAGTTCATAATGAGTTCTTATGTTCTTGGGTTCTTAGGTTCTTAAGTTTGAAACCTAAGAACGTAAGAACCTAACAACCTAAGAACCTACTCGGTGGTCACCACTCCCTCATCCGTCTGCAACGCCGTATGCAGCGTGTGCCACGCCAGCGTCGCGCATTTTACGCGCGCTGGAAACTCCGACACTCCGGAGAACGCCGCCAGGCGGCCCAATTCCTCCTCGTCGAGGCCGCTGCGCCCTGCGCCGGTGACGAGCTTGTGGAACGTGTCGAAGAGCTTCTCCGCCTCTTCGCTCTTCTTTCCCTTGACCGTCGAGCTCATCACCGAGGCCGAGGCCTTCGAGATCGCGCAGCCGTTGCCGGTGAAGCCGATGTCGCGGATCGTGTCGCCGTCGAGGTCGACGTAGATCGTGTAGTGGTCGCCGCAGAGGGGGTTGTAGCCCTCCACTCTGCGCGTGGCGTTCGGCAGCTCTTTGTAATTGCGAGGATTGCGGTTGTGGTCGAGGATGACCTGCTGGTAGAGCTCGCGGAGATTGTCGGACATCAGCCAAAGACCTCGATGACCTTGCGCAGGCCGGCCACGAGCGCGTCGGCCTCTTCCTTCGTGTTGTACATGCCGAACGAGGCGCGCCCGGTCGCGGGAACGTTGAAGCGCATCATGAGCGGCTGCGCGCAGTGGTGTCCAGTGCGGATGGCGATCCCTTCCTGGTCGAGGATCGTGCCGATGTCGTGCGGGTGCACGCCTTCGAGCGTGAAGGAGATGACCGAGGCCTTCTCGCGCGCGGTGCCGATGAGGCGGATGCCGTCGAGCTCCTGCAGGCGCTCCGTCGCGTAGTGCAAGAGCTCCTGCTCGTGCGCGGTGATGGTCTCGATGCCGACGCCGCCGACGTAGTCGAGCGCCGCGGCGAGGCCGACCACGCCTTCGATGTTCGGCGTTCCCGCTTCGAACTTGTAGGGAAGCGCGTTGTACGTCGTCTTCTCGAACGAGACGGAGAGGATCATGTCGCCGCCGCCCTGGTAGGGCGGCATGGCCTCGAGCAGCGCCTCGCGGCCGTAGAGCGCGCCGATGCCGGTCGGGCCGTAGACCTTGTGTCCGGAGAAGGCGTAGAAGTCGCAGCCGATGTCCTGTACGTCGACGATGGAGTGCGGCACGCCCTGCGCGCCGTCGATGAGCACCACCGCGCCGGCGTCGTGCGCCGCCTGCGTCATGGCCTTGACCGGGTTGATCGTGCCGAGGGCGTTGGAGGCGTGGCCGAAGGCGACGATCTTCGGATGGCGCTCGAGGAGCTTCAGGTACTCGTCGGGAATCAGCTCCCCGTCATCGCTCACGGGTGCGACGAGGAGCTTCGCCCCTTTCGCCTCGCAGAGAAGCTGCCACGGGACGATGTTCGAGTGGTGCTCGATGGCGGTGATGAGCACGCAATCGCCGGCGCCGACGTTGCGCCCGCCCCACGACGACGTCACGAGGTTGATGGCCTCGGTCGTCCCGCGCGTGAAGACGATCTCTTTTTCGCTGCGCGCGTTGATGAAGCGCTTCACCGTCGTGCGCGCCGCTTCGTACGCGGCGGTGGCGATCTCGCTCAGGAAATGCACGCCGCGGTGGACGTTCGAGTTCTCTTCCGTGTAGTAGCGGACGATGCGGTCGATCACCGCCTGCGGCTTCTGCGTCGTGGCGGCGTTGTCGAGGTAGACGAGCGGCTTGCCGCGGACGCTGCGGCGGAGGATGGGGAAGTCGCGGCGAACGTCGTAGGGGACGGGAGTGAGGGATCGAGGGACGGCGCTGCTCATTGCGCCGCCCGCCTCTCCGGCAACCTCTCCGGCATGCGCCGGAACATCTCCCGCCGCACCAGCTCGCGCACCGGCTCGGCCTTGATACGGTCGACGATCTCGCTGGCGAAGGCGTAGATGAGGAGGCCGCGCGCCTCCGCCTCGCCGATGCCGCGCGAGCGGAGGTAGAACATCGCCTCCTCGTCGAGCTGGCCGATCGTCGAGCCGTGGTTGCACTTGACGTCGTCGTTGTGGATCTCCAGCGTCGGCTTCGAGTCGACGATGGCGGTCTCGCTGAGCAGCAGGTTGTGATTTGTCTGCCGCGAGCTCGTCTTCTGCGCGTCGGGGCGGACGATGATCCTCCCGTCGAAGATTCCGCGCGCGCTCTGGTCGAGGATGCCTTTGTAGAGCTCCAGCGAGTCGCAGTGCGGGTAGAGATGATCGACGACGGTGTGGTTGTCGCAGTGCTGGTTGCCGGTGAGGGTGAAGAGGCCGTCGAGGGCGATGCTCGCCCCCTCGCCGGCGAGGGCGACGTTGATCTCGTTCCGAACCAGCGCGCCGCCCAAGGCGATGCAGCGCGACGTCACGGACGCGGCGCGCTCCTCATGGACCTGCAGCGTGCCGATGTGGAAGGCCTCGAGCGATTCGCACTCGACCTTGATGTGCTCGACGACGGCGCCTTCCTTGGCGACGAGCTCCGTGACGGTGTTGGTGAAGTACTTGCCCCGTCCCACGTAGGTCTCGACGATCGTGACCTGCGCGTTTTTGCCGACGACGATGAGGTTGCGCGGATGCGACCAGACCTCGTCGCCGTCGCCGACGAAGAGGAGATGGATGAAACCGTCGACGACCGTGCCGTCCGGGATCTCGATGTGCGCGCCGTCCTGCGCGTTGGCGGTGTTGAGCGCGGTGAACGGATGCCTCATGTAGTCGGCGTAGCGACTCTGGAGTGCGGCGGGGTCGCCAAAGTTCCAGTTCACCCGCGCGATCGGCGCGACGTTCGTGTACTTCCACTCTTCCTGGCGCGGCGTCGGCCAGCCGAGCTGCGCGAACCGCTGCGCGGCCTGCTCGCGAACGCCGAAATCGACCGTCGTCGTCATTGCGCCGCCGCCATCTCCGCCTCGATCCACTCGTAGCCCTTGGCCTCGAGCTCCTCGGCCAGCTCCTTCCCGCCCGACTTCACGATCTGCCCGTTCGCGAGCACGTGCACGACGTCGGGGACGAGATAGCGCAGCAGGCGCTGGTAGTGCGTGATCACGAGCACCGAGTGCTTTTCGCTTCGGAGCGCGTTCACGCCCTCGGCGACGATGCGCAGGGCGTCGATGTCGAGCCCCGAGTCGGTCTCGTCGAGGATGGCCAGCTTCGGATCGAGCACGGCCATCTGGAAGATCTCGTTCCGCTTCTTCTCGCCGCCCGAGAACCCTTCGTTCACGCCGCGGTTGAGAAACGACTCGTCGAGGTCGACGAGCTTCATCTTTTTCCGCACGAGCTGCAGGAACTCGACCGCGTCGAGCTCCTCCTCGCCGCGGTATTTGCGCATGGCGTTGTACGCGGCCTTGAGAAAGTAGATGTTGTTCACGCCGGGGATCTCGACCGGGTACTGCATGGCCAGGAACACGCCCTCGCGCGCGCGCTCCTCGGCCGGCATGGCCAGCAGGTCTTTCCCCTCGTACGTGACGCTGCCGGACGTCACCTCGTACTTCGGCCGCCCCGCCAGCACGTTCGCCAACGTCGACTTGCCGGAGCCGTTCGGCCCCATGATGGCGTGGACCTCGCCCTCGCCGATGTCCAGCGACAGGCCCTTTAAGATCTCTTTGCCGTCGATTCCCGCGTGTAAGTTCTTAATTTCCAGCATTCATGAGTCCTGAGTCCTGGGTCCTGAGTCCTGGGTCCCGTTACTCAGGACTCAGGACGCAGGACTCAGCACTTCTATCCAACGCTTCCTTCCAGGCTCACGCCCAGCAGCTTCTGCGCTTCCACGGCGAACTCCATCGGCAGCTCGCGGAACACCTCTCTGCAGAAGCCGTTCACGATCATCGACACCGCGTCCTCGGCCGAGATCCCGCGCTGCTGGCAGTAGAAGAGCTGGTCTTCGCCGATCTTCGACGTCGAGGCCTCGTGCTCCATCTTCGCCGTGGCGTTGCGCACTTCGATGTAGGGGAACGTGTGCGCGCCGCACTTGTCCCCCAGGAGCAGGGAGTCGCACTGCGAGTAATTGCGGGCGTTCTGCGCCCCCTTCATGATCAGCACCTGCCCGCGGTACGTCTGCTGGCCGTGCCCCGCCGAGATCCCCTTCGAAACGATCGTCGACGTCGTGTTGCGGCCGATGTGGATCATCTTCGTCCCGGTGTCGGCCTGCTGGTAATTGTTCGTCAGCGCCACCGAGTAGAACTCGCCCGTGGAGTTGTCGCCCTGCAGGATGCAGCTCGGGTATTTCCAGGTGATGGCCGAGCCGGTCTCCACCTGCGTCCACGACAGCTTCGCGTTCGCGAAGGCCTTGCCGCGCTTGGTGACGAAGTTGTAGATCCCGCCCTTCCCTTCCTTGTCGCCCGGATACCAGTTCTGCACCGTCGAGTACTTGATCGAGGCGTTGTCGAGCGCGACCAGCTCGACCACGGCGGCGTGGAGCTGATTCTCGTCGCGCATCGGCGCCGTGCAGCCTTCGAGGTAGCTGACGTACGCCCCTTCGTCGGCGACGATGAGCGTCCGCTCGAACTGCCCCGTGCCGGCGCTGTTGATGCGGAAGTAGGTCGACAGCTCCATCGGGCAGCGCACGCCCTTCGGGATGTAGCAGAACGAGCCGTCGGAGAAGACGGCGGAGTTGAGCGTGGCGAAGAAGTTGTCGGTGTACGGGACGACCGACCCGAGGTATTTGCGCACGAGATCGGGGTGGCTCTTCACCGCCTCGGAGAACGAACAGAAGATGATGCCGAGCTTCGCCAGCTCGCCCTGGAACGTCGTCGCCACCGACACCGAGTCGAACACGGCGTCGACGGCCACGCCGGTGAGGCGCTTCTGCTCCCCGAGCGAGATGCCGAGCTTCTCGAACGTGCGCCGGAGCTCGGGATCGACCTCGTCGAGCGACTCCAGCGTCTTCTTCGTCTTCGGCGCCGAGTAGTAGCGGATGCTCTGGTAGTCGATCGGGCCGTACGTCACGTTGGCCCACTCCGGCTCCTTCATCGTCAGCCAGTGGCGGAACGCCTTCAGCCGCCACTCCAGGAGCCACTCCGGCTCCTCTTTCTTCTCCGAGATGAGGCGAATGATGTCCTCATTCAGACCGGGCGGGGCCTGGTCGGCTTCAATGTCCGTGACGAAGCCGTACTTGTAGTCCTGGTTCGCGATCTGTTCGATCGTCTGATTGCTCATTGAATCTCCGCGCGCGCCGTGAGCGCGCCTTTGTCGAGGATCGGCATCGGCAGCGCGCCGCGCGCGAGATCCCCTAAGGAGACCTGCTCGAAGGCGCCCTTGATGGCGCGGTTGATGCCGAACATGAAGCGGCGCGACGGGCACGCCACGCGGATCGAGCAGAGGGCGTGGCCGCTGTCGTCCGTCGTCTCGCACTCGACGAGGTCCCACGGCCCTTCGAGCACGTCGAGCAGTTGCCCGAGCGTGACCGCCTCGGCGTCGCCGTCGAAGGAGTAGCCGCCGCCGACGCCGCGGTGCGACTGCACGAGCCCTCCTTGCTGCAGCGTCTTGAGGACCTTGGTGATCATCGGGACCGGAAGGTGGTAGAAGGCCGCGATCTCGCGCGCAGACACGACGGCGCCGGGCCGCCGTGCGAGGTAGACGGCGGCGAGCAGTCCGTAGTCAGTGAGCCTGGAGATCTTCAGCATGAGCGCGAAACTGTACTAAATCGGTCCGCTTTGATCAACAGGCGCCGTTCGGACTGTTATTTCCTTTTCGATGAGCCGTTTCGCTGTCCCTTTCCAGGCCGCTCGCCGTGAACGCTGCGCTCCTTGAGCTCGTCACGGCTGCGGGCGTGGCGCACGTTGCGATCCGGTGTCGCTTCGTCTTTCGGGCTGTGTGTGGGGCCACCCACGTTGCGATCGTCTTTAGCCATGGCACCGATCATGCGATTTGAAAGCCATCATGAAGAGCGCAATCGCGGTTCTGCTGCTCGCAGTGGCCGCGCTCGGCTGTCATGGACGGTCCGGTCCGGCGCAGCGCAACCAGCCGCAGTACGACGTCGTCCAGGAAGGACAGAGCGGCACGGCGACGTCGACGATCAGCGCGCCCGGTGAGGTGCAGCCGCCGGCGACGGCCACAAACACCGACACGACCGGCTCGTTCGCTCTCGGGACGGCGATGCCGCCTGCAAACATGCCCGGCGGACCGGCGGCAGGAGGCGTGATGCAGCCGCAGCAGCCGGGAAGCATGGCCAGCGGGATGCCGCCGGCGACGCCTGCGCAACCGCCACGACCTTCAAGCACAGTGTACGTTCCCCCACCGCCGCAGCCGGTGCCGACGGCCACGACCGTCGTGACGACGACGCCGCAGCCACCGCCGGCGCGAACGCGCGAGCGCAAGCCGCCGCCGACGGAAACGACCGACACCACGGCGACGACTGATACGGCAACGACGACGGACACGACCGCCACCGACACGGCGGCGACGGACACGACGTCGACGGAGAAGCCCCCGAAGAAGGAAAAGGACAAGGGCCAGGAAAAGACCGACACGTCGCAGCCGCCGCCCCCGCCGCCGCCGACGGCGACGGATACGATCGGTGGCCAGTGACGCATCCAGATGCCGACGGCCGGGTGAGGGTGCGAATCTGGCAAGCACCCACCCCCTCATCCGCCCCTTCGCGGCACCGTCTCCCGCAACGGGTCGAAGGCCCTTAGCGCGCGCTGCTACAATCCCGCCCCCGAATGTCGCGTCTGACTTTTCAGGACCTCATCCTGAGACTGCAGAACTTCTGGGCCGAGCGCGGCTGCATGATCGAGACGCCGCTCGACCTCGAAGTCGGCGCCGGCACCATGCATCCGGCGACGTTCCTCCGCGTCCTAGGACCTGAGCCGTGGAACGTCGGCTACGTCCAGCCGTCCCGCCGCCCCGCGGACGGCCGCTACGGCGACAATCCTTTCCGCCTCGGCAAGCACTATCAGTTTCAGATCATCCTCAAGCCGTCGCCGCTCGACGTGCAGGACCTCTACCTCGACTCCCTGCGCGCCATCGGCCTCGACCTCGCCAAGCACGACATCCGCTTCGAAGAGGACAACTGGGAGTCGCCGACGCTCGGCGCGTGGGGGATGGGGTGGCAGATCCTCCTCGACGGCATGGAGATCACGCAGTTCACCTACTTCCAGCAAGCCGGCGGGATCGACCTCGCGCCGATCTCCGCGGAGATCACCTACGGCCTGGAGCGGCTGACGATGTTCCTGTCGCGCAAGAGCTCCGTCTTCGACATCGAGTGGGGGGGCGGCTTCGGCTACGGCCCGGTGCGGAAGCAGGACGAGTACGAGTTCAGCAAGTACTACTTCGAGGTTGCCGACATCGACACGCAGTGGACGCTGCTCGACATTTACGAAAAAGAGGCCAAGCACTGCCTCGAGGAGCAACTCGTCCTGCCGGCATACGACTGGACGCTGAAGTGCTCGCACACCTTCAACACCCTCGACGCGCGGGGCGCCGTCTCCGTGACCGAGCGCGTCGCCGTCATCAAGCGCGTGCGTGACCTCGCCGTCGCCTGCGCCCATCAATATCTGGAGTCGCGGGAGAAGCTCGGCTTCCCGCTGATGCAGCATGGCTGAGTACTTCTGCGAGATCCTGCTCGAAGAGATTCCGGCCTGGATGTTGGATGCCGCGCGCGCGTCGCTCACCGCTGCGGTGGAGAAGCTCTTCGCCGAGCTCGGCCAGTTCAGCGTCACGACGAACGCCACGCCGCGGCGCCTCGTGCTCTTCCTCGAGAACGTGCCCGGTAGACAAGCGGACCGCGACGAAGAGGTCAAAGGTCCGCCGCGCAAGGCCGCCTACGACGCTGACGGCAATCCGACGCCGGCGCTGCACGGCTTCCTCAAGAAAAACAACGCCACGGCGGCCGACCTTCTCGACGGCGGCGACTACGTGCGCATCCGCCGCACCGTGGCCGGGCGGGCGGCGGGGGAGATCCTGCAGCAGCGCATTCCGCAGATCGTCGAGTCGCTGCGCTGGCCGAAGATGATGCGCTGGGGCGCCGGCGCGCACTCGTACATCCGGCCGCTGCACGGCATCGTCTCGTCGCTCGACGGCGAGCACCTGCCGGTCGAGATCTTCGGCGTGAAGTCCGGCCTCACCACGATCGGCCATCGCATCCTGGCCAACGATCCGGTGAGGGTGACGACGTACAACGACTACGTCACGAAGCTGGAGCTCGCCTCCGTCATCGTCGACGCCACGCGCCGCCGCCACGTCATGGCCGAGCGCGCGCGCGTGCTGGCCGCCGAAGCCGGCGGCACGCCGAGCGTCGACGCCTCGATCTGGTCGCAGTGGCAGTACCTCACCGAGTACCCCGGCGTCGTGCGCGGCGAGTTCCGCGCCGAGTACCTGACCATCCCCGAGGAAGTGCTGGTGATGGTCATGCGCGTCCATCAGAAGCAGTTGCCGATCCGCGACGCTGCCGGCAAGCTGACCAACTCGTTCCTGGCGGTGCTCGACAACGACGGCGACGAAGAAGGGAACGCGCGCTACGGCAACTCCTTCGTCACCAACGCGCGCTTCGCCGACGCGAAGTTCTTCTACGAGACCGATCGCAAGCGTCCGCTCGCCGAGCGCCGCGAGCAGCTCTCGCACCTCGAGTTCCATGCCAAGCTCGGCAACTATCTCGAGAAGACGCAGCGGATCACGCGCATCGCCCGCGAGCTGAGCGGCAATGACCCCGCCGCGGTCGAAGCGGCGGAGCTCTGCAAGTGCGACCTCGTCAGCGAGATGGTGAAGGAGTTCACCGAGCTGCAGGGGCAGATCGGCGGGATTTACGCGCGCGAGGAAGGGCTGCCCGACGGTGTCTGGCAAGCAATCTACGATCACTACCTTCCGATCAACGTCGACGACGCTCTGCCGCGCACGCTCAGCGGCGCGTACGTCTCGCTCGCCGACAAGATCGACACGCTGGCCGGCTTCTTCTCCGCCGGCGTCCGCCCGACCGGCTCGCGCGATCCGTTCGGCCTCCGCCGCGCCGCGCAGGGGATCGTGCAGATCCTGCTCAACCGCGACAAGCGCCAGGTCCGCGTCGGCGTCGACCGCCTCATCGACCTCGGCCTCTCCGCCTATGGCCTCGGCGACGCGATCAAAGCCGACCTCCTGGCCTTCTTCGCCGAGCGCGTGCGCACGCTGCTCGAGGCGTCGCAGTACGGCTTCGCCTACGACGAGATCGCCGCGGCGATGGAAGCGGGATGGGCGCCGTCGCTGACGGATCTCGTCGACCGCATCCAGGCGCTCAAGGCCATGCGCGACCAGGCCAACTTTCTCAACATCCTCGACTCCGCCAAGCGCATTGCCAACATCACGGCCGGGCACGACTCGACGCACGTCGACGCGGCGAAGCTCGAGAACGAGACCGAGCGGCGGCTCAACGAGCTCGCCACCATGGTCGGCGCGCAGATCGACGAGATGATCGGCGAGCGCGAGTACCGACGCGCCCTGGAGTCCTTCGCGGCCCTGGCGCCGGAGCTCGAGAAATTCTTCGACGACGTCATGGTCATGGTCGACGACGAAGGAGTGCGCCGCAACCGCATGTCGCTGCTGCGCAAGGTCGGCAACGCCGTGACGAAGATCGCCGACGTGACGAAGATCGTCGTCGACCGTAGCACCTTCCGATGAAGCGCGCGCTCGCCGCGGCCGTCCTCGTCCTCTTCGCCTGCCGCGGCCAGGAGCCGCCGCCTCCGCCACCCGTCGCTCCGCCGTCCGATGCAGCGGAGCGCTCCGGTCTCGCCGATCTCACCCGCGGCGCGGTCGTGGTCTGGCGCAGCGGCGAGGCGCTGCTCGAGAATTCGGCGATCGCGGCCATCGACGGCGAGCGAAGCAGCTACTGGGGCAACATGCCGAACGATTACCCGCAAGCGCTCGTCGTCGCCCTCGGCGCGCCCGCGCGCATCGAGCGCGTCGGCATCCGCTCGCTCAGCACCGCCTATTTCGTCCCGAAAGCGATCGCCTTCGAGACGTCGATGGATGGCGCGGCGTTCCAGCCGCTGGCCATGCTGCACCCCCAAGTCACGCTCGAGGCGCAGTGGATCGATGTCCGCCCGGCCAACGCCGCGTTCGTGCGCGTGACCCTCGTGGCGCCGACCGCGGATCGCGGCGAGGTCTGCGTCACCTCGCTCCTCGTTCAGGGGCGCGAGATCGGGCCGGCGCAGCCGGGACCGATCGCCGGCACATGGCGCGTCAACGGCCGCGACACCGAGTTCTTCTCCGAGGCGCGCGGCGCGATGCAGTATGCGAGATCGACGCTGTTCCTCGAGGGCGGCGGCAACGGCCGCTTCTATCGCTACGAATGGATCCGCGGCCCCGAATACGGCTACGCCGCGTTCACCGTTTCGCCGGACGGCAAGCACCTCAATGGCATTCAGTGGCATGAGGAGGTCCGGCAGTGGTTCTTCGGCGACGCCTGGTTCGGCGGGCGCGGCGAGGCGCATGTCGCCGGGCCCGCGGCTGACGTCGCGCACGAGTTTCTGCGCCGGACCGGGCATCACTCGCTCTACAACCTCCGCTTCGCCGCGGACGGCGCGCTCGATGCCGCGGCGAGCGCGGAGGGCTTGAAATGGCTCGTCAAGGAGCTACGGCGGCAGCCGCATCCGCGCCTGGTGGCGCACGAATTCCGCGAGAAAACGCCGGAGGCCAATCGGGCACGGGCTCAGCGCGCCCTCGACTCCCTCGTCAAGGCGCTTCAGAATGCGGGGGGCGAACCGCGCCGCGTGACGTTGGTCGCCGCAGGATCGGACAACCCACGACAGATTCCCGCGTCGGAGGCCGCTCGTGAGCTCTACAGCACCATCGATCTCGAAGTCGGAAGATAAGACGGCCAAGAAGTACGTCTACTACTTCGGCGAAGGTCACGCCGAAGGGAACGCCAAGATGAAGAACGTCCTCGGCGGCAAGGGCGCGGGCCTCGCCGAGATGACGAACATCGGCGTCCCCGTTCCTCCCGGCTTCACGATCTCCACCGAGGTCTGCACCTACTTCTACGAGCACGGCAAACAGTACCCGCCCGATCTGCGCGACGCCGTCGCCGAGAACCTGGCGCGCGTCGAGCGCGTCGTCGACCGCAAGTTCGGCGACCGCGACCGGCCGCTCCTCGTCTCCGTCCGCTCCGGCGCGCGCGCCTCGATGCCCGGCATGATGGACACGATCCTCAACCTCGGGCTGAACGACGAGACCGTGCAGGGCCTGGCCAAGCACGACGAGCGCTTCGCCCTCGACTCCTACCGCCGCTTCATCCAGATGTTCTCCGACGTCGTCCTCGGCGTCGACAAAGAGCATTTCGAGCACGAGCTCTTCGCGCTGCGCGACAAAGCCGGCGCGCAGACGGACGCGCAGATCCCCGCGAACGCGCTTCGCGGGCTCGTCGCCACCTACAAGAAGATCGTCCGCGAGAAGAGCGGCAACGACTTCCCGCAGAACGTGAACGATCAGTTGTGGGGCGCGGTCGGCGCGGTGTTCAGCTCCTGGAACAACCAGCGCGCCATCACCTACCGCAAATTGAACGGCATTCCCGACGATTGGGGCACCGCGGTCAACGTGCAGTCGATGGTCTTCGGCAACATGGGCGACGACTGCGCGACCGGCGTGGCCTTCACGCGCAATCCGTCGACCGGCGAGAAGAAGTTCTTCGGCGAGTACCTGCCGAACGCGCAGGGCGAGGACGTCGTGGCCGGCATCCGCACGCCGCTGCCGATCTCGAAGGCGCAAGCAGTGAGCGGCGAGACGTCGCTCGAAGAAACGATGCCGGAGGTCTACGCGCAACTCGAAGACGTCTACAAAAAGCTCGAGACACACTACCGCGACATGCAGGACATCGAGTTCACGATCCAGTCGGGAAAGCTCTACCTGCTGCAAACGCGCACCGGCAAGCGCACCGGCTTCGCGGCGGTGAAGATCGCCTGCGACATGACCGACGAAGGGCTCATCCACCACCGCGAGGCGGTCGAGCGTGTGGAGGCAGGGCAGATCGTGCAGCTCCTCGCGCCCGTCTTCGACGCGGCCGAAAAAGAGAAGGCGCTGAAGGGCGGCCGCCTCCTCGGCCGCGGTCTTCCGGCCGGCCCCGGCGCGGCGGCGGGGCGCATCGCCTTCAACGCCGAGCACGCGGTGGAGATGGCGAAGGACGGTCCAGTCGTGCTCGTGCGCATCGAGACGTCGCCCGAGGACATCGCCGGCATGCACAGCGCGGCCGGCATCCTCACCACGCGCGGCGGACTGACGTCGCACGCCGCGGTCGTGGCGCGCGGCATGGGACGGCCGTGCGTCGTCGGCGCCGGCTCGGTCAAAGTCGATTACGGCCGCGGCGAGCTGAGAAGCGAAGGGCACGAGCCGCTCGAAGAGGGCGACTGGATCTCCATCGACGGCACGACGGGCGAGATCATCGGCGGAAAGCTGCCGACGAAGCCGTCCGAAGTCATCCAGGTGCTGATCGAGAACACGATGAAGCCGGAGCAGTCGGAGGTCTACCGCAACTTCGACCGGCTGCTGAAATGGGCCGACGAGATCCGCACGCTCGGCATCCGCACGAACGCCGACACACCAAACGACGCACGCGTGGCGCGGCTCTTCGGCGCCGCCGGCATCGGCCTCTGCCGCACCGAGCACATGTTCTTCGCCGAGGAGCGCATCGTGCGCGTGCGGGAGATGATCCTGGCGCGCAACGAGGAGGGACGGCGGCGCGCGCTCGACAACCTCCTGCCGTTCCAGAAGGCCGACTTCGAGGGGATCTTCCGCGAGCTCGCCGGGATGCCGGTGACGATCCGCCTGCTCGATCCGCCGCTGCACGAGTTCCTGCCGCACACCGAGGCGCAGATGTCGGCGCTGGCCCGCGACATGGGCTGGGGCTACGTCGAGCTGCGCGCGAAAGTGAATCAGCTCCACGAAGTGAATCCGATGCTCGGCCACCGCGGCTGCCGCCTCGGAATCACCTATCCGGAGATCTACGAGATGCAGGTGCGGGCGATCTTCCAGGCCGCGTGCGACGTGCGCAAGGACGGGATCGACGTGCATCCCGAGGTGATGATCCCGCTCGTCGGCACGGTGAAGGAGCTGCAGATCACGAGCGAGATGACGCGCCGCGTGGCCGCGGACGTGATCAAGGAGCGCGGCGTCGAGGTGCCGGTCATCGTCGGGACGATGATCGAGATCCCGCGCGCGGCGCTGATCGCCGACCAGCTCGGCGAGATCGCCGAGTTCTTCTCCTTCGGCACGAACGACCTGACGCAGATGACGTTCGGCTACTCGCGCGACGACGCCGGTACGTTCCTCCCCGAGTACGTCGACAAGAAGATCCTGCCGAAGGACCCGTTCGAGTCGATCGACACGACGGGCGTGGGGCAGCTCGTGCGCCTCGGCACCGAGCGCGGGCGCTCGGCGAACGCAAAGCTGAAGGTCGGCGTCTGCGGCGAGCACGGCGGCGACCCCGACTCCATCCGCTTCTTCCGCACGTGCAACCTCAACTACGTCTCCTGCTCGCCCTACCGCGTGCCGGTGGCGCGTCTCGCGGCGGCGCAGGCGGAGCTGGAGCAGAAGGCGTACGAGGGGTAGGGCGCACGCCGTGCGCCCCTACCGCAACGCGTCCAGCGACTGCCGGATGGCCGTCTCCACGCACTCGATCGTCTCTTCGAGCGTGAAGCGGAAGACGAAGCGGTAGTAGCTCCACGTCGCCGCCGACAGGAAGTAGCGGATGTTCGTGGCGGCGATCTTTCTCTGCGCCTCCGGCGCGCGCGGCGCGTAGGCGTCGACGATCTTGCGGATGGCGGCCCAGCGCTGCCTGCCGTTCGTCTGCATGATGCGCTCGGAGACGTCGGTGTGCAGCGAGGCCCGGATGAGATCGCGCCGCGCTTCGAGGGAGCTGAAGAGCGTCCGGGGCATGGCCAGCAGCTCTTCCATCGTGCGCGGATGCGGCACGTGCATTTGGCTGCTGATCTCCGCGGCCACGGCGTCGAGGAACTCGTCGCGCGTGGCAAAGTAGCGGAAGATCGTCCGTTCGGAGAGGCGCGCGCGCTTGGCCACGGCGCGCATGGTCAGGCCTCCGACGGAGTCCTCCTGCAGCGTCTGCAGCGCGGCGTCGATGATCAGCCGCTGAGTCAGGTCCGTCCGCTGCTCGGTGAGTGTCGTTGACATGCTATGTGACATTATGTCATAGTGTATGACATGGACACCAAACAACCGCTCATTCTCAAACACGGTGAAGGCGAAACTCTCTCAGCCATGGGCGCAAAGGTCCGGTTTCTCATCTCGGGCGACCGCACCGGCCGGGCCTGGTCGATGACGGAGTGCGAGGCTCCGAAGGATCAAGGCCCTCCGCCGCACCGGCACCCGTGGGACGAAGCGTATTACATCCTCGAAGGTGCCGTGCGCTTCACGGTCGACGGCCGCGACACGGTCGCGAACGTCGGCGACTTCCTTTTTGTCCCCGCTGGCACGCCCCACGGCTTCCAAGGCGCCTCGGACAAGACCGCGCGCATGCTCTTCTTCGACGCTCCCGCGGCATCCGAGGCCTTCTTCCGCGAGCTCGACCGCGAGATCAAGACGATGCCGGACGACCTGCGCAAGGTGCCGGAGATCGGCGAGCGGCACCGGATCCACTTCGTCGGTCACCCGCCCCATTAGTCCGTCGACGGGCGGCGGTCTTTCCGCTGGTGCCACACGAAGAGACCGATGCCGACGACGACGAGGATGATCAACCCGTACTTCTCGATGTGCGCCGCGCGGCCGAGAATCGACTCGACCGCGCGGCCGAAGTAGTAGCCGGCGCTGGCGATGATGATCGCCCAGACCATGCAGGTGAAGGCTTCGTAGACGATGAATTTCAACGTCGAGATGCGCGAGATGCCGATGATGACGGCGCACGTGACGCGCAGGCCGTAGAGCCACTGGGTGATGAAGATGGCCGGCGCGCCGTAGCGCTCGAAGATGCGGATGCCGCGGCCGAAGTGTTTTTTCATGCGCGGCATGCGGTCGAGGAGCTTGACGCCCTGCGTCCGCCCGAGCCAGAACCAGAAGACGTGGCCGACGAAGGCGCCGGCGAAGGCGGTGAGGATGACGCCGAGGAGATGGAGGTGGCCCCGCTCGGCGAAGAAGCCGGCCATCACCAGGATGGTCTCTCCCTCGAGGAACGTCCCGACGAAAACGGCCAGGTAGCCGAATTTGTGCAGCAGCAGCTCGGGCGTCATTCAGCCGCCAAATTGCAAGATTCGGGGCGGTTCGGGATTTTCGAGCGGCAAGCGTAACATTGAACGCATCATGAAACCGCTTCTGTTTGCATCATTTGCACTCGCGGCGCTGCCGCTCCTGGCCGGTGAGACGCCGCAGACTCCACCCGCGACGACGACCGATTCCCCGCTCGTGGCCGCGGCGAAGAAGTCGGCGGCGAAGAAGCGCAAGGCCACGATCGTCATCACGAACGACAATCTGATCAAGAGCGGCGGCCACATCACCACGACCGCCACGCAGGCGCCGCTCCCGGCGCTGCCGCCCGCCCCGTCGGCCGCGCAGCTCAAGGCCGAGCAGGATCGGCGCGACGCCGAAGCGAAGTTGAAGAAGGACGCCGAGGAGAAGGCGAAGGCGGAGCGCGAGGCCGCGCAGCGGACGCTCGCCGCCACCGACGGCGGGGCGCAGACGATGTTCGACGATCCCGCCGTCGCGGAGCACATCGCCGAAGAGCAGGCGAAGAAGGCCAAGGAAAAGGAAGCGAAGAAGCCGCCGCGATGAGGTGGCAGGGCGCAAGGGGGCGGGGCGCGGATGGTTGCCTCGCGACGGCATCACCTGCGCCCCGCCCCCTGCGCCCTGCGCCCTCCGAGTTTACGAGTGGCGCCGCATGTACTTCACGCCGCCGACCAGGCCGACGACCCCTGCGAGAGCGTCGAGTCCGATCGAGCGGGCGAAGCCGCGCGAGGCTTTCTGTCCGATTCGAAACATCAGCAACTTCTTCAGGAAGTGCAACATATGCGGCCTCCTTCGCTGATGATCTAGTGCAAGGGAAGGGCCGCTTAGCGCGCGGACTCCGCCTTCAGCGAGCGCGACATTAGACGCTGAATTCCGATCTTCGGCGACTCCCCCTCGTACAGCACGCGGTACATCTCTGTCGTGATCGGCATCTCGATCTGATGCCGCTCCGCCAGCGCCTGCGCCGCCTTCGCCGTCTTTACCCCTTCGGCCACCTCACGCGTTTCGCCGAGAATCTGCTCGAGCGTCTTGCCGCGGCCGAGCTCGACGCCGACGCGTCGGTTGCGCGAGAGCGCGCCGGTGCAGGTCAGGACGAGGTCGCCCATGCCCGCGAGGCCGGCGAAGGTCTCCAGCCGGCCGCCCAGGGCCACGCCGAGCTTCGTCATCTCATGCAGCCCGCGCGTGATCAGCGCCGCGTTCGTGTTCGATCCCAGTCCGAGTCCTTCGAGGACGCCGGCGGCGATGGCGATGACATTTTTGAGCGACCCGGCCAGCTCGACGCCGGCGACGTCGTTCGTGCGGTAGAGCCGGAACGTGCCGCCGCTGAGCATCCCCTGCGCCGCATGCGCGAAGTCGTCGTTCTGCGAGGCCACGACGGCGACGGTGGGATCGCCGCGCGCCGCTTCGAGCGCGAAGGTCGGCCCGGAGAGGACGGCGAACGCGCGCAGCTTCTCGCCGAGAACCTGCGCCGTCACCTGCGACATCGTGTCGAGCGTTTCGTTCTCGATCCCCTTCGTGCCGGAGATGACGTCGGCTTTGTCGAGGAACGGCGCCATCTCCCCGAGCACGCGGCGGTAGTGATGGCTCGGCACGACCATGAGGAGGGCATCGCTGAACGTCGCCGCCTCCTCGAGCGAGTGCGTGGCGGCGATGCGCGCGTCGAGCTCGATGGCCGGCATGTACACCGGGTTGCGCCGCTCGCGCCGGATGCCGTCGGCGACGTTCGGATCGTGCGCCCACAGCAGGACGTCGTGACCGGCGCGCGCCGCGACGATGGCCATCGTCGTCCCGAACGAGCCCGCGCCGACGACCGAAAGCCTCACGGACGCTCCTTCGGGTCGCCGATGCGCCGCTCCGTGCCGTGCGCGAGACGGGCGATGTTGGAGTGGTGCTTCACGATGATGAGGATGGAGATGACGATGGAGACGACCGTGGTCCAGAACGGTCCCTTCGACAGGAACCGCAGGAACAACGGAAACGACGCCGCGCTGATCATCGACGCCAGCGAGACGAAGCGCAGGGTCAGCAGGACGATGAGAAAGACGATCAGTGCCGCCGCGACCGCAAGCGGATCGAGCGCGAGAAACGCCCCCGTCGCCGTGGCCACGCCCTTGCCGCCATGGAAGCGCAGCCACACCGGGAACATGTGCCCGACGACCGCGATCAGCGCCGCGAACGCCACCCAGAACGCGGTGGAGTGCCACGGCGAGGCATCGCTTCCCACCGGAAGCGGCCAGTCCGCCCGCCGCGTGAGCCACTCGCCGAGAACGACGACGGCGTAGCCCTTCGCGCCGTCGAGAACGAGGGCGATGATCCCCGGCGCTTTCCCGAAGGAGCGCGCCACGTTGGTCGCGCCGACGTTGCGGCTGCCGTGCTCGCGGATGTCCTGCCCGGTCATGAGGCGGACGATGAGGTAGCTGAATGGGATCGAGCCGATCAGGTACGCCGCGGCGACGAGGAGGAGGGGGAGCATTTGCCGCGCATTCTACTGGCGGGCGATGAAGGCCTCTACTTCGCGGCGGAACGCGGGCGGGTGGATGGCCCCGTATTGCCAAAGCTCCGGCTCGATGGCGTCGTAGAAACCGCGAAGACGCTGCGGGTCGACCAGCCCGGCATCAACCATCCGCTGCGCATCGATACGATCCTTCGGGTGTCCGCGCTCGATCTTCGCCAGGCATTGCGCATAGAAGTCGTAGTGATGAAACGAGAGTCCTCCCTCGCGCGCGATGAACGGGCTGCGCTCGCGCCATCCCGGCAGCGGCGGAATGAAATTGTCGGGAGAGGCCTCCCCCATGTTGACGTTCAGGCGTTCTTTGACGGCGGGCACCGCGCGCAGCACGCGAGAATCGTCGGAGATCACTTTGACGTCGATAACGACAGTGCTGTCGCGCCAACCAAGCAGCACCGCGCTCGCACCGCCCGCCAGATAGACGTGACCTTCGCCGTGCGATTCCGCGGCCAGCGCCCGCATGAGCTCGCGCAGGCGCTGCGACGTTACGGGCTGCCCGCATTCCGCAGCCCGTTCGAAGCTGACCAGCCGCCGGATCAGCGCGTTATATCGAGAGTGCGCGGCATGAGGATCCTCCGCCTCGAGCAGCTCGTATAGGCGATGCTCGGGCAGGTTCGGCACGTCCGGAACGTCGAAGCCGAGACTGCGCAGGCGCGGCCCGCCGACGAGCACGAGCATCGCCGGAATCGATTCGACACCGCCGGCGAGATCGCGAAGACCGTCGCGGATCAGGTCAGCACCGGGCAGCGCGTCGTCGACGTCCACGCCCCCGAGTCTAGCTTCCAATGCAAGGAAAACGGTTGGCAACGGAAGAAAGAGTGCGAGCAATCTCAGCGAATTCGCTGAATTGCTCACTGAATTTGCTTCGCGATTCAGCGAACTCGCTGAACTCTTCGGTGAGATTGCTTAGCTTTTCAGCAAACTCGCTGAACTTTTTGCCTAAATTGCTATGCTTTTCAGCGAGTTCGCTAGGTTTTCATCGCATTTGCCGAGGCGTTTTCAGCGAGTTCGCTGAAAACGTCAACGACTGTGCCGGGCTTTTCAGCGAGTTTGCTGAATTCTTCGGTAGGTTGGCTGAGCTTTTCAGCGAGCTCGCTGAATTCGCCAGCGAGATTCCCGAGGATTTCAGCGAGTTCGCTTAAATTGCCAACGATCGCTCTTCCGTTGTAAGCCGGCGCGTCTCCGAGCTAAGTCCCTTCGAACGCGTTCTCCAAGTCGGCGATCAAGTCCTCGATATCCTCGATCCCCACCGAAATCCGCACCAGCCCCGGCGTGATGCCCAGGCGCAGGCGGTCAGCCTCGGGAACCGAGCCGTGCGTCATCGACACGGGGTGCGAGATCAGCGTCTCCACGCCGCCCAAGGACTCGCCAAGGGAGCAGAGGCGTACGCGGTCGAGGAACTTCTTGGCGTCATCGACCTCGAACGAGATCAGCGCGCCGAAGCCGCTCATCTGTTTCTTCGCCAGCGCGTGACCGGGGTGGTCGGGCAGGCCCGGATAGAAGATCTTCCGCACCTTCTTGTGATTCGAGAGGTACGCGGCCATGGCCATCCCGTTCTCCTCGTGACGGCGCATGCGCACGGCGAGCGTCTTGATGCCGCGCAGGACGAGCCAGGAGTCGAACGGCGAGAGGATCGCGCCGGCGGCGTTCTGCAGGAAGCCGATCTTCTCCGCGATCGCGTCGTCGTTCGAGATCACCGCGCCGCCCACCGAGTCGCTGTGGCCGTTCAGGAACTTCGTCGTGGAGTGGACGACGATGTCGGCGCCGAGCTCGATCGGGCGCTGCAGGTAGGGCGAGCAGAAGGTATTGTCGACGACGACGAGGGCCCCCCGCGCATGCGCCGCTTCGGCGCACGCCGCGATGTCGGTGATCGTCATCATCGGATTCGTCGGCGTCTCCAGATAGACGATCTTCGTGTTGTCGCGCAGCGCGCCGCGCACGGCCTCGACGTCCGACGTGTCGACGTACGTGAACTGCAGCCCGAACTTCTCCAGCACGCGGCTGAAGAGCCGGTAGGAGCCGCCGTACATGTTCTCGCCGGCCACGACGTGGTCGCCCGCCTGGAGCATGCGGAAGACCGTGTCGATGGCGGCCATGCCGGAGGCGAAGCAGTGGCCGTGCTTGCCGCGCTCGAGCGCCGCCAGGGCCCGCTCGAGCACGGCGCGCGTCGGGTTCTGCGTGCGCGCGTACTCGAAGCCTTTGTGGCGGCCGAGCTCCGGCTGCACGTAGGTCGAGGTCTGGAAAATCGGGTACGTGACCGCGCCGGTCACCGGCTCCGGCTCCTGGCCGGCGTGGATGCAATCCGTCGAGAATCCCATAGGCTTACCGAGCTTTCGTAAAAATGCCTTTGGACATGTAGCGCTCCGCGGCGTCGGGGATGATGGTGACGACGCGCTTGCCGGCGCCGAGGCGTTTGGCGACTTGCCGTGCGGCGGCGACGTTCGCTCCCGACGACGATCCGCCGAGAATCCCTTCCTCCGCAGCGAGGCGCTTCACCGTGGCGAAGGCCTCCTGGTCGTAGATCATGATGACGTCGTCGGCAAGGCTGAGATCGAGCACCGGCGGGAGAAACGAGGCGCCGATCCCTTCGACCTCGTGCGGCCCGGCTTTGCCGCCGCCGATCACCGAGCCCTGCGGCTCGACGACGACGCAGTAGACGTCCGGGTTGCGCTCGCGGAGGTAGCGCGCCACGCCGGTGAACGTGCCGCCGGTGCCGCAGCCGCAGACGAAGGCGTCGACGCGGCCGTCCATCTGCTCCCAGATCTCCGGGCCGGTCGTCTCGTAGTGCGTCTCGCTGTTGTAACGATTCTTGAACTGCTGCGGGACGTACGAGTTCTCGATGCCGGCGGCGAGCTTCTCGGCAGTGGCGATCGCGCCGCGGATGCCGTCGTCCTTCGGCGTGAGCACGACTTCGCCGCCGAGGGCCTTCATCACTTCGCGCTTCTCGACGGAGAAGTGCTCGGGGACGCAGAGGATCACGCGGTAGCCCATGCGCGTGCCGGCGAGCGCGAGGCCGATGCCGGTGTTGCCGGCGGTCGGCTCGATGATCGTGCCGCCCTTCTCGAGCAGCCCGTCGCGCTCCGCCTTGGCGATCATGCCAATGCCGATGCGGTCCTTCACCGAGCCGCCGGGATTCAGGAACTCCAGCTTGGCGAAGATGGTGTCGTGAATGTTCGAAAGCTGGACCATCGGCGTGTTGCCGACGAGGTCGAGGACATTGCGGACTGGCTTCGCGAGCGGGCGGACCGGCAAGGCGGGCGGATTGTAGAGAAAAAAACGGCGGGCCGATAGCCCGCCGTCGTCACAAGTCGAAGGAGAGAATTACGCCCAGCTCGAGGGTCGCGCGTTCGAGCGGCGCTGGTTGTAGCAATCGCGGCAGTAGACCGGCTTGCCGCTGACAGGTGTGAACGGAACCTCGGTGGCCACACCGCAACTGTCGCACGTCACGCTGACCATCTGGCGCTCGCCGCGGCCGCCGCCGTTGCCCTCGCGGGCGTTCTTGCGCTTGTCGCGGCAGTTCTTGCAGCGCTTCGGCTCGTTGGTGAATCCACGCTCTGCGTAAAAGGCCTGTTCGTTCTTGCTGAACACGAACTCCTGTCCGCAGTCAGCACAGTTCAGCATCTTGTCGTTGAAGGTATCCATGAACCTATGATCTCCTAAACGTTAACTACGAGTTGATTGCCGCAGCGCAGAGCACGCGCGGGGTGCCGCGACCACGCCCCCGCATCAGGTTTCACTACGAACCGATAAAAAGGATCGCCCCCTTTTTCCGACGGATAGAGAACGACCCAATGCGCGTGTCTGCCATCGATCGGAGTTCACTTGGAATCGTTGGGCTGCCTTTTAGCATAGTTGCGCAACCCACTGCAACGAATTGATTGCACTGCAAATAAGACTGACAACCTGTTGACCATCACTTATGGAACATCCGATCCGCATCGGCCCCGCCGGATGGAGCTACAAAGATTGGGAAGGTACCGTTTATCCGCCGCACGGATCCAAATTCGATCCCCTCGCCTATCTCGCCTCGTTCTTCGACACGATCGAGATCAACTCGCCGTTCTACCGCATCCCGCCGCCGCAACATGCGAAGAGCTGGACGCGCCGCGTCGGCGGCAATCGCGACTTCAAGTTCACGACGAAGGTCTTCCGCGGCTTCACGCACGACGAGTACGCGCAAGCCGACATCAAAGCGTTCCGCGACTATCTCGATCCGCTGATGGACTCCGGCCGCCTCGGCGCCGTGCTGCTGCAATACCCGTGGAGCTTCAAGAACGACGACGCCGCGCGCGACAAGCTGACGAAGCTCTTCGATGAGCTGGACGGCTATCCGCTCGCGCTCGAGGTCCGACACTCCACCTTCCAAAACGAGGACTTCTTCCGCTTCCTCGACGAGCACGGCGTGGCCTGGGTCAACGTCGATCAGCCTCTCTTCCACGATTCCGTGAAGCCGGCCGACACCGTCACGGGCCCGGTCGCCTACGCGCGCCTGCACGGCCGCAATTACGAGAAGTGGTTCGCGCACGGCGAGACGTGGGAGCGCTACAACTACCTCTATTCGAAGGAGGAGCTGGCGCCGTGGGCCGGGCGCGTGCAGTCGATGGGACGGGAGAAGGACACGTACGTGATCACGAACAATCACTTCCGCGGTCAGGCAATCGTGAACGCGGTGGATTTGAAGGAAGCGTTGGGGCAGGATGCGAAGCTGCCGCCGCAACTGGCGGGGCTGCATTCGAAATGAGAAAGCGACGCGTCGTCGGCACGGCCGGCCACATCGATCACGGCAAGACTTCTCTCGTCAAAGCGCTGACCGGCGTCGACACCGACCGGCTCCCCGAGGAGAAGCGCCGCGGCATCACCATCGACCTCGGGTTTGCGAGCTGGTTCACCGACGATTACCAGATCGGCTTCATCGACGTGCCGGGGCACGAGCGGTTCGTCAAGAACATGCTCGCCGGCGTCGGGGGCATCGACAGCGCGCTGCTCGTCGTCGCCGCGGACGAGTCGATCAAGCCGCAGACGCGCGAGCACTTCGCCATTTGCAAGCTCCTCGGCATCCGCACCGGCGTCGTGGCCATCACCAAGAGCGACCTGGTCGACCCCGACATCGTCGAGCTGGTGCGGCTGGAGATCGAGGAGCTCGTCGCCGGAAGCTTTCTCGAAGGGAAGCCGATCCTGCCCGCCAGCGCGGTCACGCGGGCGGGACTCGACGAGCTGAAAAAAGCGATTCTCGCGTCGGTGGCCGAGGTCGACGACCGCGATGCCACGACGCGTGTGTTCCGGCTGCCGATCGACCGCGTCTTCACCATGAAAGGCTTCGGCTCGGTGATCACCGGAACGACGTATGCCGGCAAGCTGACGGTGGAGAGCGACGTGGAAGTGCTCCCCGGCGGCGACCGCAGCCGCGCGCGCAACATCCAAGTCCACGGCGAAGCGCGCGACGTCGCCTCCGCGGGCGAGCGGACGTCGGTGAACCTCGCCGACATCGCGCTGGAGCGGCTGCACCGCGGCCAGCAGGTCATCGCGCCGGGCACTCTGCGGACGTCGTCGATCATCACGGCGAAGCTCGATCTGCTCGAGGACGCGAAGCCGCTCAAGGACCAGACGCGCATCCGCTTCCACCACCTCGCCTCCGAGCTCCTCGGCACGATTCGCTTCGTCGACGAGACCGAGGAGGCGCTGAAGCCCGGACAAAGCGCGTACGTGCAGGTGCGGCTCGAGCAGCCGGTCGTCGCCGTGGCGGGCGACCGCTTCGTAGTCCGCCGCTACTCGCCGGCCGTCACCATCGGCGGCGGCGTGATCCTCGACGCGCACCTGCCGAAGCTGAGCCGCGGCACGCGCACGGAGCTGCTGGAGACGCTCGCCGACGGCACGTTGCAGGAGCGCGTCGAGCTGATGGCGAAGATCGAGGGGCTGCGGGGACTGACGATTCGCGAAGTGCAGGCGCGGACGGGGATCAAGATCGAGACGCTGGCGAAGGAGCTGAAGACAATCCCGCACGTCGTCGACAGCGGCGACCGCCGCTGGATTCACGCCGACGTCATCGCTGATTTTCGCAAGCGCGCCATGGAGTTCCTGCAGGCCTACTTCAAGGAAACGAAGATGGCGCTGAACGTGCCGAAGTCGGAGTTCGTGCAGAAGCTCCTCCCGCACGACGCGCCGGTGAATTTCCTTTTGCAGGACCTGGCGCGCGAAAAGATCGTGGTCGTCCAGGGCGACGCGCTCGACATCCCCGGCCGCTCGAAAGCCCTCGGCGGCGCCGAGGGCGAGCTGGCGCGCCTCATCGAGCAGCGCTACGCCGCCGCGGGCTTGCAGACCTTCGCGGTGTCGGAGCTGATCAACACGATCGCGCAGAAGCCGAAGGTGATCGAAGGCGTGGTCGGATTTCTGGTGAAGAACGGGACGCTCGTGCGCCTCGCGGAGGGCGTGTACGTACACAAGGACGTCCTGGCATCGGCGCGGGAGAAGATGTCCTCACGCAAAGGCGAGACGATCGACGTCGGGCAGTTCAAGGACTTCTTCGGACTGTCGCGGAAGGTGGCGATTCCGCTGCTGGAGTACTTCGATCGGGAAGGGATCACGAAGCGGGTCGGGGATTCGCGGCAGGTGTTGTGAGACCGGTAGGGGCGCACAGCGTGCGCCCGTGGAGTGTGGGCGCACGCTGTGCGCCCCTACCGCGGCGAGACGTCTTTGTAGTCGCCGCGCACGTTCAGCAATCCCGCCGGTACGGCCCTCTGCTCGATCTTCGTCACCTGCTTGTCCACCGTCATCTTCTTGTTGCCGTACGTCAGCTCGCTGTGCTCCGCGAGGGGGAAGCCGCTCACCTTCATCAGCGCTTCGTCGACGTTTTTCATCACCGGGACGAGCGGCGACGACGGCGGCTCGCTGGCGACGATGAGCGCGTAGAGCTTCGCGGGAATCAGCGGATGCTGCCCGATCCACAGCTCGTGCGTGTAGCCGCCGAGCTTCACCACCGACTGCTTGGCCGGCACGCCCTGGATCGCCTTCGTCGCGTTCGTGGCGGCGAACTGCGCGCGCGGCAGCGCGTCGGGGAGCGGATCGTCGAGCGCGCCGCGGCGGTCTCGCTCGAGCTGCGCGCGCGGCACGGTGCGGAACGTCCGCTCGATGTCGTTGACGAACGTGACGCGGTCGTTCGTCAGGTCGAAGAGACGCCAGGAGTCGAGCTCGTCGCCGCTGCGCGCGCGGCCGTTGGCGATGACGAGCGTGTGCGACGTCGTTTTGTTTCCCGGCTGGATGGTCGTCTCGATCGTGACGACGGTGGCGCGCGTCTGCGGTGCCGTCGGCGCCGGCTTCGCGGGCGGCGCGGCCGCCGGCTTGCACGAAATCAAAAAGAGCAGCGCGATCAGTCCTTGGCGTCGTACCAACTTCGTCCCCAATGCGTGTCGACCGCGAGCGGCACTGCAAGCGGGTAGATGTTCTCCATCGTTTCTTTCACGATTCCCGCCACTTTCTCCGCTCCCGCTTCCGGGACCTCGATGACGATCTCGTCGTGCACGGTCAGCAGCATGCGCGCGCCGCCGGTCAGCCGCGCATCCAAGGCAATCATGGCCAGCTTCAGGATGTCGGCGGCCGTTCCCTGGATCGGCGCGTTCGTGGCCATCCGCTCGGCGTTGCCGCGCACGGTGAATGACTTGTTGTGGATCTCGGGGATGTAGCGCACGCGGCCAAAGAGCGTGGTCACCTTTCCCGTGGCGCGCGCCTCCTGCAGCGTGCGGTCGAGGTACTCCTGGATCTTCGGATAGCGCGCGAAGTAGGCGTCGATGAAGTCCTTCGCCTGCCCGGTGGGGATGTTCAACTCGTTCGACAGGCGGAACGCCGACATGCCGTACAGCACGCCGAAGTTGATCGTCTTCGCGGCGCGGCGCTGGTCGGGCGTCAGCTCACCCTCCGGGATGTTGAACATCTTCGAAGCCGTGGCGCGATGGATGTCCGCGCCGCGCTTGAAGGTCTCGATGAGGTCGGGATCCTGCGAGATGTGGGCGAGGATGCGCAGCTCGACCTGCGAGTAGTCCGCCGCGAGCAGCACGCAACCCTCATCGGCGATGAACGCGCGGCGGATCTCCCGGCCGAGCGGCGTGCGGATGGGGATGTTCTGCAGGTTCGGGTCGGACGACGACAACCGTCCTGTCGCCGCCACGGCCTGATTGAACGACGTGTGCACGCGGCCGTCTTTGGCCACGAGCTGCGGCAGCGCGTCGACGTAGGTCGACTTCAGCTTGTGCAGCTCGCGGTGCTGGAGGATGAGCTGCGGGACGGCGTAGCCGACGCCGGCCAGCTCCTGCAGGACGTCCATCGACGTCGACCACGCCTTCGTCCCCTTCGTCTTCTTGACGACGGGGTACTGCAGCTTCTCGAAGAGGATGTGCCCGAGCTGCTGCGGCGAGTTGATGTTGAACTCCATCCCGGCCTCGGCGTAGATGCGCGTCTCCAGATCGGCGAGCTGCACGGCCATCGTGTTCGACATCTGCCGCAGCAGGTCGACGTCGATGCGGATGCCGCGGTCTTCCATCCGGCCGAGGACGGGGATGAGCGGCAGCTCGATCGTCTCGTAGATTTTCTGCAGGGCGGGGTCGCGCTGCAGCTCCGGTTCGAGGACGTTTTTGAGCGCGACGGCGATGTCGGACTTCTCGCCGAGGTAGGTGACGTAGGGGGCGAGCGCGGAGGAGCCGAGCTCGTGATCGATGGCGAAGAGCGGCGCGGTCTTCTGCACGTCCTTGCGCGCGGTGACGTCGAGCTTCAGCCGGTCACGGGCGACGTTGGCGAATTCGTGACTCGGCAGGCCGGGGTTGATGACGTACGACATGATCATCGTGTCGGCCCAGCGCGGCGGCACGGGCCAGCCGAGGGCGGCGAGTCTTCGTTGTTGAAGCTTGGCGTCGTGGGCGATGAAGAGGCGGTCTTCTGTTAGCAGTTTCTCGAGCGTGTCGTCGAATTTGCCGATCGGGACGATGAGGGATTCGTTGGGCTTGGTCGAGAGGGACAGGCCGAGGTCCGGCTCTAGCCAGATCGAGACAGCGGCGGCATGGCCGCCGCACTCCACAACGTCGGCGGCCGACGCGGCTACGCGGTAGTCGCGCTCGACCGGCGGCGCCTCGGGCAGGTACTCCTGCATCAGCGACGCGAACTCGAGCCGGGAGAAGACGTCGTGAAGCTTGGCGCGGTCGGGGTCGCGGCGCTTGTACTTCTCGAATTCGGCGTCAACGGCGAGGTCGCACTTGATCCGCGCCAGCTCCCGCGACATGAAGGCCTTGTCGCGGTGCTCCTCGAGCTTCTTCCGCTGCGCCGGCTTGAGCTTGTCGAGGTTCTCGTAGACGCCTTCGAGCGAGCCGAAGTCCGTGATCAGCGACTTCGCCCCTTTCTCGCCGATGCCCGGGACGCCGGGGATGTTGTCGATGGCGTCGCCCCAGATGGCCATGACGTCGACGACTTTTTCCGGCGGCAGGCCGAACGCCTCTTCGACCCCCTTCGGGTCGTACATCACCTCGCGGCCGGTGTGATAGAGCTTGATGCCGTCGCCGACGAGCTGGAAGAAGTCCTTGTCCGAGGTGGCGATGACGACGTCGTAGCCGCGGTCGCGGGCCGTGCAGGCGAGCGAGCCGATGAGATCGTCCGCCTCCCAATCGACGACGGTGATCTTCGGTATGCCGAGGCCCTCGAGGACTTCGTCGACGAAGGGCAACTGCACGGCGAGGTCGTCCGGCATCGGGCGGCGGTCCTTTTTGTAGTCGGCGAAGGCCTCGTGACGCGTCTTCGCGCCGCTGACGTCGAAGGCCACGGCGACGTAGCCGGGGTCGTGGTCCTTCAGCATCTTCCGCAGCATGGTGGTGAAGCCGTAGACGGCGTTCGTGGCCAGGCCGGACGAGTTCGTGAGGCCGCGGATGGCGAAGTAGGAGCGGTAGACGTTGTTGGAGCCGTCGACGATGAAGAAAGTCGGTTTTTTCAAGGCCGCTTAGACTATCAGCGCCGCCGCGCGAATTCGATGCTGCTGTCGTTCGTCCGGTTGTCCGTGGTCGAGGCGTAAAAAATGATCCCGCTGCCGTCGCGGACGAAGATCGTGACCGTGCCGTTCGGCACGATGCTGCCGCCGTCCAGAAATTGCGCGAGCGTCGGCTGCTCGAACGAGTTTGCCTGATACGTTCTGGTGATCAGCGGGCCATACCGATTGCCGGCGGCGTCGGTCGTGACGATGTCGACGTTGACGATGTCGGAGAGCGTGCGCACCCCGACGTTCATCCGGAAGTTCGCCAGATCGGCCGGCATGATGATGTTGGCCCTGCCGAGGGCGACGAGCGCTTCGTCAGGCGTGACGAAGGGCTCCGAAAAACCTTGGGTACCGGCCGGGCCGTTGTCGTTGAAGACGCGCGTGAGGACCAGCACCGGCGCGCCCGACGTGGAGACGACGTCGATCGTGCCGAGGCCTTGGGCACCGATGGCCGTGACGAGATCGCTGTATGAGGTCGCGCTGAATGGCGCCAAGCTGTAGGCAAGGGACGGATCGAACCCCGTCGTCGCGCCGGCAGGATGAAAGATGATCTTGCCGGTGGCCGTGTTCGCATCGCGGTTCACGAGCTGCACGGCGGTGCGGAAGAAGGCGCCGAACGCCCCCGCCACGGCGCCCGCGCCGGTGATGACTCCCTCGAGAACGTTCGTTTCCGAGCTGGCGCGCGCGTTGATCACCTCCGAGCGCTCGATCGTTCCGTTCAACGAGCCGCTCGCGGGAATGTCGCCGTTGATGACCATCACGGACGTCGAACGGTCGCCGAGCGAGTAGATCGGTCCTCCGCAGGAAGACGAGCTGGCCTGGAGCTGCGTCACAGCCAGCAGATACCCCGGCAGCACCTCGACACCGGGCGACAGCGCCACGAGATTCACGCCGTTGACGGCGTCGAACGGCCCGCGCTCCGCCATCACGGTGTAGCCGGCGAGCCCCGCCGACGGCCGCAGGAACTTCAGCTTGAACGCGCCCGAGCAGTTGCCGGCCCAGCGCACCGACGCGGCCGTCATCGTCGCCGGCGAAAGCGCCGGATGGCCCAGATCGACGAGCGTGGTGGGGACATTGCGGCTGACGGCGAAGCCGTCAATCGGCGGCATCGCGCCCATCGTGATCTGCGCGAGGGCAGCGGATGCGGTCAGACTCAACGAGACGACAAAAGCGAAGGCGTAGCGCATGAGTCGTCGAGCATGCGATTTCCTCTCCAATCAGAGCTTGACGCAGACGTTCTTCGCCTCGGTGAAGAACTCGAGCGACGCGAAGCCACCCTCGCGGCCGACGCCGCTCTCGCGCATGCCGCCGAAGGGGACGCGAAGGTCGCGCAGGAGCCAGCAGTTGATCCAGACGGTGCCGCTGTCGACGGCGGCGGCGACGCGGTGGGCGCGCTGCAGGTCGCGCGTCCAGAGGCTGGCGGAGAGGCCGTACTTCGTCGAGTTCGCGAACGCCACCGCCTCTTCCTCGCCGTCGAACGGCGTGATTGTCACGACGGGTCCGAAGATCTCCTCCTGCAGCACGCGGCAGTCGCATCCGAGGCCGGTGATCACGGTCGGCTCGACGAAGTAGCCGCGGCGGTCGATGCGGTTGCCGCCGGTCGCGATCGTGCCGCCCTCCTTCTTCGCAAGGTCGATGTAACCGAGGACCTTGCGCAGGTGCGCTTCGCTGATCAGCGCGCCGAGGTCCTCGCCGATGCGCAGCGCTTTGGCGCGCTCCACGAAGCCGTCGACGAAGCGCTCGTAGATCGATTTCTCGACGAAGATGCGCGATCCGCAGAGGCAGATCTCTCCCTGGTTCCAGAATGAGGCGCGGATCGCGGTCGGGAGCGCCTGGTCGAGATCGGCGTCGCCGAAGACGATCGTCGGATTCTTGCCGCCGAGCTCCAGCGAGAGCTTCTTGAAGCGCGGCGCGGCGTTGGCGGCGACGGCGGCGCCGGTGACGGTGCCGCCGGTGAAGGAGATCGCGGCGACGCTGTCGTGGCAGGTCAGCGCGCGGCCGGCTTTGCCGCCGAGGCCGTGGACGATGTTGATGACACCGGGCGGAACGCCCGCGTCGACCACGAGCTCGGCGAGGCGGTGCGCCGTCAGCGGCGTCATCTCGCTCGGCTTCGCCACGCAGGCGTTGCCCGCCGCGATGGCCGGGGCGATCTTCCACGAGAGCAGATACAGCGGCAGGTTCCACGGCGAGATGAGGCCGACGACGCCGAGCGGTTGGCGCAGCGTGTAGTTGAGCGCTGTGGTATCGGTGACGTGCGCGTCGCTCGACTGATGCAGGATGGCCGTGGCGAAGAAGCGGAAGTTCGCAATCGCGCGCGGAATGTCGAGGGTCCGCGCGAGCGTCAGCGGCTTCCCGCTGTCGCGCGCCTCGAGCTCCGCGAGCTCGTCGAAGTGTTTCTCGATGCAGTCCGCGACCTTCAGCAGCAGCCGCGAACGCTCGGCCGCGGACGTGCGGGACCACGCCGGAAACGCGCGCGCCGCCGTCTGCACGGCGTCGTCGACGTCGCGCTCGTCGCTGTCCGGAATCGCGGCGATGACTTCCTCGGTGGAGGGGCTGACGTCGTCGATGTAGTTGCCGGAGCGCGGCGGGACGAATTCGTTGGCGATGAAATTGGCTACACACGGCGCAGGGCGCAGGGGGCGGGGCGCAGGGTGTGTCGTTGCATCTTGCACGGTCATCGACCTACCCCCTGCCCCCTGCCCCCTGCGCCCTCGTTCGCAACGAACTCCTCCGGGTCGAACTCCCACCGATCAATGTCCGGATCCCACGAGTCCCACGGCACGATCGCGCTCATTCGTTCGCGCAGCTCCGGCGGGATGACCTCGGGGACGATGAACGCCTTCTGCCGCCGCAGCTTGTACGGGTTGCGGAACTCGAAGCCGAGAACGCCGAGGATGTAGCGGGCGATGTACCACGTCGCCTGCGGGTTCCAGCCGTGGGCGATCTTCACCACCACGCCGAGGCCGTCGGGGTACTCGGGGTGCTCGATGGAGAGGCCGAGGAGCCCGTCGGCGCCTTCCTTGGCGATCACGCGGCCGTGGCAGGCCTTGAGAATCGTCGAGTCGAGGCGGTTGAAGCCGCCGATGAGATCGGGATGCTGCACCATCGCCTCCCAGATCCAATCGTCGTGGCGCTCGGTGACGAGGTTGGCGAAGAGCTTCGCCAGATCCGTCACGGTCATCGAGATCGTCGGCAGACCGCAGCCGTCCTTGGCGATCGTGCCGGGCGTCCAGTCGTCGCCGAGGATGCGGCGGACGTAGGCGAGGTGGGCCTGGAAGAACGGATGGTGCGGCCAGACGTAGCCGACGCGCGACCAGCCTTTGAGCTTGCAGCCGCGGAGGATCGCGGCGTGCTCGCCGGAGCAGCAGTGGTACCAACGGCGCGGGCGGCGCACCTGCCGCCCGAACTGCACGAGCGGGACATCGAGCGGCGTCTGCATCATCCCCCACTCGCCGGGGAGGAGGATCGAGCGCGCCACGCGCACGTGCTCGGTATCGCCGTTGTGCGAGGCGACGGAGATGGCCTGCTGCTTGCCCGTGAGCCCTTTGGCGAACTCGCGAGCGAAGACTTTCATCATCAGCGGCTTCGACATCGAGCGACCGTAGACCTCGACGTTGCCGCCGAAGGAGTAGAGGAGACGGCGGCCGGTGACCCAGGAGACGGCGCCGTGAATCGTGTTCTCGGCGACGCCGTTGCGGCGGTACTCGACCAACGGCTGCCAGTTCGGCATGGCGCGGGCGAAGTTGACGGGGGTGGACTCGTCGAAGATCATCCGCGCTCAATGTACCTCGTCTATGAGGTCGCGTTGTACCTCGTCCTCATCCTAGGGCTGCCGTTTTTCCTCCTCCGCGGGAAGTACACGAGCACTTTCGCGGAGCGGATGGGGCACTACCTCGGCCCGCCGCGCGCGCACGACGTGTGGATCCACGCGGTATCGGTGGGAGAGACGCTGGCTGCGAAGCCGGTCGTCGATGCGATGCTGCGTCTTCGTCCGTCGACGTCGATTGTCTTCACCACGACGACGACGACCGGCCAGGCGCAGGCGAAGAAGCTCTTCCCCTTCGCGACGGTGACGTACTTTCCGCTCGACTTCTCCGTCGCGGTGAAGCGGTTCCTGAACCATCACCGCCCGCGCGTCTTCGCGGCGATGGAGACGGAGATCTGGCCGAACGCAACGCGGCTCTCCGCCGCGCGCGGCGTGCGCCTGGTGCTGGCGAACGGGCGCATTTCCGACCGCTCGTTTCCGCGCTACCGGATGTTCCGCGCCGTCGTGGCGCGCGTGCTGCGCCACTACGACGCGATCCTGGCGCGCGAGGCGCAGGACGCGGAGCGCTTCCGCGCCATCGGCGCGACGAACGTGGAAGTCGCGGGAAACGTGAAGTTCGACTACGTGCCGGACGAGCGGCCGCTGGAATTCGACCTGCCGGCGCTGGCGGCGGGGCGGCCGATCGTGGTGTTGGGCTCGACGATGGAGGGGGAGGACGAGGCGCTGCTGCCCCACGTGCTGCCCCTAGGAGCATTCGTGGTGGTGGCGCCGCGCAAACCGGACCGGTTCGACGTCGTGGCGGGACTTGCGCCAATGATGCGGCGCTCGACAGCGGCGGCACGGCCGCCGCACTCCATATTGCTTCTGGATACCATCGGCGAGCTCGCGCGGGTCTACCGCTATGCGACCGCAGCGTTCATCGGCGGCAGTCTCGTGCCGACCGGCGGGCACAATCCGATCGAGGCCGCGGCCGTCGGCGTGCCGACGTGTTTTGGGCCGCACATGTCGAACTTTCGCGAGATCGCGTCGGTGTTCCTGCGCGACGGCGCCGCGCAGGAAGTGCAGAGCGCGGGCGACGTCGCGGCGTTCTTCCGGCGCATGATCGACGACGACGGCGCAAGAGCCTCGATCGGCGAGAAAGCCCGCCACGCCGTCGCCGAAAACCGCGGCGCCGCGGAACGCACGGCCCGGCGCATCGTCGAACTACTGTCGTGACGATCCTGCTCAAACCGGCCGAGCTCCTCTGGCGCGGCATCAACCGCCTCCGCCGCGCGCTCTACCGCCGCGGCGTGCTCAAAGCGAAGCGGCTGCCGAAGCCAGTCATCTCCGTCGGCGCCATTACGGCGGGCGGGGCAGGGAAGACGCCGGCCACGATCGCCATCGGCGAGCACCTGCGCGAGCGCGGATACCGCGTAGCCGTGCTGACGCGCGGATACAAGCGGAGCGGCGCCGGAGGGTTGGTGACCGAGCCGGACGCGGCGAAGTTCGGGGACGAGCCGGTACTGCTCACGAAAATCGGCGACGTCATTGTTGGATCAAATCGTTACGAAAATGGTCTACACGTTAATTGTGACGTTTATTTACTCGACGATGGCTTCCAACACTTACAGCTCGCCCGCGACGTCGACGTCGTCATCGACGCGCCGGGGAAGTGGCTTCGCGAAGGCCGCTCTGCGCTCGAGCACGCCGACTTCGTCATCCCGCGGCGGCTGGAGGTCGACGTCCCGGAGGGGAAGCTCTTCGCCTTCGCCGGACTCGCGGACAACGAGCAGTTCTTCCAGTCGGTGAGCGCGGCCGGCACGATGGCCTTCCCCGATCACCATGCCTACACGACGCGGGACCTCGCGCGGATCAAAGAGGCGGCGCGCGGCTTCGACGCCATCGTCACCACCGAAAAAGATGCCGTGAAGATTCGGGACTCTGAGATCATCGCCGTCGCCGCGCGCTTCCGCATCGACCCGGCCGTGCTCGAGGCCATCGAGGCGCGCATCCGCCGATGAGCCGCCGCCGCAAGAACCGCCTCCTGCAGCGCATCGAGTACCTCGCCTACCGCCTCGTGGCGTGGCGTGCGCGCAAGGCCTCGCACGAGGTGTTGTGGCGGTGGGGGGGGCGCATCGGCTCGTTGGCGCGCGTCTTCGCGCGCCGCCGCACGCGCATCGCGATTGAAAACTTCAAAGCCTCCTTTCCGGAGCGGGCTCACGAGGCGGCGCAAGTCATCCGGGAGTGCTGGCGGCACATGGGCCGCGAGGCGCTGACCACGATCAAAATGCAGGAGCTGACCGCGGAGGAGATCGCGGCCCGCTGCGACGTCACCGGCGTCGAACACGTGCGCGAGGCGCTGGCGCGCGGCCGCGGCGTCATGCTCATCACCGCGCACTACGCGAGCTGGGAGACCTCCGGACTCGCGGCGACCGCCATCGTCGGCCCGATAACCACCGTCGCCCGCGCGCTCGACAACGAGCTTCTCGCCGCCGACCTGGCGCGCGTCCGCGCCGGCACGGGCGCGACCATCGTCGACCGCCGCAGCGCCGCGCGGGCGCTCTACAAAACCCTGTCGAACAACGGGGTCGTGGCCATCCTCCCCGACCAGGCCGTCCTCCCGCGGGAAGGGGTTCTCGTGCCGTTTCTGAACCGGCCGGCGTGGACCACCGACGCCCCCGCGAAGCTCGCGGCGAGGCTCGGCTCTACAATTGTGTTCGTTTTTTGCATTGGGGACGCGACCGGGCGGTATCGCTTCGAATTCGAGGACCCGATTCGCGTCGATCAGCTTCCAGACAACGAGAAAGAAGCCGTGCCACTGACGACGCGGATCAACGATTTCCTCACGCGCCGGATCGCGGCTCGCCCGGAGCTCTGGTTGTGGATGCACGATCGCTGGAAAGGGACTGCGTCGGGGAAAGAGCTGAATGGCGAGTGAGACAGTCGTAATCGGCCTCAATTGGGTGGGCGACAACGTTCTTGCGCTCCCCACATACCGCGCCCTCCATCATCGCTTCCGCCACGAAGGAGGGATCGCCGTCGCCGCGCCGGAGCACATTGCCACCCTGCTGGCGTCGTCCGGGATCTTCCGAAAGGTGATCGCCTGGAACGGCTCGACGCGCGAGCGCATCCAGCTTCTGAAGAACGGCCGCTTCCGCCGCGCCGTGATCCTCCCGAATTCGTTCCGCGCGGCGATGGTGGCATTCGCCGCCGGCATCGGCGAGCGCTGGGGCTACGCGACCGATGCGCGCGGCTTGCTGCTCACGCACCGCGTCCCCCGCAATAAAGACCGCGGCCACCAGCTCGACGACTACACCGCGCTCCTCGGCGCGATGAATGCCCCGCGCGTGGTCGACGAGCTGCCGACCCTCCGCCTCCCGCAGACGACAAAGGAGAAGGCGCGCCGGCGCCTCCGCCAGCTCGGCATTCGCATGGAGCGGCCGCTCTTCGGCCTCCACGCCGGCGGGCTCTACGGCCGCGCCAAGCACTGGGGCGACGATCGCTATCGCGAGATCGCCGACCGTCTTCGCGCCAGCGGCTACGAAGTGGTGCTACTGACGAGTCCCAGCGAGCGGCAGCAGGCCGAGACGATCGCCGCCATGGGCGATCCGCTGCCGATCATCGGCGAGGACGGCGACGTGCTGCAGCTCGCCGCCGCGATCTCGCACTGCTCGGTGATCGTGACGAACGACAGCGGCCCCCTGCACCTCGCCACCGCGCTGGCGGTGCCGAGCGTCTCGATCTTCGGCCCTACCGATCCCGCACGCACCGTGATTCCCGGCGCCAGCCGCGTGCTCCAGCGCCCGGTCAGCTGCCAGCCGTGCTACCGGCGCGACTGCCCGCTGCGCCACCACCGCTGCATGACGGAGATCGCCGTCGACGACGTCTTCGGCGCGGCGGTGGGGCTGTTCAACGAGATCGACGGGAAGGTCGTCAGCGACGTGCGGGTGTTGTAGTCAGGGCCGCGGATCAGCGCATCTTTCATGCGCTGAAGTTATGAACGCGAACTGGGCGATAATCGAACGCGATGTCGGAGCCGCTCGATGACGACGACCGGTTGTACAAGATCGGTGAGGTCTGCCGCATCGCCGACGTGCAGCCGTACGTGCTGCGGTACTGGGAGACGGAGTTCCCGTCGCTCGCGCCGAACAAGAGCGGCGGCGGGCAGCGGCTCTACACGCGGCGCGAGATCGACATCATCCTGCGGATCAAGCAGCTCTTGTATTCGGAAGGGTTCACGATCGCCGGGGCGAAAAAGAAGCTGGAGACGGAGGCGGAGCCCGCGCCTGTCGCGGCGGCGCCGGCGAAGAGCGTGAACAAGGCGCTGCGGCAGGTGAAGGAAGAGCTGACCGCGATCCTCAGGATGCTGGACGACTGAAGAGCGCCACGATCCTCTCCAACCCGGCGCGGTCCTCGTCGTCGAACGCGTTCAACCGCTCCGAGTCGACGTCGAGCACCGCGATGAGCTGCCGCTCCGCGTCGAGCACCGGCACGACGATCTCCGACTTCGAATTCGGATCGCAGGCGATGTGGCCGGGAAACTGGCTGACGTCGGGCACGACGATCGTCTCCCGCCGCTCCGCCGCCGCGCCGCACACTCCTCGGCCGAGCTCGATCTGCAGGCAGCCGACGGTGCCGATGTACGGCCCGACGACGAGGCGGTCGCCGCAGACGCGGTAGAAGCCGGTCCAGAAGAAGGCCTCGAATTTGTTCGCCAGGATCGAGTTGATCGTGGCCATGAGGGCGATCTCGTCGAGCGTCTCGCCGCCCTCGTCGCGCCAGATCGCCGTGATGGCGTCGTAGCACTCCTGGTAGTCGTCGGCTTTCATGCGCTTCGGTAGACGCGATCGTACTGCGCGGCCGAGCGGTCCCACGAGAAGTCCTCGCTCATGCCGTTCTCCTGGAGCTGCTTCCACGTCTTCGGCTCGCGGAAGTTGAGCGCGCCGATCCACATCGCCAGATAAAAGTCGGCGTCGCGGCGGCCCTCGAAGCCGAAGCCGTTCGCACGCTCGAGATTCGTTCCGTCGAACGGAATGACCGTGTCGGCAAGGCCGCCGGTGAGGCGCACCACCGGCACGGTGCCGTAGCGCAGCGCGTACATCTGATTCAGCCCGCACGGCTCGTAGATCGACGGCATGAGCAGCAGGTCGCAGCCGGCATAGATGCGGTGCGCGAGCGCGGCGTCGAAGCCGACGATGACGCGGCAGCGCTCGCCGTGCTCGTAGCCGATGCGGCGCAGCGCCTCCTCGTAGTGCGGCTCGCCGCTGCCGAGGATGATCGCCTGCGCGCCGGCGTGGAGCATGCGGGGGAGCGCGGCGAGCAGGAGATCGATGCCCTTCTGGTCCACGAGGCGCGAGACGAAGCCGAAGAGCGGCGTCTTCGCGGCATGGCGCAGCTTCATCTCCTTCAAGAGCGCGCGCTTCGACAGCGCTTTGCCGTTGAGCCGATCGCGGCTGAAGCTCGACGCGATGTGCGAGTCGCTCTCCGGGTCCCACTCCTCGACGTCGATGCCGTTGAGAATCCCGGTCAGCTTGAACGAGAGGCTGCGCAGGATGCCGTCGAGCCCCGCGCCGTGCTGCGGCGTCTGGATCTCGCGCGCGTAGTTCGGCGAGACGGTCGTGACCTGATCAGCGTAGATGATGCCGCCCTTCATCAGGTTGACGTCGCCCCAGTGCTCGACGCCGTCAGGCGCCCAGTAGCGGCTGTGCAGGCCGAGCGCGGCGAAGCGGTCGGCGCCGGCAATGCCCTGATAGTTGAGATTGTGAATCGTGTAGACGGAGCGCGCGTTCGCGAAGTTCGCGCTGCCGCGCAATCCCGAGTGCAGGTAGACCGGCAGCAGCGCGGTATGCCAGTCGTGGGCGTGCACGACGTCGGGCGCGATGCCGAGGAGCTCGCAGCCGCGGATGACGGCGCGGCAGAAGAAGGTGTAGCGCTCGATGCCGTCGTCGTAGCCGTCGAGGCGCGGCGCGTAGATCTGGTCGCGGTTGAAGAAGTAGTCGTTCTCGACGAGGACCAGCGGGATATCGGTTCCCGGAATCGAAGCCCTCCGATAGGTCGCCTCGGCCGCCCAATTCGCCCAGAGGATGTGCGTGGTGGGGAGGAGGACGTCGGGCGCGCCGCCGTTGCGCGCGAACCACTCCCGCGCCTGCCGGTAGTAGGGCATGAAGACGACGACGTCGTGCCCGAGCTTCTGGAGCGCCTTCGGCAGCGAGCCGCAGACGTCGCCCAAGCCGCCGGTCTTGGCGATCGGAGAGACTTCGGCGGTAGCGAAGAGGATTTTCATGAGACGGCGATGGCGGCGTAGCCAACCACGTGCCCGTAATCGCCGTTGATGTCGCCCGACGTGGCGTGCTCGAGCAGCCGCGCGCGCGTGGCACCGAGCGCTTTCGCGGCCACGAGCATGACGGTGGTCGGGATGAAGCCGCACATGGAGACATCGTGCTCGTCGACGGCGTCCCAGAGGCCGCGCGGGTCGAGCTCGACGACCTCGTCGATCGCGAGCTGGTCCTTGCGCAGCGTCGTCTCCTGGTCTTCGTAGTGATTGAGGTCGGAGCTGGCCAGAATGCCGATGTCGCCTTGCGTGCGCACGACCTCGGCGATCGCGCCGCCGATCTCCTCGCAGAGCGCGTAGTTGTGCGTGGCGAGGCAGAGGGGGACGAAGGTGAAGTCCCCAACGAGCTGCTGGAGGAACGGCAATTGGACTTCGAGCGAGTGCTCGCGCGCGTGGGCCTTCCAATCCTCCGCGAGCATCGGCGCGCGCTGCATCAACTCCTCGGCCAGCGCCGCATCGACCGGCACTTCGCCGAGCGGCGTCCGCCACTCGCCGCCGGCGTTGATCGCGGCGAAGTGGCCGAGGCCGGTGTGGTTCGGGCAGAGGATGATAAAGCGCTTCGGCAGCGCGGCCGACTTGTAGAACGCGCCGGCGACGTGCCCGCTGTACATCAGCCCCGCGTGCGGCACGACCGCGCCGATGAACGGCTCCTTCGCCGGCGCATCCGAACTCGCGCCGAGGCAGCGCGCGACCTGCGCGCGCAAACGCTCGGGCGTCCCTTCGTAAAACGTGCCGGCGACGGCGGGCGGGCGGGTGGTCATCGCTAATCGTGCGGGAACGACGGCGCGTACAGCACCGTGTTCAAAAACAACGGCAACGTCCCCCGCCAGAACAGCCGGAAGTGCGGCTCGTCGGCGAACGTGACGACGTAGCCGCGGCCGTAGCGCTCCGCGACCATGTAGGCGGAGCCCTTCAGGCGATCGATCGACTCCGGCCAGGCCACGCCGGCGGCGAGCGGATTGTCCTTGTCGAACGTCACGACATTGTCGACGCGGTGCGCCACTGGGATCAGCGCATCGGAGCCGGCGATGAGCACGAACGGCGGGCGCGGCACGCCGAAGGTGAAGAACGTCCGCTCGTTGAGCTTCGTCCGGAACGCCGCCCCCGGCACGCTGTACTCGTGATACCGCTCCTCGGCCGGCGGCGCGTTCTTGTCGTCGTCCTTCCCCTTCTTCGCCGGCGTCTCCCACAGCTTCACCTTCGAGATCTCGACGTCCTTGTCGCGGAGGAAATTCGCCGCGTTCTGGATGGCCACGAGCGTGCCGCCGCCGTTGATCCACGACTTCAGCTTCTCGATGCCGCCCTTGCCGAGGCGGTCGTGGTAGATGCCGCCGTTCGGAAGGACGATCACGCGGTAATGCGAGAAGTCGACGCCGCGCAGCGCGTCGGTGGAGAGCGTCGTATGCGGAATCGGCGTGTCGATGTCGAGCGTGTGCCAGAGCATGCCATACGACGTCGCATCGGTGCCGTTCCCGCCGACCAGGGCGATCTTCGGGTCCTTGATGAAGTGGATGCGCTCCGAGCCGAAGGCGGTGCCGCCGAGCCAACCTGTTTCGACCGGGAAGAACTGCACCGTCTCGTCGCGGCCGATGCGCTCGAGCGCCGCGTCGACGCTGTCTTTGTTGTTTCCCTTGAGCACGACGATCGAGCCGCGCGCGAAGGTGCGGTCGCCGACGACGATCGGATCTTCGCTGACGTTGAACTTCACGTCGTCGCGCAGCAGGCGGCCGGCGACGCGGTAGATATTCGGCTCGTTGCCGTCGACGAGGTAGCCGTACGACGCCGCTTTGAATGACGGCTGCGCCGGCGGCGCGAGCGGCTTGATGCCCGCAACAGGCGCGGCCGTCGACCACGCCTCCACGTTCATCGCCAGCGGCAGCGACCACGCCGTGAGGTCGTAGAACTGATCGGGCTCATCCTCCTGCGCGCGCTGGCGCTGCTCCTCGACGAAGCCCTTGGTGAACACCGGCGTCCGCTCCAGCAGCGTCTGCACCAGGCCGCCCTGCGCCTGCCGCGTCGAGACGACGGCGGTGCCGGCGGGGAAGGTGCGGCTCTCGTCCTTGGCGTTGTCGATGCGCGTCGCCTTCACCGTCGCCGGCGCGGAGAGCGCGCCGATCTCGATTCCCTGCCGCTGCAGCATCTCAATCAGCGGACGGAATCCGGGCGAGTCGGCGCCGAGGAGGAACGTCGTCTCCGGCGCGGTCATCTGCGTGCGCGCGGCCTCGTACGTGTAGCGCAGCAATGCCTCGCGGTTGGCGGCGGCGGTGCGCAGCGTGGTGAGGCCGCTGGTGGTGTGGCGGGCGACCCGGTCGGCGAGCGTGTAGACGCTGCCGTCGTCGCGCAGGATCGCGCTGCCGGCGCGGCTGTGTCCCGCGACTTCGTACGTCATGCCGATGGCGCCGTGCAGCGACGGCCAGGAGTCGCCGTAGCCGGGATAGAAGAGGTCGAAGGTCTCGCCGACGAAGAACGCCCAATGATTGCGCGTGAAGGCGTCGGCATTCGCGCGGCCGAAGACTTCGAGCCAGCGGTTTACGTCCTTCGGAAGGTTGGCGTTGATCGGCTTGGCGTCGGGCGGGAAGAAGTAGGTCGAGTTGTAGAACATCTCGTGGAAGTCGACGAAGACCTGCGGCATCCACTTGCGGTACTCGGCGATGCGCGCCTGCGTCTCGCGCTGCGACGCCCACGCCCAGTCGCGGTTCATGTCGATGAGGTAATGATTGAAGCGCCCGCCCGGCCACGGCTCGCTATGCTCGAAGGCGTCGGGGTTCGCGTTCGGCTCCGCGCCGCGCGTGCGCATGAACCATTGAACGTAGCGCTCGCGTCCGTCGGGGTTGAGCAACGGGTCGATGACGACGACGACGTTGTCGAGCATCGGCGCCGACGCCGGGTCGTTGACGAGCGTCGACGCCACCGCCATGGCCGCCTCGGCCGACGACGACTCGTTTCCGTGCACGCCGAAGGCGAGCCAAGCGATGGCCGGCGTGTTCTTGGCGACGTCATTGGCCCGATCGACGGTGGCCGTGCCGTTGGCGAGCGACACGACGTTCGCGCGGATCTGGTCGAGCTTGGCGCGGTTTGCCGGCGAGGTGATGACGGCGAGGATCAGCGGGCGATGCTCGTAGGTCTCGCCGAATTGCTGAACGGTGATGAGGTTCGAGCTCTTCGCCAGGGTGTTGAAGTACTCGACGATGCGCGGCCACGGCGTGAAGCGCTCCCCGAGCTTGTATCCGAGAAATTGCTCGGGAGTTTGGGCGACGGCTGTGGTGGCGAAGAGGAGGAGGGCGAGGATGATTCGTCTCGTCATTGCGGCCGGATTATATGGAGTGCGGCGGCCATGCCGCCGCTGTTACTCGCCGACGGCCACTTCGTCTTCGACCGCCGCCGAAGCCCGCGTGCCGATCCCCAAACGCTTCATCATCTCGTTGAGCGTCGACGGCTTGAGCTGCAACAGCTCCGCGGCTTTCTTCTGCACGCCGTTGGCGAGCTCCAGCGACTGCAGGATCATGGCGCGCTCGTAGCGCGACACCGCGTCCTTGAGCGACAGGCCGTCGGTCGGGACGATCATGGCCGGCTGCTCGCTCTGCACCGGGAAGCGGAGGTAGTCGGGCAGCAGCTCCGGTCCGATGCGCTCGCTCGTGCAGAGGACGACGGCGCGCTCGATGGTGTTCTCCAGCTCGCGTACGTTGCCGGGCCAGGAATGGTCCATGAGGATCCGCATCGCCTCCGGCGTCAGCTCCTTCACCCTCCGCTTGTTCTCCTCGGCGTATTTCTCGAGGAAGTGCGCGGTGAGGAGCGGGATGTCCTCGCGGCGGCGGCGCAGCGGCGGGAGGGAGACGGTGATGACGTTCAGGCGATAGAACAGGTCCTCACGGAACCTGCCGTCGGCCATCAGCTTGGTGAGGTCGGCGTTCGTCGCAGCGATGATGCGGACGTCGACCTTGATCGTCTCGACGGACCCGAGGCGCATGAACTCCTTTTCCTGGATCACGCGGAGGAGCTTGGCCTGCGTCTCGAGGTTGATGTTGCCGATCTCGTCGAGGAAGATCGAGCCGCCGTCGGCGACCTCGAAGAGGCCTCGCTTCGTGGCGATCGCGCCGGTGAACGCGCCTTTCATGTGCCCGAAGAGCGACGACTCCAGGAGCTCCGGCGGAAGCGAGCCGGAGTTCACCGTGACGAAGGCGTTGCGTGCGCGCGGCGAGGCGTGGTGAATGGCCTTGGCCACGAGCTCCTTGCCGGTGCCGGACTCGCCGAAGATCAGGATGTTCGAGCGCGACGGCGCGGCGAGGCGAATGAGCTCGAAGACTTTCCGCATCGTCTCCGACTTGCCGATGATGTTCGAGTAGGCGTACTTCTCGGAGAGCTCCGCCTTCAGCCGCTCGTTCTCGTGCGAGAGGCGCCGCTGCTCCAGCGCCTTGTTCACGGTGAGGATCACTTCCTCGTTCTTGAACGGCTTGGGGATGTAGTGGAAGGCGCCGTGCTTCATGGCCTCGATGGCGCCGTCGATCGAGGAGAAGGCGGTGATGACAATGACCGGCAGCGTCGGGTTGGCGATGCGGACGGCGCGCAGCGTGTCGATGCCACTGATGCCGGGGAGCATGACGTCGAGGATGACGAGGTCGACGTCGGGATCGCCGTCGAGGACGTTGAGCGCCTCTTCGCCCGAGGCGGCGAGGGAGACGTCGAATCCCTCGCGCCGGAGCACGGTCTCGAGCACGTCGCGCAGGACTTCTTCGTCGTCGACGATCAATACTTTCATCAGCTCGGCCTCGGCAGCGTCACCACGAATTCCGCGCCGGCACCCGGCGCGCTCTCCACGGCGATGTCTCCATTCGATGCGTGAAGGATCCGGCGCGTGATCGCCAACCCCAATCCCGTCCCGCCCTGCCCGCGCTTCGTCGTCACCAGCGGCTCGAAGATCCGCCCTTGCAGCTCGGGCGGGATTCCCTTGCCGTCGTCTTTGATGCGGATCCGGACCTGTCCGTCGTTTTCATCCACCGCGATCCAGATGTTCCCACGTTCGGGGACGGCATCGCGGGCGTTGAGCAAAACGTTCGTCAAAACTTGCTGCAGGTCGTGAAAGTTCCCGTGCACCACGAGGTCGGACATCGGAGCGACGTGGACTTGGATTTTTTTCTTCTCCAACAGATCCTCGTGCAGCGCCAGCGTGGCGTTGACGAGCTGCGGGACGTTGACGATCTCGCGCGTGCGCGGCCGGTTGGCGATGAGGTCGAGCAGATTGTTGACCAGGCTCGAGGCGCGGAACGACTGCTGTTCCATTTTCTTGAGGAGCCGGTACTTCGGATCCTCCGGCGGCGTTTCGGCCAGCAGCAGTTGGGCGTACGAGGAGATGCCGGTCAGCGGCGTGTTGACTTCGTGCGCGACGCCGGCGGCGAGGAGGCCGAGGGAGGCGAGGCGCTCCTTGTCCTGGAGCTCGCGCTCGAGGCGCACGCGCTCGGTGACGTCGCCGATGACGAGGACGCGCGCGCCGTCGGCCACGTCGCCGGCGCTGAGCGGACTCGAAGTCACGCTCACCTCTTTCTCCACGCCGGCGCGGTTCACGAAGTCGGTCGAGATCGAGCGCGCGCCGCTCTTGCGCAGTATCTCGTACGGCGGGAAGAGCGCTTCGATCGACGCGTCGGCATCGTCGCCGCCGACGAGCTCCCAGAAGGCCTTGTTCGCGGTGAGGATCGTGCCGTCGTTGGCCACGACGGCGATCGCCGACGACGACGACTCGATGATGTTCTCGTTGTACTCCTTGAGCGAGCGGATCTCCTCGAGCTGGCGGCGCAGACGGCCGTAGAGGCGCGAGTTCTCGATGGCCAGCGCGACCGGCGCGCAGAGCGAGCCGACGAGGTGGATGTCGTCGCGCGAGAGCGGCTCCTCGCCGCGGCGCGTGCCGAGCAGCAGCAGGCCTTGCAGCTCGCCGCGGTTGCGGAGCGGGAAGACGTAGCGGTAGCCGGCGCGGAGGAGAAGCCACGGCTTCTCCGTGGCGTCGGGGAGGCGCGGCTCGGTCAGCACCATCGGGCCGTCGTCGGGAGCCGGGCCGAAGTCGGCCGCGGAGGCGCGGCGCGGCACGCCCTCCTCCTCTTGATAGATGAGCAGCGAGCCGCCTTCGAGCGTGTAGAGGTTCATCCGCTCCACGCCGAGCGCGGCGCGGAGACGCTCGCGCATCATCGAGATCAGCTCGTGCACGTCGTGGAACGTGGCCAGCTCCTGCGCGAACTCGCTCATGGCGCGGCGGTGGCGGTAGCTCTCGCGGTAGACGAACATTTCGATGACCGACTCGATGCGGCCCTTGACCGGGATCAGCACGCCGGCGATGACGAGCCCCGAGGTGAAGGCGAGGAAGTTGCGCTCCAGCGCGGAGCGCTCCTCGATGACGTGCGAGAGGATGAGGTTCACCGTGGAGAAGGCGATCATGCCGAAGGCGAAGACGATGGCGTATGCCAGCGCTTCCTTGATCACCACTTCGACGTCCCACAGCTTGTACTTGAGAATCGACACCGCGAACGCGAGCGGGATCAGCGCCAGCGGCAGGATGGCGATGGTCGTGTAGATCGGCTGGACCTTGCCGATGAGAAGGTACGGCACGAGGTAGACGGCGAGGAACGGCAGGAACCCGGCGATCATGCCGAGGTAGATCCACTTGATCTGCTTGCGCCCGACGGCGGCGGCGGTGCGGTAGGTGTAGGCCAGCGCCACCACCGCCAGCGTGAAGTAGATGGCGAAGTGGGCGAGCTCCCAGCGGTGAATGACCTCGAGCGACTTCAGCGGCGCGGCGATGGCCAGGCGGTTCGAGAAGACGAGGAGATCGGCGTCCCACAACCCGAGCAGCGCCGGCGGGAGGTAGAGCGCGGCGAGGAGCGACTTGCGCCGCGTGATCGGACGCGGGAAGACGAGGAAGAAGTTGAGCGTGATCGGCGGGAGGAGGATGGTGGCCAGCTCCTCGACGATCTCCAGGACTTTGTAGCTGAAGTCGATGTCGCCCGCCGGCGTGTAGACGTAGACGATGAACGACAGCAGCGTGACGAGATAGAAGAGCGTCGACTCGCGCCGGCCGCCGCGGAACAGGGTGAAGAGGCCGATGGCAAGGTAGAGGAAGCCGATGAAGCTGAGGATGAGGTACGAGTAGTCGATCTTCAGCTCGGGGACGCGATAGAGGAGGCTGAAGGCGCGTCCCTCGCGGGCCACGATCATCGGCACGCGCTGGCCGATGCGGCGGAGGCTCTTCTGCAAGCCCTCGATCTCAGTGGTCGGCTGGTCGCCGATGACCCAGATCTCGTCGCCCGGCTTGAGCCCCGCGGCGGCGGCGTTGCTGCCGGGATCGACGGTTTTGACAGCGATGATGCCGTTGTGACGGGTGAAGGTGAAGTCGATCCGCTCGAAGGAGGAGCGCTTCCGCTGAAAAGACGCGAACGCGCCGGCCACGATCGCCAGCGTGAGCAGGACGATCAGCAGGTTGAGCAGAGCGGAGCGTCGCATGGCCGAAGGTGGACGAGGGCATTCAACGGGGGTGCCGCGCCAGTTGTCGATCTAAATCGTTGAATGCAAACGTCCGGTTGATTGAATCGCTTCCGAATTGCACAGCGAATTGTTCAATGGGCCGGATTTGGGGCGCGGATTATTGAACCGGGAAGCGGCAGACATCGCGGAGCAGACAGACATCGCAGTTCTCTTTCCGACGCTTCCGGCTGCAGAGATCCAGAATTCCGAGCCGGCAGAGGGCGAAGTCGTAGCGGATGGGGTCGGCGGCATCGAACGCCTTGAGGCGCGCGGTGAGGGCACGGGCGGTCTTCCAGTCGGCGCTCTTGCGGCGGTTCAGGCCAAGGAACGTGGCGATGCGATGAATGTGGGTGTCGACCGGCATCACGAGCTTGGCCGGATCGACGAACGTCCAGAGCCCAAGGTCGGGCGGGGTGCGGCGGACCATCCAGCGAAGGTAGAGGAGCATGCGCTTGCAGGCGGAGCCGTCGCGGGGACTCGTGAGGAGGTATTGCAAGGAGGAGGTGACAGGTGACAGGTGACGGGTAACAGGTGAGCGAAGTGCGTCGATGAAACGCGTCAGCGACGGGCCGATGTCTGCGTCCGCATCGTCGTAGCACGTCCGGAATAGCTCGCCGAGAGAACCGTGCGCGCGAATTGCCCGCGCCATGCAATCGAGCAGCGCTTCGAGATCCGCGGTTTTGTGGAAGCGATGGGAAAAGCCGGCAAAGTCACCCCCTGCGCCCCGCCTCCTGCGCCCTGCGCCCTCGAGATACGCATACGGCGAACGCCCCATCTTCTCCAGCACCGCGCCAATATTCGCCACGATGATCTCCGCCCGCCCATACGCGAACGCGGCGGCGATCAGGCCGGCTACTTCCTGATCCAACGGATCGTCGTAACGCCGCACGAGCTCCAGCGGGTCGGGGGAGATCGTCGACACGTCGAACGTGGCCACGAGCTCGTCGAGGCGCTGGCGGAGCATCGTCTGCCGCAGCGGGCGCGACCTCACGGCGTCTCCGCCATCAGCTCGCCGTTCTCCTCGATCCAGCGCACCTTCTTCGGCTGCACGCCGACGTCGATCTTCACGTAGGGCGACGTCAGCGCCTGCGTCACCATCGCGCCGGTGGCGGGGCGGTTCACCTTCGTCTTGACCGTGACGAGGTTGGCGTCTCCCGCCACCTCGAGCGGCTCGACCGACCAGCCGCCCGTCATGTGGCGCCCGAGGTTCAGGGTGATGAGCGAGCCTTCCACGGCGATCGACGGCTTCGCCGACTCCGAGGTTCCGTAACTGCCCTTTTCGATTACGCGAAATTGCATTGCCGTCGTACACGCTGCGACGATCAGAGCGACAATGGCCGTTCTCATGGCCGCGAGCAACAGCAGAACCTCGTTTCGAATTTTCCGTCTAAACGGCAACCCTTGACCCCTTTCGGAGGGAGTATGCGCCGCGCTGTCTCCTCGCTTTTTGCGTTTCTTCTCGCCATCCCCGCCTTCGCCTCCATCACCGGCACGGTGATGAACGGCGACGGCCAGCCGGTCATCGGGGCGAAGATCTCCGTCTACGCCCCAGAGACCGCCGAAGCCCGCCGCCTGCGCATCGCCTCGGCCACGCCGCAGCGGAAGGCGCTCGCCACCGCCACGACCGGCAACGACGGCAGCTTTCGCGCCGAGGTCCCGAAGGAGCAGAGCTTCGTCGAGCTCCGCGTCGACGCCGCCGGCTACGCGCCGGAATCCACCTCGAGCATGGCGAACGATGAGGCCGGCGCGATCGTCCTGGCGCGCGCCGCGGCGAAGACCGGAACGATCACCGCGAACGGCAAGCCCGTCGCGAACGCCACCGTCTACTGGACCGGCGGGGCCGCGGATGCGGTCGCCGTCACCGACGCCGCCGGCAAATACTCCGTTCCCGATCCTTCGAAGTGGGCAAACCGCGTCGTCGTGCTCCATCCCGACTACGCGCCGCTCAGCGACTTCATGATGCGCGACCCGTCGCGCATGTCGCCGGACCGCGCGCTCAACGCCGGCGTGAAGATCAGCGGCCGCGCAGTCGTCGAGGACGGTACGACGCCGGCCGGCGGCGCGGAGGTTTTTGTCGACCACTGGCCGGCCGGCAAAACCGCCGACGACGGCACCTTCACGATCGCCCACGCGAAGAAAGACTGGCAGGACGTCGAGATCCGCCTCGGCACGCACGCCGCGCACCGCGCCCACACCGACAAAGCGGTGGCGGTGAAGCTGGCCAAGGCGGCGACGCTCAGCGGCCTGGTCGTCGACGCCAAGACGAAGCAGCCGGTCGCCGGCGCCTTCGTCTCGCTCCTGCAAGCCGGATTCAACATGGGCGGTGAGGTGGTGTACGGGGCGATCACCGACGCGAAGGGCGCGTTCACGATTCCCAATGCCCTTCCCGGCACGTACGCCGTCTTCTCCGGCCGTCCCGGCTACAACATCCCCCGGGTCGAGGTCCCGCTCGTCGCCGGCCGCACCGTGCAGAAGTCGCTCTATGCCACGCCGCTCGGCACGATCAGCGGCGTCGTCATGGACGAAGACAAGCGCCCGGTCGCGGCAGCGCGCGTGAACACGCGCGCTGCGTCGCGCGAGGCGATGAACTTCACGATGATGTTCGGCCGCCCCGACGCGCGCGGCGCCTACAGCGGTCCGGACGGGCGCTTCGTCGTGAAAGACGTGCAGACGGAGCAGGACATCATCGTCGACGCGGCAAAGAAGGGCTACCCGCCGGCACACACGACGCCGATGCGCGTCATCGCGGGCGAGAAGAAGAGCGGCGTCAGCCTGACGATCCCGCGCGGCATCGCTTTCGCCGGACGCGTGCTGGACAAGAACAACAAGCCGGTGCCCAACGCCGCGATCGAGACCGTCGAGACCGCGAACGATCAGGGCGCGCAGATCCGCCGCGTCATGGCTTTCGCCAACAGCCGGCAGAGCGACGATATGGTCCGCTCCGGCGCCGACGGCACGTTCGTCGTGCGCGTCAAGGAAGGGCGCTACGACGTCGTCGTCAAGGCCGAGGGCTACGCGTCGAAGACGCTGCGCGCGCAGCAGGTCGCCGCGGGGATGAAGCCGGTCGACATCGTCGTCGAGCCCGGCGTGGAGATCACCGGGCGCGTCACACGCGGCGGCATGGGCGTGGACGGCGTCAACGTCTCCACGATGTCGATGACCGAGGGGATGCAGTCGACGATGTCGGCGCCCGACGGCACGTTCCGCCTGACCGATCTCGCGCCGGGGCCGATGATGCTCGTCGTCAACAAGCAGGAGGCGTTCATCCAGGAGATGCGCCAGGTCACCGCGCCGGCGAAGGACGTCAACATCGAGCTGCCGCCGGGCGGGCGCATCACCGGCCACGTCGTCGACAAGGCCTCGCACCAGCCGGTGTCGTCGTTCCAGGCTGGCGTCTCGACATCGCGCAGCGGCGGCGGGATGGTGATCCAGACACCGCCGATGCTGAAGGCGTTCACGAGCGACGACGGCGCGTTCACGCTCGACAATGTCCGGCCGGGACCGACGCAGGTCGTCGTCAACGCGCCCGGCTACACGCAGGGCCGCGTGCCGAACATCGAAGTCGAGGAAGGAAAGACCGCGCCCGAGGTAACGGTGGAGCTCGATACCGGCGTGAAGCTGACGGGCAAAGTGACGGGATCGTCGGGCGAACCGCTCTCCGGCGTCACCGTCGCGCCCGAGCAGAGCTCGCGCGGCGGGCGCGTCATGCGCTTCGACGGGATGGGGAGCACCGTCGTCACCGATCCGAATGGCGAGTACACGATCGAGGCGCAGGAGCCGGGTGAAAAGACCTTCAACTATTCGCGCAGCGGCTACGTGACCGAGACGAAGACGGTGAACCTGACCGGCAAGGAGGTGCGCGCCGACGTGCAGCTCTCGTCGGGACTGCGCGTCTCCGGCACGGTCGTGACCGACGCCGGGGTGCCCGTTGGCGACGCCGTGGTGCGGGCATCGTCGGCGAGCGACAGCGGCTTCGGCGGCCGCGAGGCGCGCACGGACGGCGGCGGCAACTTCCTTCTGGAAGGGCTCGCGCCGGGACATTACACGTTCACCGCGTCGAAGAGCGGCTACGCGAACGGCATCTCGCGCGACGTCGACGTCAGCTCCGGCGCGCCGGTGCGCGTGACGATGAAGAGCGGCGGCACGATCACCGGCCACGTCAGCGGACTGACAGCCGACGAGATGCAGCAGACCAACGTGCTGGCCTCGGGCGCGGCGACCGGCACGTCGTCCGCGCCGGTCGATTCCGGCGGGAACTACCGCATCGAAGGGGCGCCGACCGGCACCGTGCGCGTAATCGCCCGCGTCGGCGGGCCGTTCGGCGGCGGGTCGAAGTCGTCGGAGCCGAAGACGGTCGTGCTCGACGCGGGCGGCAGCGCCACGGCCGACATCGAATTCAAGTCCGACACGGTCGTGCGCGGCCGCATCACCCGCGGCGGACAGCCGCTGCGCAACGCCATCGTGCTGTTCTACCCGAAGGCAGGGAAGGCGCAGACGAACGCCAGCGCGAATTCCGACGGAAACGGGAGCTACGAATTGAGCGGGCTTGCGGACGGCCCGTACAACGTGCAGGTCGTCGATTTCGAGCGCACCGCGCCGTACTCGACGTCGTACGAGGTGAAGGGCTCGGGGACCTTCGACATTGACATCCGCGTCAGCACCGTGCGCGGGCGCGTGATCGACGCGACGAACGACCAGCCGCTCGAGAACGCGCGCGTGGAGATCACCGCCAGCGGCACCAACACGCCGTTCGCCTCGAAGGCGGCGGTGACCGACGCCGGCGGCAACTTCATCCTCGACACGGTCTCGCGCGGCTCGTACCAGATCAGCGCCGAGAGGGAAGGCTTCGGCCACGCGGTCAAGGACATCGACGTGCAGGACGCGCCGGCGGACGTGGAGCTGAAGCTCTCCCCCTCGGCCGGCGTGACGCTGCGCGTAGTCGACGCCCGCGATCGGCGCCTCCTGGCGGCGACGCCGCAAATCGTCGACATGCAGGGGCGCACGATCGACAGCGGCTTTCGCTTCAATCCCAATCCCCAGGAGCTGGCGCTCAACCTGGCGCCGGGGACGTACCGCGTGACGCTGTACGCGAGCGGCTACGCGCTCCGGACGATCACGGTGTCGTCGCCGTCGCCGTCACAGGACGTGCCGATGACGCCGGGCGGCACGCTCTTCATCAAGTCGAAGAGCTCGTCGTCCGATCTCCGCATCCGCCTGATCGACGGCAGCGGCCTTCCCTACGCCCGCCTCGGATTCAACGAAGGGGCGTTCCCGCTGCTCCCGTCGCCGGGGGTGACGACGATGCAGAACGTCGCGCCCGGAACGTTCCGTCTGGAAGTGCTCGACAAGACGGACCGCGTGGTGAATTCGACGAGCGTGACGGTGAATGAGGGAATGCCGACGACGATCGAGATTTAGGTGACGGGTGACAGGTCACGGGTCACGGGTCACGGGTCACGGGTCACGGGTCACGGGTCACGGGTCACGGGTCACGGGTCACGGGTCACGGGTGATAGGTCTCAACCCGTCACCTGTCACCCGTCACCTGTCATCCGTCACCTGTCATCCGTCACCCGTCATCCGTCATCCGTCACCCGTCACCTACTCGTCCTCTTCCATCGCCGGCGGCTCCGGAATCTCCGCCACCGCCTCGAGCGGCACGCGCTCGGGGCGGGGGACGGCGGCGGCGCCGAAGTTCTTGCGGTACTTCTCCAGCCGCTTGAAGAGGTGGTGCAGGTCGTACGTCAGGCGCATCACCGTCCGGCGCAGCTTGTACTTCACGCGCTTGAACGCCTCGAGGTCGTCGCCGCGCAACGTCGGGAGAAACGCCTGGATCTCGGCGATGCGCTTGCGCACTTTCTCGAGGTCCTTGTCCTGGACATTGAGGAAGACTTCCTGCCCGTCGACGAGCAGCGGCTCCGTGCCGCTCATCTGATCGTCGAACCACTTCCAGAGCTGGATCAGGTCGACGCGGCGTCCCTTCGAAAGGAAGCGCGTCTCGAGCAGGTCCTGGCGGAAATAGCCGTAGAGCCGGCGGTCGTCGGTGCGATTGAACTCCTCGTCCGTCAGGTTGCGGACGTTCCAGACGCCGTAACGAATGATGTCGTTGCGCGTGCTGCGGAGCTGGCGGATCGTTTCTTCGAGCAGCTTGAAGGGAAGCTGCGCGAGCGTTTGCGGTTCGGTTGCGTTCATCGGGCCCGCACGAAATACGCATTCTGCGACGCATTGTCAACCACCGAGGCGTACGCGACGATGCGCCCGGAGCCGGAAATCACTTCGAAATGCACGCGCGCGTCGACGATGTCGCCCGGCATCAGCGCGGCGAGGGCGAGCTGCACGCGGCCCCGCGGGGCGACCGTCTCCGTCGTCGCGGCGAGCTCGTTTCCGCCGGCATCGACGAGCGAGATCCGCACTGTGACTGCCCCTCCCGCCACCTCCGTGAAGCCAACGTTCGTCCGGAACGCGGCGTCGTTCTCGATGCGGATCGCGTCCGCCGTGTCGCCGGCGCCGATCGCCTCGGAGGGCGCCACCGGCAGGATCGTGTCGCCCCGGCGTTGAGGCGTGCTGTAAAGAAATGACGTGGCGAGGACGCCGCGCGGGAGATCGAGCTCGATCTGCCCCGTCGTGCCGGCGAAACCGCCGAGCGTGGAGACGAAGTTCGCCACGTAGCTGCTGCCGATGCCGCTGCGCGTGATGCCTTTGAACTGCGCCGGCGTCGACGCGAAGTAGGTGATCGGCACCGGCGGCGTGAAGACCTGCTCCGCCGCCGGCAGCACGTTGTCGATCCAGAGGTCGGTCTGCCACGTCGCGTCGACGCCGCCGGTGAGCGCCGCGGCCGGGATGACCTCGCGCCGCTGCGCGTTCGCGCGGCGCGCCGGCACGTACATCGAGTCCTGCCCCGCGGTCACGACCGACGCGTACGCAACCACGTGCGCGTTCCCACTGGCCACGCGCACCTCGGCGATTTTCGGCCCGAGGTCGCGTTGCGGCGGCAGAGGAAACTGCAGATGCATGAACGGCAGGAGCTGCAGCGTGCGCGTATCGAGGACGGCGCGGTTGACCGGATCGTAAAGCGTGACCGTGACGCTGCCGCTCTCCCCCGCCGTCTCCACGACGCCGACGTTCGTGCGCGTCGTCGTGCCGTCGCCAACGGAGAGCGCGTCGAGCCAGAGCGACTCGCCCGCGCCCGCGGCATCGACCGAGCGCACGGCGTCGACCGACTGCCCGACCGTGCCGTTGCCGCTGGCGTCGTACGTCGCGCTCCACGCCGTGAGCTGCTGCACGTCGCCCTGCAGCTCCAGCGTGCCGCTGCCGCTCGGGCCGTAGAGCTGCCCGACGACGTTGCGGAAGGCCACGAGCTGCTTCGCCGCGATCACCGTCGTCACCGCGCCGAACGCGGTCGTGCCGTCGGCGCCGCTCGGCGTGTAGACGATCGTCACCTTCGCCTCGCTGCCGCCGCGGTTGTAGAGAAACAGATCGCTGCGCCACAGGGACCCGGAGAGGCCGCCGGTGCGCGCCACCACCGGGATGTTCAGCCGCGGCGCGGTCGACAACGGCCGCAGCGTTCGCGTGGTGTCGCCGGAGAAGTTGGCCACGATCGCCCACGACATGAGCCGTCCGGCGTCACCCTGGCGCGTGTCGGCGATGACGAGCTTCCACACGCCGGCGATCGATTTGCCGTTGAACACGGCGAGCGACTGCGCCGGCTCGATATCGGAGCCGAACGTGGCATGCACGTCGGCGACACGGTCGAGCGACGGCGCCTGCAGCAAGAGCGACGTACCGTCCGGCGCGACCAACGCGATCTTCAGATCGCCGCGCGAGGGATGCTCGATGTCGACGCGCACGAGGAGCTTGCCGATGGGGCGCGTGTCGGTGACGAGCGCCGTGGCGGTGATCTCGCCGCTGCCGTCAGGGATCGACACGCCGTGCGCGCCGCTCTGGAAGAACGTCAGCTCGCCGCGCGGAAGGACGCCGCAGTCGCTCGCGGCGATGATGCCGCGCGCGGCCATGGAGCCGCAGATCATGGCCAGGTGCGCGCCGCCCCACAGCGCGCGGTCGGCGTCGAGAAGCTTGCGGGCCATGACGTTGTACGTCGGATTGGGCGGCACGCCGAACGTTCCTTCGAGCACCGTAGCGTCGGCGATGCGCCGCCCCTGCTCCGCGCCGTTCTGCTGCACGAGGGCCATGAAGATCTCGCGCAGCGCCGACGACCAGATCTCGCCGTTGCGGTGCTCGGTGCCGGGAACGTCGGAGACGACGTAGTTGGCCATGGTCTTCGCGGAGTCGACGCGCCGCAGACAATCCGCCCCCTCGGAGTAGCCGCAGTTCTGCGACGGATCGTCGCCGGCGCAGCGCGCGTCCCAGTCGGCGATGCAATACGGCGTGCGGCCGGTGACGACCGTGTCCATGTAGTTCTGCGAGAAGGCCCAGTAGTCGCCGAAGCCCTCGCCGAGCGCGCGCGCCTGCGCCGAGGGCGGGCCGCCGAATGCGCCCGGCGCGATCCAGTCCTGAATGGCGTGCCCGAACTCGTGCAGCATGATGTCGGAGTCTTCGGCGTCGTCGGTGCCGCCGTCGCCGAACGAGAGCGACCCGACGCCGCTGGCCAGCCCGCCGATGTAGTAGGAGTTGTCGCCGCCGCTCGCGGCGTGAGGATCGACGGGAATGGCGTAGTCGACGAGGCGCCGCGTGCCGCGGAAGCCGATCGACTGCATGTAGCGCTGCGAGCGGTCGATGTGGAAATAGGCGTTGACCTCTTCGAACTGCGGCTGCGAGCGGTCGAAGAGCAGTGGACCGGCGGCGTCGGCGCGGACGGTGAAGGGCTGCTCGCTGTCGACGATCGCGACGTTCGGCCCGATCAGCGGCCCCAATGACGGAAGGTCGAGAAGGTCGACGATGCTGTACGCCGCGTCGGGCACCGCACTCGCCAGGTTGTTGCGGTCGCGCAGCGACGGATCGTTGAGCTTCGCGACCGGGTTCGGCGCGAAAACGCGTCCCTTCGCGGTCCAGAAGAGCGGCTCCGTGCGGATCTCCACGCCCGTCTCGGCGTCGTAGTAGTGCGCGACCGGCTCGAGGGGGCGCTCGCGCACGATGGTGCGGTAGGCAGGGCGCGCTTCGCCGTTGACGTTGACGAAGATCCTTGTGGAGTGCGGCGGCCATGCCGCCGCTGTCGCCGCGAGAGCGGCGGCATGGCCGCCGCACTCCACACGCGCCACCTCCTGCACCGTCCCGTCATCCCCAACCCGCTCGATCACCGCGGTGCCGACGACCTCCACGCCGTCGATGAACTGGCGGTAGGTACGCCACGTGGCCGTGAGCGAGTGCCGCTCCAGCACGAGCCGCAGCTCCTCGGCGCCGAGCGCGCCGTGGGCGCAGAGGATTGCGAAAACAACGACGAGGCGCCGCATGCGGGGAGCAGAACAGGCCGGCAAATGGGCGTCATCCCGCCTGCGACGCCACCGGCTCCTTCTCCGCCTCCGCGGCCACGATTGCCACCGGCAACGAAAAGAAAAACGTCGTTCCCGCGCGCTCCTTGCTGTCGACCCAGATCGCCCCGCCGTGGCGCTCCACGATTTGCTTGGTGATGTAGAGGCCAAGTCCGAGGCCGCCGTAGTTCGTCGAGGAGACTTGGCGGCCGCGGTGGAAGCGCTCGAACACCTGCCCGAGCTCGTCGGCGGGGATGCCGATGCCGCGGTCGCATACCGACGTGACGATCTGATCGCCGCGGTCCTCAACGCTGACGTAGATGTCGCTGCCGTCGGGCGAGTACTTCGCGGCGTTCTCCAGCAGATTACCGAGCACCTGCTCGAGGCGGTCGCGGTCGCCGGAGACCTCCTTGTTCATCTCCGGAATCGACACGTGCAGCGTGCGCTCGCTGCCGGCGGGGTGGCGGTGCACGACCTCGCGCACGAACGACGCCCACCGGATCGGCTCGCGGCGGATCTCCAGGCGCCCCGTCTCGATGCGCGACACGTCGAGGAGCTCGAGGATCAACCGCGACATACGGTCGATCTGGTCGAGAGCAATGTCGAGGTACTCCTCCGATGTCGCCAGATCGTTCTCGCGGATCAGCGTCTTGGCCAACTGCGTGTAACCCTTGATCGACGTCACCGGCGTGCGCAGCTCATGCGAGGCGATGGAGAGGAATTCGTCCTTGAGCCGCGACAGGTCCTCGACCTTGCGCCGTGCGTCGACCTGTTCGGTGTAAAGCTTGGCGTTCTCGATGGCCAGTGACGCGCGCTCCGCCAGCACCTCGGCGAGCGGCAGATTGTCGTCGGTCATGGCCCGGTCGGGATCGTTCGCGGCGATGACGAGCGCGCCGAGCATCTCGCGCCGCGTGCGCAGCGGAAGGATCAGCAGCGAGGCCAGCTTCATGTGCGGGACGTGATACGACGTGGCGTCGTCGTGCGCCGGACCGCCGCCGACGTTCGCCGTCAGCGACGGATAGCCGGTAGCGACGACTTGGCCGATGATCCCTTCGCCGATGACGAGCGGCTGCCGGTAGATGTACGACCAGGCCAGACCAAGCGAGGCCATGTCGCGGTGATAGATCGAGGCAACGCGGAGCTCGTTCGACTCCGGCGCCTTGAGGATGACGGCGACCCAGTCGCCGAGGACTTCGGCGATGCGCTCGGCGATCGCCTGCGTGACCCAGGCCGGATCGATGTTGCTGGCGAAGAACGCGCCGGCGTCGGCGAGGATCTGCGCGCGCTCGGCCTGCACCTGCATCTCTTCCTCGAGCAGGCGGCGCTCGGTGATGTCGCGGAATGTGACGATGGCGCCGGTGATCCGCCCCTCTTCATGCAGCGGCGTAGCGTTCAGCGACACGGCGACCTGGCGGTCGTCGCGGGCGATGAGAAGGGTGCGGTCCTGCACGCTCTTGCCGGTGGAGAGCGCTTGCGCGGCGGGCAGCTCTTTGGCGTCGAGCGGATCGCCGTTTTCGTCGCGCAGCCGGTAGACCTCGGTCTGCCGGAAGATCGGAACGCCGACCTCGGACGTGCCGAGGAGCATCTGTCCGGCAGGATTGATGAAGACCGTTTTGCCCTCGTCGTCGATGAGCGCGACACCGTCGGACATGCCGGCAATCATCGTCTCGGTGCGGCGGATCTGGCGGCTGATCGAGTGCGCCAGGCGCTGCTCGATGCGCATGACCGTGAACGCGGCCACGACGAGAATGACGAGCGTGACGACGACCATGAGGATCGACAGGCCGAGGCGCATGCTGGTCATGCGATCGAGATCGGCGGCCTGGCGGCGGCGATGCTCGTCGAGCATCGTGCCGCTGAAATCCTGCGCAGAGCGGCGCACCCGGGCGACCTCCAACATCTTTTGATCCGCCTCGGGGTAGCGCGAGGCCTGCGCGAGATCCATCTCCGCCTTCGTGAGCGGCTTGATCTGCTCGAAGTGGCGGCGCAAGTCGCCGACGAGCTTCACGTCGCGCGCGTCGGTGGCCAGGCGCATGGCCGACTGCGCGTTCTTGCCGAACTCGCGCACGGCGTCGTCGTACTCCTGCTGGAACTGGGGATTGCGCGTGAGATGGAAGCCGCGCGCCGCGGAGATCACCATGGTGGTGTCATCGTCCATGGCGTTGACGGCGTCGTTGAGCGGCTCGGAGCCGTGGATGATCCGGTACTCCTGCTGCTTGCCGGTCTGAAGGACGGTCATGGTCAGGGCCAGGCCGATCAACGCCAGCAGCGCCAGCGCGGCGAAAGCGCCCCACAACGTCCTGCGGATGGAAGAATCCACGACCGAGCCCGGCAATGCAAAATTCACGCCGCGGAAGCCGCTGAATCTAAATCAGTTGCGGCGGGAACGGCAGATGCAACTACCTCATCGCGGAGGACCTATGGCTCTCAGACCGCTGCGAAATGCCACGATTTCGTTCGGCCTCGTGTCGATCCCGGTGCGCTTCTACACGGCCACGAAATCGGAAGACGTTCACTTCAATCTCCTGCACGCCAGCTGCGGCACGCGCGTGAACCGTAAATGGTGGTGCCCGCATCACGAGAAGATCGTCGACTCCGACGAGCTGATCCGCGGCTACGCCATCTCGAAAAACAAGTACGTCACCTTCGAAGATGAAGAGATCGAGGCGCTCGAGACCGACAACAGCCGCGCCCTCGACATCACCGAGTTCGTCGATCTCAAGGAAGTCGACCCGATCTTTTTCGAGAAGGCCTACTTCCTCGGACCCGCGCCCGGCGGCGGCAAGACGTATAAGCTGCTGGCCTCGGCGATGAAGAAGCAGAACCGCGTCGCGGTGGCGCGCTGGGTCGCGGCCGGCAAGGAGCACCTCGTCGTCATCCGCCCGTTCGACAAGGGCCTCGTGCTGCACACGATGTTCTACGCCGACGAGGTACGCGACTTCGGCGCCGTCGATCTCGAGTCGGACGCTCCGGTGCGCGACAAGGAAGTGCAGCTCGCCGAGACGCTCATCAACGAGCTGACGGAGGACAAGTTCAATCCGATGCAGTTCAAGGACGAGTACCGCGAGCGGCTGCTCGAGCGTATCCGTGAGAAGTCCCGCGGCAAGACAATCGAGATCGAGCCGCGCGAGGAGGAGAAGGGCGGCGGCGAGGTCATCGACATCATGGAAGCGCTGCGCCGCAGCCTCGGACAGGGCCGCGCCCCCGCGAAGCGCTCCCCGAAACGCGCCGCGTCGTCGTCGCGAAAGCGGGCGCCGTCGCGCAAACGCGCCCCGGCTAAGAGGAGGAAAGCATCGTAGACCTGCTCAAGAAATACCGCTCCATGCGCGACTTCCAGGCTACGCCCGAGCCGGCGGGCGGGAAGCCGCGCAAGGCGAAGCTGCCGATCTTCGTCATCCAGAAGCACCACGCGTCGCATCTGCACTATGACTTCCGTTTGGAGATGGAGGGGGTGCTGAAATCGTGGGCGGTGCCGAAAGGGCCGTCGTACGACCCGACGGTAAAGCGCCTGGCCATGATGACCGAAGACCACCCGTACGACTACGCGTCGTTCGAAGGAGTGATCCCTGAGGGAAATTACGGCGCGGGGAACGTGATCATCTGGGACAACGGCGGGTGGGAGTTCATCGAGCCGGGCGACGATCCGGTGAAGGCGCTGAAGTCGGGGAAGCTGACGTTCCGCCTCTACGGGAAAAAGATGTTCGGCGAGTGGGCCCTGGTGAAGATCAAGGGCCGCTACGGCGACAAGGGCAACGAGTGGCTCCTGCTCAAGCATCGCGACGAGTACGCGAACGACCGTGTCGACGTGACCGAGGTCGCGCCGAATTCGATCATCTCGAACAAAGGCGTCGACGAGATCGGCGGCGAACGGACGTGGGAGAGCAACCGGAAGGCGTCGTCGCGGCGCGCGCCGACACTGGCGGACCGCCTCGCCGCTAAGACGCCATCTCCCGCGCCGCGATCTCGAGCAGCTTCTTCTCGGAGTCGAAGCTCGCCCGCTCGATCGAGTCGGAAAGGGGCACCCACTCGACGTCGTCAACCTCGCTAAGCTGCGGCTGCAGCGTGCCGCCGGTGTGCTGCATGAGGTAGAAGTCGACGCGCTTTTTGATGAGCGTGTCGGCGACACGGAAGAAGTACTCGATGGTGTCGAGCTTCCCGACGATCTTCGCCTCGAGGCCCGTCTCTTCGCGCACTTCCCGCAGCGCTGCTTCCTCCGAGGTCTCGCCTTGGGAGACGGCGCCCTTCGGCAGGCCCCAGCGCGTGCGGCCGCGCGTGGCGATCATGGCCACGTAGGGCCGGCCGTTGCGAAGCGTGATCACTGCGCCGCCCGAGGAATGCTCGTGGCGTACGTTCCCCCGCTTTCCCGCGGCCATGCGGGCGCGATTCTACGACCGTTTCCGTTCGTGACGTTTCTGTGAAAATGGCGTACGATTTTGTCACGTAGCAGGAGATAAGGAGGGTCGGCCATGCCCTGGCTTGGAACCGTGACCGTCGTTGGACTCGTCGTTCTCGCCGCTCTCATTTGGGTCTTCTTGCGGATGCGCACCAAAGACCAACTCGACGAGATGATGGCCAAGCGGCGGGCGAACTGCCGCATCGTCAGCCGGGCCGACTTTCTCGAAGGGATGCAGAAGATTCCGGTCTCCCTCGCGCTCGACAACGACGCCCTGCACTACGAGAACGCCGATCTTCAGGCGACGATGGAGCTCCGCCACATCGACGAGGTCGAATACGATGACGAGACGGCGACCGGCCACAGCGTGGTCGGTAAAGCCCTGCGCCTCCGCTCGCACGGACACGCGTTCGAGTTCGTGCTCGACCAGGCCACGGCCAGACAGTGGGAACAGCTCCTGCCGCCGCGCCGCGTCGACGAGGTGCCGGCGCGCGCCGTCTGAAATGAGCGCCGAGCACCCCCTGTTGAGTGAACGTTCGCAAGAGTCGGGGTGTAGCGCAGTCTGGTAGCGCACCTGCTTTGGGAGCAGGGGGTCGGAGGTTCGAATCCTCTCGCCCCGACCAATTTGGTTCTTAAGAACCCAACAACCCCTCACCTCCCCGTAGCTCAGGTGGACAGAGCAACAGCCTTCTAAGCTGTGGGTCGCAGGTTCGAGCCCTGCCGGGGAGGCCAACGCAACATTTCGCACCGTTGGTTGAAACGTTTTTGTGCTCTGCGTCACTACTTCCATTGAGGTAGCCACACGTGAGCACGACTCCAGACGATGGGTATGGAAATCGGAGCGGCGGTCACTCCATAATCGATAACCCCGTCTCTCTCCGGGCTGTACCGGGTCCCGCAGGAAGGCCGCACGTGGATCGCTACCCATTCGACGCGGAGTATCTGCGCCGTCTTCGTGAGGGCGATCCGATGACCGTGGACCACTTCGACACCTATTTCAGAGAAAAGCTGGCCATCAAACTGTCCAGGCGCGGCTTCGCGAAGTCCCGCCGGGACGACATCATCCAGGAAACCTTCGCGCGCTTTTTCGAGAAGCTGCGCGTGCCTGACGCGATCAGGTCGCCGGAGAGCCTTGGCGCCTTCGTCTTTCGCATCTGCGACCTCGTCGTGTTGGAGGGCTACCGGGACCCTCGCTATGAGCCGATCGAGGATAACGGCGACGTCCCGATTCCCGGTCCCAGCGTCGAAGACGTGTTGGTGAAACGCGAAGAGGCCGAGGTCGTCCGGCGCACGCTGACGCTGCTGACGGCGAAGGAGCGGGAGATCATCCTCGACATCTTCGTCCGCAAGCCTCCCAAAGACGAGATCTGCGCCAAGAACCACTGCACCCGCAATTACCTGCGCGTCGTACTGCACCGGGCCGTCGCGCGATTCCGATTTCTATATTCGAAAGAGAAGGGGAAGCCGCCACGGAGCGGCCACTGAGCGAGCCATGGAACACACCGAAGCCATCGATACTTACGCTGCCGAGGGATATCTGCTCGGCGAATTGAGCGACGCCGAGCGGACCGCATTCGAAGAGCACTTCGCCGACTGCGACACCTGCTTTGCCGACGTCAAAGACGCGCTGCGATTCACCACGGTCCTACCGAAGGTGGTGGTCGAACCTGTGCCGGCGCAGCCGGTCTGGTGGAGATCCAAACCTGCTCTCGGCTTCGCAGCCGCCGTCGTCCTTACCGCAAGCCTCCAGCAGATCACTTTCGTCGTGCCGTTGCGTGCGCAACTGGAGAGAACACGCACGCAACTGGCGAACACACGCACGGAATTGACGAAGGAGCGAGAGCCGCACGTCGTGCCGGTCTACCTGATTGGCGACCAGCGCGACGAGATCAAGAGCATCAATGGCCGCGCGCCATACACGCTCGAGTTCGTGATTCCGCCGCAATACAAGTACGCGGTCGTCGACGCGCACGGCAAGGTCTGGATCAAGGGCCAGGCCACCGCCGAGGAGGCGAAGAAGCCGATCGACGTGTACATTCCCGGCGGCACTCTCCCTCCTGGCGATTACTCGCTCCTCGTTACCGGCATCGGTGGGGTGTCGGTGTCTCAAGCGGAGTTCACAGTCGGATGACCCAAAAAGAGAGGACGCCATGTTCAAAAAAATGAGGAAACACATCTTTCTTTACCACGCCTACGCGCTCCCATTCGGCGGGTGGGTGCACGACAAGAATGGGCAGTTCACGGCGCTGCCGTCCATAGCACCGTCGGTACTCTCGATCACCGGCGGTTTCGCCTCGGCCTCGGAGAAGCACGTCAACTTTGCCGTACCCGGGAAATATCAGTTCGGCGAGGAGGGCCCGAAGAGCTTCTACCTCTACGTCGGCCACGCCTACAGCGAGGTCCGCGGAACCGAGGGGGAGGACGAGGGCGCCTACACCACGACGGTACGCTCAGTGCTCGACGACGTACGCATCAATGATGACCTCTACATCGAGCATTCCGAGGCCATCCTCCGCTCGACGCACGACAATCCCGGCAAACCTCAGTTGCCCGGCATCGAAACGCCGAAGACCGAGACGCCGGTCTGGGTCGGAGCCAGCGAGATGTACGGCGTGCGCGTCCGCGGCGCGAAGGTGAATCTGGAGAAACACGCGGACATCGACCGGGACCCGGTCTACACGTCTCTTCACAGCGCCGTCAGAAGCGCGATGCAAGTTCCGGTGGCCGCCGGCGCCGGAAGCAATCCCGCCGGGACGAGCAGCCTGGCCGGCAACAGCTGGCCCTACAACATCTGCAACTGGCATGACGAAGCTACCCTGGGCAATGACCCCCCTCTGTACGCGAAGGATCACGCCACCATCAATCAGAACGCGCAGAACCATCTCCGTTACTCGATCTTCCAGGACGTCGACGTACCGAGGGCCAGGGAAGACAATAGCTTGGGCGTCACACAGTTCAAGTCGTCGGTCGAGGTCGAAAACTTCGGGCGTATCTTCTTCGGCGAAGTCGTCGCCTCGAACGGGATGAAGCAGCTCACCATGTTTCGCATCAACCTCGGCTGCGACAACTGCGGTGACGCCGGCGGCAGCGGCGGCACCACGAACGGCGGACCAATGCCATGAGGCGCGGCGCCGCGGCGCTGCTCCTTCTCGCCGCCATGGCCTGCCACGCGCGGAAGGAGCGGAGTGCGGCGCCCGCCCCGGTCTCTGCGCAGACGCTGTACGCGCGAGGGCGGACGGCGATTCTGCGCGGCAACTACCTGGCCGCGGAGCTCATTGCGAAGCAGGGGGAGCAACGCTTCGCGGCACAGGCTTACTGGCATCAGCTCTTCACCGTCCTCGAGGCCGAATCGTTTGCCAAGAGGGACGCGAAGCGCGCGCTGCGCTTGCTGGAGCAAACACCCGCCGCTGGCACCTCGTTGCCGGCGGTCCGTCATTTGATGACGCAGGCCGCCCTCCTCCCAGCGAAAGCCAACGAGATCCTCTCGAGCGCCGATGACCTTGCAGCGCGATGCTGTCCGGAGCTGCGTCCGGAGATCGCCGCGCGGCGAAGCGCGGTTCTCTTTCGACTAAAGAAGGATGCGGACGCGAAGCAGTGTGCGGAGAAAGCCATCGAAACCGGCATGGCCGCAAAGCAGATGCCGGCACTGGCCATGGCGTACGGAAGCCTCGGCTACCACGCGGCGAATGACGGCCGGTGGGCCGAAGGTATTGATTACTACACGAAGGCATCGAAGTACGCGGACGCCGCGCAGGCGCCGCCGCTCCAGCTCGCGGCGAACGCGAACCTCGGCTGGTGCTATCTGGACAGCGGCGATCCCGATCGGGCGCTGCAGCTCTTGATGCCTGCTCTCACCGCCGCACGTCAGCAGTCGAACACCTATTACGAGCACATCGCATCGGTTCACATCGCCGAGGCTCATGTACGGCGCATGGAATACGACCAAGCCTTGCCGTATGCGAATGCGGCCTTTGCCATCGCGAAGCGAGGCGCGGATCGGGCAGCACTGGCCAACTCCTATCATCAGCTCGGCTCGATCGAGTTCCGGCTTGGCAATTACGATGCGGCGAAGAAGTGGAACGACCAGGCGCTAAAGACGCGACAGAACGACCCCAAGGGAGTCCTCGTCGACTTGGTCGACAAAGCACGCATTCTCGACGCTACCGGCAACCCGGCGGCGGCGCTCGAGATCCTCAACCAAGTGCTCGAATCGAAGGGGCTCGAGCCTGCAACGCGTTGGCGCGTGCAGGGCTACGAAGCCGGCATCTACGCAAGGCTCGGACACCTCGCCGAAGCGCAACAGATGTACGAGGCGACCTTGAAGACCGGCGTGGAAGCGCGTGAGAAGGTCCAAGGGAAGGAGCCGTTGCTGTCGTTCGAGCGCAACTTCCTCAGCTTCTACGACGGCTACATCGACATGCTGCGGCAGTCGGGGCGAATCGCCGAGGCTCTCGAGGTCGCCGAGCGCAGCCGCGCGCGCACACTGCGTGAGGCAGTCGGCATCAAGACCGGCCTCTCCGTCGACCCGGTGCGGCTGGCCCGGGCGAAGAACGCCACGATCCTCGTCTACTGGGTCGGCGCCCGCAGGTCGCTGCTCTGGACGATCACGCCGCAGGGCATCAAGCTCGCCCCGCTTCCCGCGGACGAAGAGATCGACCGCACCGTCGACGCCTACCTCACCGAGCTGCAGTCGACGCGGCATTCGCTGAGGCGCAGCACGCTGGGACCTAAGTTGTATGCCATGCTCGTCGCGCCGGCGAAGATCGCGCCGCAGTCGCGCGTGATCATCCTTCCCGATGCGCACCTCACTGCCCTGAACTTCGAAACGCTCATCGCTCCGGCGCCGCAGCCGCACTACTGGATCGACGATGTCACCGTCAGCTACTCGCCGTCGCTGCATCTGCTGGCCTCGACGCCGGCGTGGAAGGGCATGTCCGACGCCCGGCTCCTTGCCGTCGGCAACATTCCCGATGCGGGGCGCTCCTTCCCTTGGCTACGGAAATCGGGCCTGGAAATCTCCAACGTGGCGCAGCATTTCGATTCGTCGCGCTGCGTCATCCTCTCCGGCCCGGCCGCGACGCCGGCATCGTACGCAGCGGCGCGCCCGGAAACGTTCGATTACATTCATTTCGCCGCGCACGCGACCGCGAGCACGGCAGCGCCGCTGGAGTCGGCGGTGATCCTCGCACCCGATGCGCACGGCATCCAGCTCCGCGGCAGCGACATCGTGAACCGCCGGCTGGCAGCGGAGCTCGTGACGATCTCCAGCTGCAACAGTGCCGGCCGCCGCAGCTATGCCGGCGAAGGCTTGGTCGGCTTGGCCTGGGCCTTTCTCGGCGCCGGAGCGCGGCGCGTCGTGGCGGCGCAGTGGAACGTGAGCGACTCGGCCGCGCCGGGATTGATGGAGTCGATGTATGCCGCAATTCGAAACGGCGTCGAGCCCGCCGAGGCGCTGCGCCGCGCGAAACTGTCTCTCCTGCACTCCGAGAACGTCGACGAGATTCACAAGCAGCCGCTCTACTGGGCTCCGTTCGTGATCTACGGCGGGCCGTGAAACGTTTCCGTGTCTTGCGTCACTACCTTGATGTATGGAAACGGAAAACGTCGCCACGTTTCGCTACATCGGCTACTCGTACATGACGTTCTACGGTCCCAGCGGACGCAAATACCGGTTCCGCAAACACGGGCAGGAGATCCAGGTCGATCCGCGCGACCGCGATTTCGTCCGCGATGTGCCGAACGTGCGCGAGGTCAAGCGCGAAGTTTAGCGAGCGCTCGGCGCATGGCCGCGTGAGCGATGGCCACGTCGACGTCGCGCTGCAGCAGCGGCACGTAGCGCTCCTTCATCGCGCCGTCGAAGAGCTGCTCGACGCGCGAGGCCATGCCGCGGGCCGCGTCGGCCTCGAAGTCGGTGCGCGTCATCTCGTCGATGTCGACGATGATCGCCGTCATCGGCTTCAGCCAGGCGAAGAACGGATCGTCGGTGACGAGCTGCAGCAGTTGCGCGGGCGTGACGGTCTTTCCATGCGCGAACGCGTAGTCCTCGCGCGCCGCCTGGATCAGCGCGCGGTGCAGCGGCAACAGCGACTTCGACAGATCGCGCAACGCGGCGCGCAGCTCCGCCCGCTCGGCAGTGTCAGGGGTGTGCATGGTGCGGGCGAAGAAGGCGTTCCGATCGATGGGCATGGTGAAGAAAATCACGCCTCCACGGTTGGCTGGGGAAGGGTGGGGTAGGCAGTAGCCAACCGTAGAGGCCGTGAAACCAACTGCTCGTCTGAGGCCGCCAAGTCTACCGCAATCGACGTGCCTCGGGCCAAACTTGCACGGTTCGGGAGCGGCGGCTAGAATGCGCGGCTCGGAATTCACCCCGGCACCGTCCGGTTAGTTTTCCGTGCTCGCACCCATAGCTTAATTGGATAGAGCATCTGACTACGGATCAGAAGGTTGGAGGTTCGAGTCCTCCTGGGTGCACCAAAACGATCACGGACTGACGGCGGGCACGCGAGCCCGCCGTTGTACTCTTTGAAGATGGATCGAGCGCAGTGGATGGAAGAAGCGCTTGCGCTCGCGGAAGCGGCCGCCGCCGAGGGAGAGATCCCGGTTGGGGCGGTAGTCGTCGATCGGGAGGGGAGGATCATCGGCCGCGGGCGCAACCGCCGCGAGTCCGGCGATCCCCTCGGACACGCGGAGCTGATCGCCATCGGCGAGGCGGCCCGCGCGATCGGCGACTGGCGGCTCGAAGGAACGACGATGGTCGTGACCCTCGAGCCGTGCGCGATGTGCGCCGGGGCGCTGGTGAACGCGCGCGTCGAGCAGCTGATCTTCGGCGCCTACGACCCGAAGGCCGGCTTCTGCGGCACGCTCGGGAACCTCGTCCAGGACCCGCGTCTCAATCACCGCCTGGAGGTGACGGGCGGGTTCGAAGAGGAGCGCTCCCGCGAGCTCCTGCAGCGATTCTTTCAGACGCTGCGCCGGCGGCCGGAAAAAACGGAGAGGTGGCAGAGTGGTTGATTGCGGCGGTCTCGAAAACCGTTGTGCCCGAAAGGGTACCGGGGGTTCGAATCCCCCCCTCTCCGCCAGCCGGCAACGCCCGATCCATCGACTGACCCGACCCCGGAGAGATGGCCGAGTGGCTTAAGGCGCACGCTTGGAAAGCGTGTGTACGTTAACCGCGTACCGTGGGTTCGAATCCCACTCTCTCCGCCAAGCCCTTACTGTGCGAACACCCCCACCACCACGATCTCATACGGCAGGTTCCAGTCGAGCACTTCGGGGCGGTTTGCCGCGTTGTCCCTGCGGAATTTCACCAGCGCGAGGTCGATGCGGGGAATGCCAAGCACGATCATGTGATCGCCCGTCTTCATCTTCTTCACCGCTTTTTCCGGCGGTGTCCCGGCCAGGAAGATCATACGGCGGCGGCGTATCAGCAGCTCGTCATCAAGCGTGCTGACACTCGCATATGCGAACGTGCCGTCGCCGGCGGCGAACGGCGTCGGATCCTCGACCAGATCCATGCGGAACTTCACGTAATTGAACCCTGCCATGTTCGTCATGATCGTCGTCTGATCGGAGCCGGGCATGATCCTGCAACGCAGGTTCTCGTACTGCGTGAACGCTTGCTCCGCGTCTTTCGGCTTGAATCCGGCGGTCGGGTGGAACCCCTTACGAACGTCAATGGCGTTCACGCTCGTGATCGGGTGGATCTGAAACACGTGATCGGGGTTCGTGTTCCTTATGTGTTTGATGATTCCGGCTGTGTCGTCGGTCTGGATCTGGTCCGTGCCACCGGCGTGCTCCGCCCACAGGCGCCATGCTCCCGTCACCTCGATCGTCTCGCCCTTCCCTTCGACAGCGTGGATCGCGTCCATCGCCGGCTTCTCGTCCTTCGCATTCATGATCTCGGCCACTGCGGCGAGGCCGATCTCTTTCGCCGTACCGGCGACGTGGAGGTCGCCGTCCTTGCTACCGGGATTCGGACGCGGGTGCGCGTGAACCACCATGTAATTCGCGGTGATCGTGGCGCGGTTCGCGAAGTCGTTGATGAACGAGTTGTCGAGCTTGATCACCACCTGCGCGTCGGCCGTGACGGCGAACGCGAAGAGCACAAGGAAACGGGACACGTTCTTCACCGGACACCTCCTGCATAGGAGGGGCGCTAGCGGGTGCTTCCCCTACCGCGGAAGGTCGCGGTTCATTTGGTGATCTTTTCCACTCCGCAGACTACGATCAGACCGGTGTTGTCATGCATGGGCGCGCCGGGAGAGCAGCGGTGACGCGTCGATCGTCACGTCCTGGCGAGGCAAGGTCGAACCTTCACTTCCCAAGGTCGAACCTTCACTTTTCAAGGTCCGACCCGGTCCGACCTTCACTTTCCAGGGTCGAACCCTGATTTTCCAGACAAGTCCTTGCCGAACGCGACGCAAATCGCCCCGCCGCCGCCACACCAGTGCCCCAATTGAAAAGCACTTTGCGGTTCAAAGGAGCCGCACATGCTCGGACGCTACGTTCTCGCCCTCATTGCCATTTTTCTCTGCACCACCCTGGCCTGGATCGTCCTCGGCGCCTCGATCTTCGCGCGCACGCACGACGCCGGCAACGGACTCGGGCCGGCCGTCGAGTCGGCGTGGGGAGCGCCGCAGGAACAGACGCCGCCGTGCGCCACGACGTCGCGCACGGTCCAGAAGACCGTCGACGATCCCCAGACCAACACGAAGAAGATCGTCAACGAGGAGATCACCACCACCCTCCCGGTCGAGCGCAGCCGCGTTCGCGTCGCCTTCGACCTCGATCAACGGCAGAAGGGACTGCTGTGGTTCGCGACGTACCGCGTCGACTTCCGCGGCGACTACGTCGTCCGCAACACCACGCCGTCGGACGAGGTGACGATCAACATCGTCTTTCCGGCCCCCGAAGCCATCTATGACGATCTCGTGCTGCGCGTGGACGGACAGCCGGTGCCGACCACGGTCGGCAAAGGCTGCGTTACCGCCGTCGTCCACCGCCCACCCGGCACCGCCATCCGCGTCGAGACCGGCTACAAGTCGCAGGGCCTCAGCACATGGAAGTACTCGTTCGGCAAAGACGTGTCGCAGATCCACGACTTCGTTCTGGAGATGCAGACGAACTTCCGGGCCATCGACTTTCCGCAGGGATCGCTTTCGCCGACGGTCAAGAAGCCGACGCCTACGGGCTGGCTCCTCACCTGGAAGTATGCGAACGTCGTGAGCGGCTACGGCATCGGCATGGTCATGCCGGAGAAGCTGCAGCCGGGGCCGCTGGCCGGCCGCATCAGCATGTTCGCCCCGGTGTCGCTGCTCTTCTTTTTCTTCTTCATGTTCGTGATCGCGACGCTGCGCAAGATCGAGCTCCATCCGATGCACTACTTCTTCCTGGCCACGTCGTTCTTCGCCTTTCACCTGCTGCTCGCCTACCTCGTCGACCACGTCTCCATCCACGCCGCGTTTCTGATCTGCTCGGCCGTGTCGATCTTTCTCGTCGTCAGCTACCTGCGCGTCGTGGTGAATGCGCGCTTCGCCTGGCGCGAGGCGGCGCTGTCGCAGTTCGTCTACCTCGTGCTCTTCTCGTACGCCTTCTTCTTCAAGGGCTTCACCGGTCTGGCCATCACGATCGGCGCGATCGTCAGCCTCTTCGCAGCGATGCAGATGACGGCGCGCGTGCCTTGGGGGCGCGATAATCACGCCGCGTGAAACGACTGCTCATCGTCCTGATGGTCGCGGCGGCCTGCGCGAAGCCGGCGGAGCCGCCGCGGCCGCGCGTCATCTTCGTCGGGCTCGACGGCGCGGACTGGCAGCTCCTCGACAAACTGATGGCCGACGGCACGATGCCGAACCTCGCCGCGCTGGCGCGCGACGGCGCGCGCGGGCCGCTCCTGACGCAGCATCCGCCGCTCTCGCCGCTGGTATGGACGACGATGATGACCGGCGTCTCGCCGCTCCGGCACCGCATCCTCGACTTCACGCGCTACAACCCAGCCACACGGCAGCGCGAGCCGATCACGAGCGACGAGCGCGCCGTGCCGGCGATCTGGAACATGGTCTCGTCGACGGGGCGCCGTGTCGACGTGGTCGGGTTGTGGGCGACATATCCGCCGGAGCGCGTGAACGGCACGATCGTGTCGGACCGCGAGATCGTGGAGAAGGGCGGCGGAGCAGGCGTCGAGCGCATCAAGGTTGAAACGGAGCTGCGGCACACGACGATGCTGCGGCTCATCAACAACGATCACCCCGACCTGGCCATCGTCTACTTCGACGGCACCGACGCCCTCGGCCATCTCCTCGCGCCCGACGTGCCGCACGACTACTTCGCGCGCATCGACGCCATCGCCGGCGACTACCGAAAACTTGCCGAGAAAACCGGCGCGACGCTCTTCATCGCCTCGGATCACGGCTTCGACTGGACGAAGCCCTCGGGCAAGCAGCCGGCAGACAACCATCGCGACGAAGGCATCGTGCTGCGTTATCCGCGCGGCCCGCTCCCCCGCTCCGTCGTCGAGATCTGTCCCACGCTCCTCGAGCTCCTCGGCATGCCGCGCGACGTCGACGCCTATCGGCGCTCCTACCACCGCGCGCAAGCAGCCGCACCGGGAGGCAACGAACAGATCGCGAAGCTCAAAGCCCTCGGCTACGTCGGCGGCAACGAGCCGTCATCGTCAACTTCGACGCGCACCGCCGGCTCGTGGAGCAATGAAGGCTTGATCCTGCGCGAAGACGGCCGCACCGGCGAAGCGATCGCCGCGTTCGAACAGGCGCTGAAGGTCGACCCCGATCACGCCGCGACGAAGTGGAACCTCAGCCGGTCGCTGCTGCTGCGCGGCAAAGACGCGCTCAAACGAAACGACTGCGCCGCGGCGCTGAAAGACTTCGCGCGCGCCACGGAGCTCGCGCCGAACGACGCCCTCGCCTTCGCCTCGCGCGGCACCGCGCAGCTTTGCCTCGGCGACGAGCGCGCCGCGCAGGCGTCGTTCCGCCGCTCCCTCGACATCGATCCGAACCAACCACTACACTGACCGCATCAGTCCAAAGGAGGTCGTCCATGTCCCTGCGGCGCTCCCTCTTCCTTCTCGTTTTTCTCGCCACCAGCGCACTCGCGCAGACCACCGGCTCGATCGCCGGCCACGTCGGTGACAGCGGCGGCGGGTGGCTTCCCGGCGTCACCGTCGAAGCGAAGAGCCCGTCGATGCAAGGCAGCCGCGTCGCCGAAACCGATGCGCGCGGCGACTACCGCCTGGCGCTCTTGCCGCCGGGCGTCTACTCCGTCTCGTACAAGCTCGAAGGCTTCGCGCCGGAGACGCGGCGCGGCATCACCGTCTCGCTCGGAAAGGAAACGGCGCTCGATGCGTCGATGAAGCCGGCGGCGAGCGGCGAGATCACCGTCACCGCCGAGGCGCCGGTGCTCGACACCGCGTCGACCGGCGTGGCCACGAACTTCTCCACGCGCGCCATCGAGACGCTGCCGACTGGGCGTAACTACACCTCCGTCGTGCAGGTCGCGCCCGGCGTCAGCTCCGACGCCAATCCGGGCAACACCGACCAGGACACGATCAGCGTCTACGGCTCGTCCGGCGCGGAGAACTCGTTCTTCATCGACGGCATGAACACCACCGGCGTCGAGTACGGCTTCCAGGGCAAGCAGCTCAACTTCGAGTTCATCCGCGAAGTGAACGTGAAGACCGGCGGCTACGAGGCCGAGTTCGGCCGCTCCACCGGCGCGATCGTCAACGTCATCACGAAGTCCGGCGGTAACGACTACACCGGCGACGTCTTTGGCTACGACGACACCGACTCGCTGCAGGCAAACACGAAGACCATCGTGGCCAGCACGCCCTCCGGCTTCCGCCGCAGCGACGCCGGCGCCGACCTCGGCGGCTATTTCCTCAAGGACAAGCTCTGGTTCTTCGGCGCCTACGACCGGGTGCGCTACAACACCGACAGCGCGCTCGAGGGAGGACCGGACGTCGGCAAGATCGTCACCAGCTACAGCCGCCGCGGCCTCGGCTCGGCCAAGCTGACGTTCAACGCCGCGCCGAATCAGTCGATCGTCTTCTCGTTCCTGCAGGACCCGCGCGTCGACACCGGCGCGATCAAAGACGCCAACCACACGCTCATCGGCGACTCGTCGACGTACTTCGGGCGCCAGGATTTCGGCGGCCGCGACCTCGCTCTGCGCTACGACGGCACGGTGGCCTCGAGCTGGATCTTCTCGGCCTCGGCGGCGCGCCACCGCGAGAGCAACTCCGAAGGACCGTCGACCGCGGACGGCAACGTCATCCAATACCGCCAAGTCGTCAACGACGAGCTCTTATTCTCCAGCGGCGGCTTCGGCCTGATCCAGACGAAGAATTTCGAGCGCAAGTCGTTCGGCGGCTCGGCCACGCGTTACCTCGCCGGCCACGAGATCAAGGCCGGCCTCGAATTCGAGACCGAGGACGCCGACGTCATGAAGATGATGTCGGGCGGGCAACAGGTCGACATCATCCGCAACGACGTCAACCCGTCGAAGCCGATCTACAAGCACACGTACTGGACGACGCCCGACGCCACCGTGGGAAACGCGCCGGTCTCGGCGCTCATCGCCTCGCCGCGCCACAAGAACACCGCGGCGTATCTGCAGGACCGCTGGACGTTCAACAACGTCACCGTCAACGCCGGCGTGCGCTGGGACCGGCAACGCATCATCGACGCTTCCGGCGTGACGCAGATCGACATGAAGAACGACTACGCGCCGCGTCTCGGCGTCGCCTGGGATCCGCGCGGCGACCACACCACGAAGGTCTTCGCCTCTTACGGCCGCTTCTACGAACAGATCCCGATGGACCTGGTGATCCGCTCGTTCTCCTACGAGCGCCAGCCGCGCATCATCAACTACAGCCCGACCAGCACGGCGCCCGATCCGGCCGCCGAAGCTGATTACGGCACGGCCTCGGCGATTCTCGGCGGCTTCACCGAACCGTCCGACCCGGACATCAAGAACCAGTACCTGACGGAGTACATCGTCGGCGGCGAGCGCGAGGTTGTGCCCGACGTCGCCGTCGGCATCAAGGGCATCTACCGCAGCTACGGCCGCGTGGTGGAGGACTTCCTCTGCGCCGACGACGGCACGTACTGCATCGGCAACCCGGGCCAGGGGATCATGAAGGAGATCTTCACGCTCGACTACTCGCAGACGTTCCCGGCGCCGAAGCCGGAGCGGAAGTACAAGGGACTGCAGCTCGACGTGACGAAGCGCTACTCGCACAACTGGCAGGCCATCGCCAGCTACATCTACTCGAAGCTCGACGGCAACTACGACGGCGAGTACGCGCCGTTCACGAACGCCGGCGCCGACCCGAACATCTCCGCCGCGTACGACTACTACGACTTCTTCACGAACGGCAGCGATCTCTCGAGGATCACGAACCGCGGGCCGCTGTCGAACGACCGGCGGCATCAGTTCAAGGTGTCGGGCGTCTACAATACGCCGTACAAGCTGAACGTCGGCCTCTCGGCCTACTGGCGCAGCGGCACGCCGCTGACGCGCTACGGCTTCTCCGACGCCTACTCGCGCTACGAGTTCTTCCTCACCGAGCGCGGCGCCGAGGGGCGGACGCCGTCGAATTACGACGCCGACATCCACCTCGGGTACCCGATCGCTTTCCGCGGCGCGACGGTGAATATCCTGCTCGACATCTTCAACATCCTGAACACCCAGCGCGCCGTGCTGCTCGACGAGCGGTGGGGCTTCACCGAGGATGACAACAAATCGCCGACGCCGGTGAACCCCGATTACGGGAAGCCGTTCCTGCGAACGCCGCCGACCTCAGCACGGTTGGGGGTGAGAATTACGTTCTAGCGGAGTGTCATTCCGAGCGCAGCGAGGAACCCCCCGCCGAACGCATGGGGTTCCTCGCCGTCTTCGCGGCTCGGAATGACACGGCGCGTCGCGGCCGTTCTATCTCCCGCAACGCAACGGCCCGCTCGGATGAGCCCGGGTCCTGTGCAGCAGGCGCACCGAACCTCGTCAGGTCCGGAAGGAAGCAGCGATAAGGTGCATCCCCTGCGTGACACAGCTAGGCCTGGGCTCTTCCGAACGGGTCGTTTTGTCTCCTCTATACTTCGCCCCGCATGTCCTACCAGGCGCTGGCGCGCAAATACCGTCCGCAGACCTTTTCCGACGTCGTCGGCCAGGAGACCACGGTCCAGACGCTCCAGAACGCGATCCGGGACCAACGCATCCATCACGCCTACCTCTTCGCCGGCGTGCGCGGCGTCGGCAAAACGACATCGGCGCGCATCCTGGCGAAGGCGCTCAACTGCGTGAACGGCCCGACCACGGAGCCTGACAACACGTGCGTCATCTGCCGCGAGATCACCGAGGGCATCGACATGGACGTGCGGGAGATCGACGCCGCGACGTACACCGGCGTCGACAACGTCCGCGAGCTGCGCGACGTCACGCAGTTCCAGCCGGCGCGCGACCGCTACCGCATCTTCATCATCGACGAGGCGCACATGCTCTCCGTGGCCTCATGGAACGCACTGCTCAAGCTCATCGAGGAGCCGCCGCCGCACGTCATCTTCATGTTCGCCACGACGGAGATGAACAAGGTGCCGCAGACGATCATCTCGCGCGTGCAGCGCATCCAACTGCGCAAGCTGACGCTCGAGGAGATTGAGGGACGGCTGCGGACGATCTGCAAGGCCGAGGGGATCGAGGCGGAGCGGGAGGCGCTGGACATCGTGGCGCGGCGCGGCGAGGGGAGCGTGCGCGACGCGCTATCGCTGCTCGACCAGGTCATCGCCTTCGCCGGCCGCTCGATCACCGCGGCCGACGTGGCCACGGTGCTGGGCCTCTCCGAGACGACATTCTTCGCCCGCGTCGTCTCGCTCATCGGCGAAGGCGACCACGCCGGCATCCTCGAAGCGCTGAACGACGCCTCGGCGAACGGCCGCGACTTCAAGCTGCTCTACCGCGACCTGCTCAACTTCGTGCGCAACCTGCTGCTCCTCGTCGGCGGCGCCAACGAGGCGATGCTGTCGCTCTCGCCCGAGGATCTCGCGATCGTGCGCGAGGCGGCGAAGCAGTTCTCGTACACGGAGCTCCTGCGCATCGCCAACCTGCTGCTGCGCGACGACGAGACGGTGAACAAGGCCGAGCATCAGAGGCTGGCGGTGGAGATTGCGCTGCTGAAGGCGGCCACGTTTCCGCGCTTGCGCGCGGTCGAAGAGGCCCTCGGCGGCTCGTCTCCGGCACCACAACCTCGCGTCGCCACGCCGAAGCGGGCGTCCAGCAGCAGCACCAGTGCATTTCTCGATCGCGTCAAGAAAGCGCGTCCCGGCACCGCGGCCTTCCTCGCCGACGCTGCCATTACCGTGAACGACAATGTCCTGCGCATTTCGCTTCAGGACTCGTTCACCGGCGAGCGCGTGCGCGACGCCCAGCCGCTCCTCGACGAGATCGCGCGGGAGCTGTTCGGAGCGAACGTCGAGATCATCGTCGAAGAAAAGGCCGCCGCCGAAGCCGCCGCAAAGACCCCGCCCCTCCGGGAAGATCCGGTCGTGAAGGCCTTCCAGAAGCACCTCGGCGGCGAGCTCGTCGAGCCGCGCAAGCGTTAGGAGATCCGATGAACCCGAAGAAGATGATGCAGCAAGTCCAGCAGATGCAGGCGCAGATGCAGGCTCAGATGGCCGCGCTGCGCGTGGAGGGCTCGGCCGGCGGCGGCATGGTCAAGGCCACCATGAACGGCTCCAAGGAGCTCCTCGGCGTCACGATCGAAAAAGACGTCGTCGATCCGAACGACGTCGAGATGCTCCAGGACCTCGTCACCGCCGCCGTCAACGAAGCCTCCCGCAAGGTCGATGAGGAGATGTCGAAGTCGCTCGGCGCCATGACCGGCGGGATGAAGATTCCGGGACTATTTTGACCGCACCGCCGCTCGCGAACCTGATCAACGAGCTGACCAAGCTCCCCGGCGTCGGCGGCAAGTCGGCCGCGCGCCTCGCCTACCATCTGCTCAAGCGGCCGGCGGCGGAGGTCGAGGCGCTGGCCGCGGCGATCGTCGAGGTCAAGCAGAAGATCTTCCGCTGCTCGAACTGCAACAACATGACGGACGTCGATCCCTGTGCGCTCTGCACGGACGCGCGCCGCGACGCGACGCTGATCTGCGTCGTCGAGGAGGCCTTCAACATTCCGACGATCGAGGCTACGCGCGATTTCAAGGGCGTCTTTCACGTCCTTCTCGGCGCGCTTTCGCCGCTGAAAGGCATCGGGCCCCAGGACATCGACGTCGAGGGACTCCTCCGGCGCGTGCAGCGCGGCGCCGTGCGCGAAGTGATCGTGGCCACGAACCCAAATGTCGAGGGCGAAGCGACGGCGCTCTACATCGCGCAGCAGCTCCGGCCGCTCGATGTGCGCACGACGCGACTCGCTTTCGGGCTGCCCGTGGGCGGCGATCTCGAGTACGCCGACCAAGTCACGATGGCGAAAGCGCTGGAAGGGAGACGGGAGATTTAGTACATTGGCTCGTCCAAATGGCCACTCCTGATCTCGTCATGTATGAGGAGGAGTACCAGCAGATCAAGGACACGCTCCACCGTCTGCAGGTCGACTCCAATTCGAAAATCGTCTTTCTGGTCGATAAAAACGGCCAGCAGATCGCCGTGCAGGGCGACATGCGCGGCGTCGATGCCACGTCGCTGGCGTCGCTGACCGCCGGCAACGTGGCCGCCACCGACGGCCTGGCCAAGCTCATCGGGGAGAAGGAGTTCTCGATCCTCTTTCACGAGGGAGAGCGCGACAACATCCACATCTCGCTCGTCGCGCAGCGGGCCATCCTCGTGGTGATCTTCGACGAGAAGTCGTCGCTCGGGCTGGTGCGCCTGCGCGTGAAGAAGGCCTCGCAGGAGCTGGAGCGGACGTTCGAGCAGTTGCTGAAGAAGACCGAGGCGGAGCGGGGAAGCCTGTCCAGCCGGTTCGACTCGCCGTTCGCGGAGATCACCGACGAGGACATCGACAGCCTCTTCAGCGAGTAGCAGCCGATGACCTTCATCAATTACGCGGCGCGCGAGATCAACTGCAAGATCGTCTATTACGGCCCCGGCCTCTGCGGAAAGACGACGAACCTGCAGTGGATCTACGACAAGACCAATCCGCAGGCGAAGGGAAAGCTGATCTCGCTCGCCACGGAGACGGACCGCACGCTGTTCTTCGACTTCCTCCCTCTCGACCTCGGCACGGTCCGCGGCTTCAAGACGCGCTTTCACCTCTACACCGTGCCCGGCCAGGTCTTCTACGACGCCTCGCGCAAGCTGATCCTGAAGGGCGTCGACGGCGTCGTCTTCGTGGCCGACTCGCAGGAGATGCGGATGGAGGCGAACATCGAGTCGCTGCAGAACCTGGAGAAGAATCTCAAGGAGCAGGGCTACGACCTGAGCACGATCCCGTACGCGCTGCAGTTCAACAAGCGCGATCTCCCGACCGCACTGCCGATGGACCAGATGTACGGTCAGCTCAACTTCAAAGGCGAGCCGACGTTCGAGGCGGTGGCGATGAACGGCACCGGCGTGTTCGACACGCTGAAGGCCGTGGCGAAGCTCGTGCTGACCGAGCTGAAGAAGAAGTGATCGGCATCCGCCGCGCCACCGACGCCGACCGCGTCGCCATTGCCCGCCTGCACGAGGCGTCGATCCGCGCGCTCGGCGCGCATGCGTACACCGCGGAGGAAGTCGACTCGTGGGCCGCCGGCATCACGCCGGAGCAGTACTTCATCGAGCAGGAGATTTACGTGGCGACGCGCGGCGAGGAGGTCGTCGGCTTCGGCCATTACCACCGAGGCGAGATCATGGCGGTGTACGTCGATCCCTCGTACGTCGGGCAAGGCGTCGGCCGCGCGCTGATGGCAAAGCTCGAGGAGGTCGCCCGCGCCGACAACGCCACGCACCTGCATTTGAACGCGGCGCTCAACTCCGTCGGCTTCTACGCCGCCTGCGGCTACACGGAAACGAAGGAGACGGTGTACATGACGCGCGGCGGCGTGGTGATCAAGTGCGCATTGATGGAGAAGGATCTCGACGGGTAGGGGCGCACGGCGTGCGCCCACTGGGACCGAGGGCGCACGCTGTGCGCCCCTACCAGGCCGCGGAATCTCCTCGTCCTTCAGACTGCCAGGGATCGCGAGGAACTCCGGGTCCATCCATTTCTAAGGGCCTTTCCACATCGATAGCCGGCTTCACCGGCTCCTGCTTGTCATCTACGTAGCTCACGAGCACCTCACGTTCACGATCCTACCGCAGCCGCTCGCGGAGGTCCGCCGTGAGCGCCGGCGCCGCGCGCGTGAAGAGGTCGCTCGACACCGTGTCCGCGATCGCCACGTTGAACACGATCTGCTGGTACGACCAATTGCCTTCGCCCGAGAAGCGCCCGTTGTGCAGCAGGCGGCCGTAGTCGCCGCGGCGCAGCTCCAGGAGCCATTGCGGCGGGGCGAAGTCGCGTTCGGGCGCGCCGCAGGCGGGCGACCATTCATAGCCGACGCGAACGCCGTCGCCCCGGACCTCGAAGAGCACGCAGGCGTCGCGCTCCGGCAGCGACGTTTGGCGCGCCACGTCGCGCGGGGCGAAGCCGCCGCGTTCATCGCAGAGGAGCGCGTGATAGGCGGAATCGCCCGCGGGGAACGCCGGCAGCGCGAACGCCAGAGGCACCGCCGCGCGGCGCTGCGCGCCTTCGCCGCCGCGCGACGCTTTCGTCCACGTGAGCTCGATCTTCTGGACGACGATCATGCGAAGTACCTCCGCGGCGTCGTTCCCAGCGCCTTGCGGAACATGGCGATGAACGCGCTCGGCGTGCTGTAGCCCGCCTCCAGCGCCACGCGCGTGATCTTGTAGCCGGCCGCGAGCAGCGGCAGCGCCCGCGCCAGGCGGAGCTGCTGCCGCCACTGGCCGAGCGACATCTTCGTCTCGGCGAGGAAAAGGCGCTCGATCGTCCGCTTGCTCGCGCCGGCGTCCGCGCAGATCGCCTCGAGGGAGCGCGCGTCGGCGGGCTGCTCCGAGAGCGCCGCGGCGATGCGCGCGGCGCGCGGGTCGGTCGGGTGGATCAGTTGCAGCGGCGCGATCTCCATCACCGTCAACTGGTCGACGATCGCGTCGATCAGATGCGACTCCGCCTTCGCGCGCCGGCGCAGCGCGCGGAACGTGCACGCGTGCAGGATCAGCTCGCGCAGCAGCGGCGAGACGTTGACCACGCAGCAGTTTCGCGCCAGGCGCACCAGGCGCGGCTTGAAGTAGAGAGTTCGCATCGACACCGCCCCATGCATCGTGATCCCGTGCGGCGTCCCGGCCGGAATCCACACCGCGCGCTGCGGCGGCACCACCCACGTCCCCGGCGTCGTCCGCACCGTCATCACGCCGCGCGAGGCGTAGATCAACTGATGCTCCGGGTGGATGTGCGGGGGGATCTCGTGCGCGCTCGCGAGCTCGAGCGTCAGCGCCGTCACCGGGTCGGGCAACGCCGGACAGACATGCACGTCGGCTTGTCGTTTTCGCGACACTTTTTGTCATCGTAGCGAAAGCGCGGTCGGCGCTCAACGCCTACGTTGGTGCGCATGCTTGGAACGATGAAGATCGTCGCCTTCGTCCCGACCACCGACTACGACAAGGCCCGCGCGTTCTACGAAGGCGCGCTGGGACTGCGCTTCGTCAGCAACGACGGCTTCGCCATGGTCCTCGATGCGAACGGCATCATGATCCGCGTCGTCAAAGTCGAGTTCACGCCGTGGCCGTGGACGATCCTCGGATGGGAAGTTCCGGACATCGCCAGCGCCGCCGAAGCGCTGTGCGGCCGCGGCGTGAAATTCGAGATCTACGGCTTCCCCGGCCAGGACAAGAACGGCATCTGGACCGCTCCCAGCGGCGACAAGGTGGCCTGGTTCAAAGACCCCGACGGAAACACCCTCTCGATTTCCCAGCACGTGGGCTAGACTCCGCCCATGCATGAAGTTCTAGATCGTGAAATCGCCGCCCGCCGACTGCTCGATCATCCGTTTTACCAGCGCTGGACCGCCGGCACGCTGACGCTCGACGAGCTGCGTGAGTACGCGCGCCAGTACTACCACTACGCCGTCGCCTTCCCGACGTTCTTGAGCGCGATGCATTCGCACGTGCCCGACGTAGCCACGCGCCAGCTCCTGCTCGAGAACCTCATCGAAGAGGAGCGCGGGCCGGAGAACCATCCGGAGCTCTGGCTGCGCTTCTGCGAGATGCTCGGCCTCGAGCGCGCCGAAGTCGAGAACGCCGCACCGAACGACGCGACGAAGACGCTCATCGCCTGCATGCATTCGCTGGCGCGCGACGGCGCGCTGCACGAGGGGCTCGCGGCGCTGTACGCGTACGAGTCGCAGATCCCCGAAGTGGCGAAGGTGAAGATCGAGGGGTTGGCGAAGTCGTACGGCATCGGGACTCCCGCGTTCTTCGCCGTGCACATGGACGCCGACGTCGCGCACTCGCAGACCTCGCGCGAGCTGTTGAACCGGCTCTGCGACACGGCGGCGAAGAGCGAAGAGGCACGCACCGCGACGTCGCGCACACTCGCGGCGCTCTACGGCTTCCTCGACGCATGCGCCATCGCGGCCTGAATATCGTCGCCATCGGCGGCGGCACCGGGCTTTCGACGCTGCTCCGCGGTCTGAAGCGTTACGTCGACGCCGACGGCGGCTGGTCGATCGACCGCCTCGGCGCGATCGTCACCGTGACCGACGAAGGCGGCAGCTCCGGCGTCCTGCGCCGCGAGTTCGGCATGCTGCCGCCGGGCGACATCCGCAACTGCATCGTCGCGTTGGCCGAGGAAGAGCAGCTTCTGTCGCAGCTTTTCGGTTTCCGCTTCGAGAGCGGCGAGTCCCTCGGCGGCCACTCCCTCGGCAATCTGCTCCTCGCGGCGCTGACGAACATCACCGGCGGGTTCGATAACGCCATCCTCGCGGCGTCCGAGGTTCTCAACATTGCCGGCGATATCTACCCGTCGACGCTCGACGACGTCCGCCTCCGGGCCACGCTCGCCGACGGCAGCGAGCTCCAGGGCGAGGTCGCGATCAGCGGCTCGCTCCTCGGCGAGAAAGCGAGCACGCGCCAGCAGCACACGCGCATCGTGCACCTCGGCATCGATCCGCCCGACGCCGCGCCGCCGCAGCGCGCGCTCGATGCGCTGGCCGAGGCGGACCTGATCCTCATCGGACCGGGCTCGCTGTACACCTCCGTCATCCCGAATTTGTTGATCAAGCCGATCGCGGAGGCGCTGCGCTCGGCGAAGGCGCTGCGCGTCTACGTCTGCAATGTCATGACCCAGCCGAACGAGTCCGACGGCTACAGCGCGCAGGAGCACCTCAGCGCGCTCATCGAGCACGCCGGGCTGATCGTCGACGTCATGATCCTCAACGGGCGGCGTCCAAGCGAGACGATCCTCGAGCTGTACGCGGCGCAGAATCAATTCCCTGTGCAGTTCGACATTGGGGCGATCCGCGAGCTCGGCGTCACTCCGTTTTTTGGCGACATCATCGCCGAGGGGGACTATGTGCGGCATGACTCGGCCGCGCTGGCCGAGACGATCCTCCGGCTGTACGACCGATATGGCCGGACGATTGAAAGGATGCGTGCGCATGACTGACGACCTCGACGTCGTGATCCTCGCCGCGGGCCTCGGCACGCGGATGAAGTCGAAGACAATCAAGATCCTCCACCGCGCCGCGGGACGGCCGATCATCGACTACGTGCTCGACTTGGCCGCCGAGGTCTGCGCGCGTCCGCCGGTGATGATCGTCGGCCATCAGCGCGACGAAGTGCAGAAGCACGTCGGCGAGCGGGCGCGCTTCGCGGTGCAGGACCCGCCGCGGGGGACGGGTGACGCGGTAAAGATGGCCGAGCCGTTCGTCTCCGCCGGCAACGTGCTGATTCTTTCCGGCGACGTTCCGCTGCCGCGCGTCGAAACGCTGCGCCGGCTGCTTGACGAGCACGTTCAGCAGCAGAACGCGCTCACGATGCTGACGATGAAGCCGGCCGATCCGGCGAAGTACGGCCGCATCGTGCGCGACGCCGACGGCAGCGTGCTGCGCATCGTCGAGGCGAAAGATGCCACCGATGACGAGAAGCGCATCGATGAAGTGAACGCCGGGATGTACGTGTTCGATGCGGCCGGTCTCTTCGGCCATTTGCGCCGCATCACCCCGAACAATGCGCAAGGCGAGTACTACCTTACCGACGTGGTATCGATGATCCGCGAACAAGGCGCCCGTGTCGGCGCGGTCATTGTCGACGATCCGCTGGAAGCAACCGGCGTCGACTCCCGCGCCCAGCTCGCCGTCGCCGAGGCGGAGATCCAGCGCCGCGTGCTCGACAAGCTGATGCGCGAGGGGGTCACGTTCCGCAACCCGTCGACCGTCGTCATCGACTCGACCGTATCGATCGGCACCGACACCGTCGTCTACCCGTTTGTCACCCTCGAAGGGACGACCGCGATCGGCCGCGACTGCGTCATCGAACCGAATGTCCACCTCATCAACGTCACCGTCGGCAACGACGTGCACGTGAAGACCGGCACGGTCGCGGAGGACGCGGTCATCGAAGACGAGGCGGCGGTGGGGCCGTACGCGCACCTCCGCCCCGGCACGCGCCTCGGCAAGCACGTCAAGGTCGGAAACTTCGTCGAAACGAAGAAAGCGGTGTTCGGCGAGGGGGCGAAGGCATCGCACCTGTCGTACATCGGCGACGCCGAGGTCGGCGCGGACGTGAACATCGGCGCCGGCACGATCACCTGCAACTACGACGGCGTGAACAAGCACAAGACCGTGATCGAGGACGGCGTCTTCATCGGCTCCGACACGCAGCTCGTCGCGCCCGTGCGCGTCGGTAAGGGCGCGTACGTCGGCGCCGGCTCCACGATCACGAAGGACGTGCCCCCCGACGCGCTCGCGCTCAGCCGCGTGCCGCAGAAGACGGTGGAGGGGTGGGCGGTGAAGCGGCGGGCACAGTTGAAGAAGAAATGATGATCGCCGCCTTGCTTGCCGCGGCCGTGACGACGGCGAGCCAGGGCAGCGCGGTTCGGCTGACGCTGCCGGACGAGCCGCGCCTGAAATCGGTGCAGGTGATCTGGCAAGGAAAGCAGGTCCCGGCGTTTCGCGCCGCCGGCGCATGGACGACGATCGTCGGCGTCGACTTGGAGGCGAAGCCGGGCGCGCACGAAGGGGAGGGCGTGCTGACGACGGATGACGGCCGCGTCGAGAGACGCAAGATCGTCATCGACGTTCGCGCGAAGAAATTTCCGACCACGCCGCTGAAGGTCGACGACCGCTTCGTCGAATTGAACAAAACGGCCCTCGATCGCGCGAATCGCGAGTCGAAAGAGACGGAGGCGATTTACGGGCGGATCTCGACGGACGTCGTTCCCGACGAGCCGTTCACAGTGCCGATTCCCGGCGTGGCCGGGAGGAACTTCGGAGAACGCCGCATCTTCAACGGCGAGCCGCGCGCGCCGCACTCCGGCGCCGACTTGCGCGCAAGGAGCGGCACGCCGGTCCATGCGGCGAACCGCGGCCGCGTCGTGCTGGCAAAGAACCTGTTCTTCACCGGAAGCACCGTGATCGTCGATCACGGATTGGGGATCTATTCGCTTTACGCGCACCTCTCCCGGATCGACGTGAAGAGCGGCGAGGCCGTGAAGAACGGGCAAGTCGTGGGACTGGTCGGCGCAACCGGCCGCGTCACCGCGCCGCATCTCCATTGGGGGATGCGCGTGCAGGGAGCGCGGGTCGATCCGTTTTCGCTGGTCAAGCGCTGATTACTGCTGCTCGTCCTCTTTCTCGAGATCCTCGATTACGTCGCGCAGGAACGAGATCATGCGCTTGCGCTGCGTGTGCGGCGTGGCGCTCCATTTCCCGTTCTCCGCTTTCCTGTACGCGATCTTGAATTTGAGTCCCGTCAGCGAGGTCGTGTAGTCGTTTGCGTTGACTTTGCACACGTTCTGATGCGCCAGCACGTACCAGTGGTACTCCGTGCCGACGGGAACGCCGGATCCCTCGGGAGCGCGGCCGGCCCGGCGCTTGGTGACGGCGTAGCTGATCTGCCAGAGGTCCGGCGTGATCTTCTTTTCCTTCCACTCGCCCTTGTCGTAATACCACTTGTGACTGCGGCCGACTTTCATGCCGGTGTACCGCTGTCCCTCGTAGGTTTTGAACTCGTTGTAGGAGACGGCGGGATCGCTCTTGCCGTTCGTCTTCCTCGTCTTTGCGGTCTTCGCGGCCATGGAAACCTCCGCCGCGATTGGTGGCAAGAGGCGCGCCGACGGAGCGGCTACTGCTCCTTCTGCCCCGGCACGAGCACTTCGGGCGCCTGCGTCAGGGGGTTGATGGGGGCGAGGTCCATGCGCATCTTGCCGAAGTCGATGGTGACGATGAAGTTGCGGAGGTAGTTCTCGCCGAGGATGCCGGCGGTGCGGTCGGCCTCGCCGGCGTCGTACATCGGGAGGTTGTGGAAGACGCCGGCCCACTTGTCGAAGCCGAGGTCGACGTTCTCCACTTTCGGACCGTGTTTCTGCGAGCCGCCAAGGCCCTGCAGCATCGCGCTGTGGATTTTCGGCGCGAAGAGCTGAATCGGCAGGTCCTCCACGTGCCGCTCATTCAGATACGTCACCTCGGAGCCGGTATCGAGGATGAACATGAACCAGCCGTGGCGGTTGATCGTGCCGCGCACGGCCGGGCGGAACTTCTCGATGAAGATGTTCTGGTCGGGCGTGGGGCGGCGGTCGGCGCTCGTCAGCACCGTGAACGTCGCCAGGTTGCGGCGGAAGTCGAGTTCCGTGCGGAACTCCTTGAGGAAGTTCGTCCCGATCAGCAGGTCGATGTGAAACTCTTTCTTCCCGGCGATGAAGAACTTCATCTTCTCGTCGGCCATGATGGCGACCGGGACCTTCGACACGACCATGTCGCCGATCTCCAATGTGTCGACGAGCGCAAAGCGCACCGGAATCGGCTCGCTGAGCAGGCCGGTGAACGTCCCCTGGAAGTCGCCGAGGGACTTCAACCCGATCGTGTCGGCGAGCTGCTGCGAGACGATGCTCGTGACCGCGCCGGAGTCGATGATGCCGGTGACGGTCTTGCCCTTGTTGAGGCGCACTTCGATGCGCGGCACGTCGGGGTGCGAGGCGCGCATGGAGATGCGCTCGGTGTGGCGGCCGCTGACCTGATAGACGTTCACGCCGGAGAGCGCGGCGAGATAGTCGGTGTGCCACTTCTTGATGACCATCCCGTGCTCGGCGGCGATCTTTGCCCAGTACAGGCTGGCCTCGTAATTGTTGGTCATGTACTCGAGCTGCGAGAGGTCCCAGGCGATGTTGGAGAGCGTCGTGCGGAACGGCGAGAGCTCGATGGCGGCGCGGAGGTGGCGGCGGGCATCGTCATAGCGGCCGGAGATCAGCTCGGCGCTGCCGAGGGCGGCCAACTCCTGTGCGGAGCGGTTCTGCTTCGCCTCGATCGTCGGCGCGAGCTGCACGGCGCGCACGAGGTCGGCCTTGCGGATCATCGAGTTGAGGTCGTTGGGATGATCGATGTTCGCCGGCTGCACGATGAGCGGCACGATGGTGACGTCGGAGTAGAGCGCGCACCCCGCGATGAGGACGGCAATCAGCGCCACCAGCCGCCGAGACATGGAGAGATTGTAGAGGCGTTCCGCAACGAAGTCGTGTCGGCGCGCTAACGCTTTACCAAAATCCCGAGCTCCCGGATCTGGTAGGCCAGGGCCTGCCGCGACATGCTGAGCATCATGGCAGCCTGGTTCTGGTTGCCGCCGGCCTCGTCGAGCGAGCGCTCGATCAGCTCGCGGCGGAAGCGCGCGACCTCGTCGCGATAGGCGCCGGAGACGCGCCGTTTCTCGCGCAGGCGCGGCGGCAGATGCTCGATGTCGATCTCTCGCGCCTCCCCGGCGAGCGCGTGCGCGGCGCGGACGGTGTTCTGCAGCTCGCGCACGTTGCCGGGCCAGTGATACGCGGCGAACGCCGCGACGACATCCGGCGCGAGCGAGGCCGGGCCGCCGCGGTGCTTCTCGCGCTCGATGGCCAGGAAGTGATTGGCGAGAAGGGCGACGTCGCCGTGGCGCTCGCGCAGCGGCGGCAGGGCGATCTCGACGCCGCAGATTCGATAGTAGAGGTCCTCGCGAAAGCGTCCCTGCTCGACCGCCGCCTCGAGCTTGCGGTTCGTGGCTGTGACGATGCGGACGTCGGCGGAGCGGTTGGCGGTGTCGCCGACGCGACGCAATTCGCCGTCCTGCAGAAACCGCAGCAGCTTCGCCTGCGCCGCCAGCGGCAGCTCGCCGACTTCGTCGAGGAAAAGCGTGCCGCCGTCGGTCGTCTCGATGAGGCCGGGGCGGTCGCGGTCGGCGCCGGTGAATGCGCCGCGCACGGAGCCGAAGAGCTCCGATTCGATGAGCGTCTCCGGCAGCGCGGCGCAGTTGACGGCGGTGAAGGTCTTGTGCCGGCGCGGCGAGCGGCGGTGGACGGCCCGCGCGACGAGCTCCTTGCCGGTGCCGGACTCGCCGAGGATGCAGACGGCGACGTCGCGTTTGCCGACGCGCTCGATGAGCGCGAAAACGTCGCGCATGGATTGCGAGTCGCCGACGATGCCTTCGGGGACAGCCAAGAGGGCCTGTCCTCCATGTTCTTCCTGCTCGACGATGCGGCGGAGGCGGTAGTTCTCAGAGCGGAGGCGGAAGATCGCGGCGACGGCTTCGCGCGACTCGGCGGACCAGGCATGCGCACCGTCGACGAAGAGCAGTTCGCGCTCGCCGCACGGCATCCAATCGCCCTCGGCCCCGACGCGGTCGAGCACAGCGCGGTCGAGCGGCGGCAGCGAGCCGATCTCGCTCCAGTGGCCGAGGCGGTTGCGCGTGGCGAAGCGCCAGCGAAGAGCGCCGAAATCGTGCGCGGCGAAAGGGAACGTGGCGGTGGCGGCGACGCGGAGGATGGCGAGGTCGGAGCGCTGATCGCGCTCGATCGGGATGCCGAGGGACTCGGCGACGTTGCGGCAGCCGATGCGCAGCGCAAAACGGAAGAGCTTCTGTTTCTCGGAGCCGGTCGACGGTTTCGGCGGCTCGGCGCCGGCGTGCCAGGCGGCGAGCGCGCGTGCGAAGTGGCCCTGCGGCTGCCCGCCGATGAGGAGGGCGTGGCGATCGCTCAGCTCGACGTTCGGCGTGGTGCCGGTGGAACGAAGCGGCGTCTCCCGGCCCTCGATGGCATCGATCTCGTCGAGGATGAGCTTCGCCGCCTCGGCGATCTGCAACGAAACGGGGACGTCGAGAACGGCGTTCGCCGCGCGCGCGGCGGCGGCGAAGCGGCCGCGCGAGAGCTCGAGCTGTGCGCGCAGGAGGTCGAGCTCGCGCAGGCGCTGCTCGTCATGCATCGCGCTGTAGAAGCGCTCCAGGCGCGCGATGAGGTGCGCGGCGTGCGCGCATTGGCCGTCGTCGGCGGCGAGAAAGGCGAGGATGTAGAGAATGCCGCCGGCGGCGCGGTCGCCCTGCGTCTCGTCGATCATCGTCAGCGCATCGAGGGCCGCCGCCCGCGCCTCGGGCCAGCGCCCGGCGGTGAAGAGCGCGAAGAGATGATCGAGCGCGGCGTCGATGCGCTCGGCGGTGGTGCGGGCGGCGGCGAGGGCGGCGAGAGCGTCGTCGACGGCGTTGGTGCGATAGAAAGCGAGGCGCGCGGCGAGGTAGGGATCGGCGACGGTGACGGCGTAATCGTTGGTGATGACCGCACGGAGATAGGGATCGTCGCAGAGTTGAAGCGCTTCATCGTTGCGGCCGAGGAGGTAGAGCAATTCCGCGCGAAGCCGCTCGTTGCCGCCGATCGTCTCCAGCCGCGCCAACGCCGAGGCGTACTCGCCCGTACGCCGCTCGATCAGTGCGAGCAATGGCTCGCTTGCGAGCTCGCGCGCGTCGCGGTAACGGCCCGCACGGATGAGCGCATGCGCGAGCGTCTCGCGCATTTTCGGCGAGAGGAAGCGGCGCGGCAACGCGCGGAGTGCGTCTTCGTCGCCGTTCTCCTCAATCAGCTCCGCGGCGACTTTGTAGAGCGATTCGCGCGACGCCGCAGGAATGATCGATGACAAATCGGCCTCAAAGACGAGCGTGTCGTCTTCGATGTGCGCGACCCCCGGCGCGGCGAGGTCGTCGATCGTGCCGCCGAAGAAGAACTGTCCGAGGAAGCGCGTGGCGAGCGCGCGGGGAACGCGGCGGCCGAGGAGCGAGAGCGCGGCCAGGAGCGACCGCGCGGGCTCGCGCAGCGCGTCGACGGAGGTGCTCTCGGGCGGGAGCACCCCGTCATCGAGGAAGGCGTGGAAGGCGGGCGTATCGACGAAGTCGCGCAGCCAGCGGCGGCTGCGGTTGCAGACGGTCAGGCGCGGCGAGACGATGAATTGCCGCGACTCGGGGAGATCGTTGCCGCCGGGCATGAGCAACACGCCGGAGCCGGTGGCGGCGAAGAGCTCGACGACGCGGCGGGCGTCGGCGTCGAAGCGCTCGAAGTCTTTGACGACGACAATCAGCCGTTCCGCGGCGAGGAGACGTTCGACGATTTCCGCGTCGCCCCGTGCGCCGTTCGCAATCTCCCGCAATGGCGCCAGCGGCGACGGCGTCTCGCCGAGCACGATGACGCGGTCGTGTGCGAGGCGGAGCGAGCCGATGCAGGCGTCGTCGCTGTAGCCGACGCGGGCGTCGCGCGCGGCGAGGAGGGTGCGCAGACCGTCGGGCGCGGGCGAAGCGATCTCGCCGATCGCCGCGGCGCGCATCCAACGGAGGTCGGCCGCAGCGTCCTCGCGGAGGCGCTGATCGATCTCCCAGTAGACTGCGTCCGGCCGTCCCCACGACTGCCGCAGCGCGTCGAGCGCTGGCGCTTCGATGGATTCGGCAAACTGCTGCACGATCGTCAGGGCCGGCGGCGCGTCCGCCGCTTCGCGTGCGGCGATGCGCACGAGCCGCGCGTCCGCGCCGCGCTTCTGCACGACGGCCCACTCGTCGCGATCGAATGCATCGTCCGAGACTCCAGCAAACTGCAGCAGCGCCTGATGCGCCGCGAACTGCGCGACGAGCGAGAGCTTGTCCCGCCCGCCGAGCTGGGGCAGCGCCGCGAGCGGAATGGCATCGAGCGCCTCACGCCACGGCAGCGTCGCATGCCGCAGAACAGCCGCCACCGCCACGCCCCACCCGAACGCGTTCGGCTCGGTGGCGGTCCTCGTGCCGCGGACGCCGCTGCGTGTTGCCATACTGAAGGAGAGGCGCGGGAGGCAGCAATCCCTACCAGGTGTTTATGGCCGCTACAACCCCGCCTTCTTCAGCAACGCCTGATACCGTGTATCGTCCCGCAACGACTCGAACGTCGGGTCGACCTTCAGCCACACGATCGACTCGCTGCGGTCGTCGTAGACCTTCTGCAGCAGCTCCAGCGCCTTGTCCTTCTCGCCCAGGGCAGCGTGAATGCGGGCAAGAAGCAGCGGCACGGTGTAGGCCCCCGACGCGCGTGCCTGAAGCTCCTCGACGTCGCGCATCGCCTCGGCGCGGCGGCCGAGGCGCGCGTTCGTGTAGCCCTCGGCGCCGACGAAGAGCTGGCTGCGGTCGCCGAGCTGCATCCCGTGCTGCAGGAGCTGCAGGGCCACGTCGTCGCGGCCCTTGCGCTGTGCAATCAGCGCCTGCAGATAGTACGTGTAGGGGAAGTGGTCGTCGAGCTCCGTCGTCCGCTTCAACTGCTCGCTCGCTTCGTCGAGGCGGCCGGCGTAAAACAGCGTCCGCGCCACCTGCCACGTCACATTCGCCGAGAGCGGGTCGAGCATCTCCGCGCGGCGCTTCTCGGCGATGGCGCGGGAGAAGTCGCCCCGCGCGGTGAGGAAGTCGCCATAGGCGGCGTGCGCGTCGGAGTCGTTCGGGTTGAGGGAGACGGCGCGGCGGAACTCGCGGTCGCCGCCTTTGAAGTCCCAGTCGTACCACGCCAGCACGATCGCCAGCGCCGTGTGCGCGGCGGCGAGTGAGTCGTCGGACGCCAGCGCGCGCTTGGCGGCCTCGCGCGCCCGCGGCATGGCCTCCTTCGGCGCCATGTGCAGATTCGAAAGGCTGTAATACGCCTCGGCGATCCCCGCCCACGCCTGCGCGTACGTCGGATCGGCCTCGATGGCCTGGTTGTAGTACTCGATGCCGCGCCGGTTCTGCTCTTCGTCGTTGTACTTGTTCGCGAAGTAGCGGCCTTTGAGATAGAGCTGGAACGCCGCGCTGTTGTCGGCGCTGTGCTTCGAGAGGCGGGCGCGCTCGTCGCCGGTGAGCTGCGCGCGCAACTGCGACGAGATCTCCGCGGCGAGATCGCGCTGAAGGTCGAGGACGTCGGCGAGCTTACGGTCGTAGCGCTGGCCCCACACCTGGGTCCCCTTTTTTACGTCGGTGAGGACAGCGTGGACTTGCACGCGGTCGCCGCGCTGGATCAACTCGCCGCTGACGACGCCGCGCACGTGCAGCTCGCGGCCGACGCTGACCGGATCGCTGTTCTTCCCCTTGAAGTGGAACACCGTGCTGCGCGCGATCACCTGCGTTTCGGGCAGCTGCGACAGCGAGTCGAGGATGCTCTCCGACAGCCCATCGCTCAGGTACTCGCTGGCCGGATTGCCCGAGACGTTCGCGAACGGCAGCACGGCGATGGAGTCGATGCGGTTTTGCCTGAAGATGTCCGTGCGCGAGGCAATGGCCAGGACGATGGCGACGGCGAGGACCAGCGTCGCGGCGATCACGGCCGCCTTTGACGACAGCATCACTTCCTTCATGCGCAGGAAGCGGTTCGACGATGACGATCGCAGGAACTGCATCGGCACGGTCGGCTGGTCGCCCATGGCCGGGGTCGACCTGAGGTGCGGGTCGAGCGAGTGCAGCTTGTTCTCGAAGTCGAGCTCGCGCCGCAGAGTCAGGAGGTCGCCCAGGAACTGCCGCGCCGAGGCGTAGCGCGACGACGGCTCCTTCTCCAACGCCTTGAGCACGATGCGGTCGAGCTCCGGCGGGATGCCGGGAACGATCGACGACGGCGGATCGGGACGGCGGCTGGCGATCGACATCGCCATTTCCAGGAAGTTGTCGCCGATGACAGGGGGGCGGCCGGTGAGCATCTCGTACATCACCGCGCCGAGGGAGTAGAGATCGGAGCGCGAGTCGGGCGGATGGCCGCGGGCCTGTTCGGGCGAGATGTAGAGCAGCGTCCCCATCACGCCGCCGGTCGTGCTGTCCTTGAGCGACGCCTCGTCGACGAGCTTGGCCAAGCCGAAATCGAGCACTTTGACGTAGCCGTCCGGCCGGAGCATCACATTTTCGGGCTTGATGTCGCGGTGGATGATGCCGGCGTCGTGCGCGGCGGCGAGCGCGCCGGCAACGCCGATGCCGACGTCGATCACCTCCCCGATCGGCATGGTGCCGCGCGCGATGCGCTCGCGGAGGTTCTGGCCCTCGATGAACTCCTGGGCCATGAAGTGGACGCCGTCGACCTCGCCGATCTCGTAGATGGTGATGATGTTCGGATGGTTGAGCGCCGACGCCGCGCGGGCCTCGCGCTTGAAGCGTTTGACACGCTCTTCGTCCTGAGTGAAACGCGCCGGCAGGAGCTTGAGCGCGGCCTTGCGGTTGAGCGTCATGTCTTCCGCGAGGTAGACCTCCCCCATGCCTCCCGCACCGATGAGCCGCTGCATGCGGTAATGGGACAGCGTTTGGGGATGCATGGACGAAGTCGAGCATAAACTACAATCCGCCCCCGTCGTGAACGACCTCGAAATCGCCACCGAAGCGGCGCGCCGCGGCGCCGCGGTGCTCCTCCACTACTGGGAAGACCTCGGAAAAGAAGACGCCGATCTGAAGGCGCGCAACGACTGGGTCTCCACCGCCGACCGCGAGTCCGAGGCAGCCATCCTCTCGTTCATCCGCGAGCAACGCCCACACGATGCGTTTCTCGGCGAGGAGAGCGGCCGCAGCGGCACCGCGGATCGGGTCTGGATCGTCGACCCGCTCGACGGCACGTCGAATTACCTGCAGCACTTTCCGGTGTGGTCGGTGTCGATCGGTCTGCTGCGCGGCGCGGAGATCATTGCCGGCGTGATCCATGAGCCGCTGCGCGACCTCTACTACAGCGCCGAGCGCGGCGCCGGCGCGTTCCGCAACGGACGGCGCATGCGCGTGTCGACGCAGGAGCGCGTGGAGGGATCGTTCCTGGCCACGGGCTTTCCGTTCCGCGCGCAGAAGTTCGTGCAGACGTACTGCTCCATCTTCGCGGACGTGATCTCGATCGCGAAGGGCGTGCGCCGCGCGGGCTCGGCGGCGCTCGACCTCGCCTACACCGCAGCCGGGACCTTCGACGGCTTCTTCGAGATGCATCTCTCGCCTTGGGACGTGGCCGCGGGCTCTCTCTTGATCACTGAGGCGGGCGGCGCGGTGAGCGACTTCTCCGGCGGGCAGCGCTGGCTCGAGCGTGGGAACATCGTCGGCGCGCCGCCGGCGGTGCAGCGCGAGCTCGTGGGGATGATCAACCGGTACGTGCGCGAGGATGAGCTCCGCTAAGCAAGTGTCATCCCGAGCGCAGCGAGGGAACCCCCGCCAATGGGCCGGGGATCCTTCGCCGTCTGCGCGGCTCAGGATGACACCGAGGCTGCCGCGCGGCTTTTATCTCCAGGACACCGTTACGGTGGCGCGCGCGCTGCTCGGCTGCGTGCTGTGGCGCCGCATCGGCCGCGAGCTCCTCTGCGCGCGTCTCGTCGAAGTCGAGGCCTACCTCGGCGCGAACGACATGGCCAGCCACGCGCGCCGCGGCCTGCGCTCCGCGCGCAACGAGTCGATGTACCTCGACGGCGGCCACGCGTACGTTTACTTCACGTACGGGATGCACTGGTGCATGAACGTGGTGACGCAGGAGGCGGACATCGCCGAGGCCGTGCTGCTGAGGGCGGCGGAACCGGTGCGCGGCATCGAGTCGATGCGCGCGCGGCGCCCGAAGGCGAAGCGCGACGTCGATCTGATGAACGGGCCGGGAAAGCTCTGCGCGGCGCTGGCGATCGACCGCGCGCTCGACGGCGAGCCGCTCGACGGGACTCGTTTGTTTCTGACGGAGCGCGACGCCGGCGTCGACGAGAACGACATCGCGGTGTCGCCGCGCATCGGCATCGACAACAGCGGCGACGCGGCGCATTGGCCGCTGCGGTTTTTCCTGCGCGGAAACAAATACGTGAGCCGGTGATCAGCGCAACAGCGCGATGCCGAGCGCCACGAGCGCTGCAACGAGCGCGACGCCGGCGAGGCCCAGCGCCAGCAGCGCTACGCGGCGCCACGGGTCGTCGGCGGGTCTCGCCTCGAAGAGGGTCTGCTGCATCACGTCTTTTGCGGCCATCACCTCGTCCATGCCGCGCTCGAGGTGGTGCTGGTGGATGCGCTTGACGGCGTCGGCGCCCGGCTCCGCGGCGGCGATGACCGCCGCCTTGATCACGGCGTTCTTGATGTCGCCGCCGCTGACCGGGTAGCGCTCGGCGAGCGCGCCGAAGTCGACGTCGCGCGCCAGCGGGGTCTTGCTCGGATGGAACTGCACGCGCCAGATCCGCTCGCGCTCGGCGACGCCGGGCATCTCGAAGCGGACGTGCGTGCGGATGCGCCGCTCGAAGGCAGGATCGAAGTTCGCCGCGAGGTTCGTGGCGAAGATGACGACGCCGTTGAACTCCTCTAGCTCGCGCAGGAGGACGTTGACGGTGATGTTGGCTTCGCGCATGTGCGGCATGGTGTCGCCGGCCGAGCGGCGCGCGGCGATGGCGTCGGCCTCGTCGAAGAAGAGCACCGCGTTCTGCTCCGCCGCCGCGCGGAACGCCGCCACGACGTTCTTCGGCGTCTCCCCCACCCACATCGACTCGACCTCGGCGTAGTTGACGACGAGGAGCTTCATCCTTAGCTCGTGCGCGATCGCCTCCGCGCAGATCGTCTTGCCCGTCCCCGGCGGCCCGGCGAAGTTGAAGGCGAGGCCGAGCCCCGAGGCGTGCCGTTCGCCAAGGCCCCAGCGGTTGAAGATCAGCGTGTGGTTGCGCACCTGCGCCAGCGCGTCGTCGAGCGTGCGCCGCGTGGTGGGAGGGAGGATGACGTCGGCGAACGTACGCTCCGGGATCACCGTCTCCACGGCGCGGCGCGGTGGGCGGCCCATCAGGAGGGAGAGGAAGTCGGGCATAGACTTGCCCGAACATCATGCGCGATTTGGGCCGCCTCCTGATCGTCTTCGGCGCGATCCTCATCGCCGCCGGGCTGCTCGTGACGGTCTCCGGAAGGCTCGGCCTCGGGAAGTTGCCGGGCGACATCGTCTATCGCCGCGGCAACTTCACCTTCTACTTCCCTCTCGTCACGTCGATCCTGCTCTCGATCGTGCTCTCACTGCTGCTGTGGCTCTTCCGGCGTTAGCGCCAGTAGCCGCGCACCCACACCCAGTTGTAGCGCGCGCGGGCCCAGTGGCCCGGCACCCACACCGCGCCGCGGTAGGGCGCGACGCCGATGACTTCGACGCGGGCGGGCGGCGGGCCGAGGGCGACGCGGGTCACACACCCCGTCGCGGAGAGCGAAAGGGCAATCAGTCCTGCTGCGATGGTGGCTTTCATGGTCTCGACTCCTTCGCATGAATGACGCGGAGGGCGGAGCGCGCGTTGACGCAGTTAACATGCGCGTCACATGGTGCGACTGATCCATTACCTCGTGCGCTACGGCGTGTCGCTCGTATTCCTCAACGTCTTCGCCGAGCAGATCGGCGTGCCGGTGCCGGCGGTGCCGACGCTCATCGTGGCCGGCGCGCTGGCGCGCAACGGACAGATGTCGTCGACGCACGTCGTCCTCATCGCCGCCGTGGCCGCGTCGCTCATCGCCGACTGGATCTGGTTTCTCCTCGGGCGGCACTACGGCTATCGCATCCTGCGCACGCTGTGCAGGATCTCGCTCTCGCCCGACTCCTGCGTGCGCGACACCGAGGCGCGCTTCGAGCGGTGGGGGCTGAAGTCGCTGCTCTTCGCGAAATTCGTCCCCGGCTTCTCAACCGTTGCCCCGCCGCTCGCGGGCGCGGGGAAGCGCGGCACCGCCGCGTTCCTGCTCTACGACGGCGTCGGCGCGCTCTTGTGGGCGGGGTCCTCGGTGGCGGTGGGGCGGCTATTTCACCGGCAGATCGCCGAGGTCCTCACGAAGCTCGAAGACCTGGGCTGGCGGGCGCTCGTCGCCGTCGGCAGCGCGCTGGCGCTCTTCATCCTCTTCAAATGGTGGCAGCGCGCGCGGTTTCTCAAGCAGCTGCGCATCGCGCGCGTGTCGGTGCACGAGCTGAAGGAGATGATCGAGAGCGATGAGCAGCCGGTCGTGCTCGACGTGCGCACGCCGTCGTCGCAGAATCGCGACCCGCGGCGCATCCCGACCGCCATCGTCACGCACGCCGAGGAGATCGACATGACTGTCGCGGCCATCTCGCCCGACCGCGAGATCGTCTTGTACTGCACGTGACCGAACGAAGCGTCGGCCGCCCGGGTGGCGCGCCTGCTGATCGATCGAGGGTTTACGCTGGTGCGGCCGCTGGCGGGCGGCTTCGACGCGTGGGTCGGCGCGGGATACCCGGTGGAGGAGACGTGAGCACCTACATCCACGGCACGAGCCCCGAGGAGCAGCGGCGCCTCTCGCTGATGAACGACGTGCTGCTCAACCAGGGCTCGTTGCGCGAACTGGCCCTGCGCGGCGACGAGCGCATCATCGACTTCGGCTCCGGCCTCGGGCAGTTCACCTGCGCGATGGCGCGCGCGGTGCCGCGCGGGAGCGTCGTCGGCATCGAGCGCAGCGACGAGCAGCGCACAAAGGCGGTGCGCGAATCCAACGTCGAGTACCGCGCCGGCGACGTCCTCAACCTCGATCTCGGCGAGGAATGGGGCACGTACGACGTCGCGCACGCGCGCTTCGTGCTCGAGCACGTCCCCGATCCGCTGCGCGTCGTGCAGGCCATGGTGCGCGCGGTCAAGCCCGGCGGCCGCATCGTGCTCGAGGACGACGACCACGGCGTCATGCGACTCTGGCCCGAGCCGCCCGGCGTCGTCGAGCTGTGGAACGCCTACATCCGCACGTACGACCGCATCGGCAACGATCCCTTCGTCGGCCGCCGGCTCGTGCAACTGCTGCATCAGGCCGGCGCGCGGCCGGCGCGCAACACGTGGATCTGGTTCGGCGGCTGCGCGGGGATGGAGTACTTCGACGTGCTGACGGCGAACATGTTCGGCGTCCTGCGCACCGCGCGCGACGCGATGATCGCGATGAAGCTCGTCGAGCGTGAGGCGTTCGATGAGGTGCAGCAGAATTACGCGCGCTGGGCGAAGCGGCCCGATGCGGCGATCTGGTTCTCCGTAGCCTGGGCCGAAGGACAGCGGTAGAGCGGCGGCATGGCCGCCGCACTACACAGAGGGCATGCGCCATGCAACCTGAGCAGTCGATGTCACCGTTGGCAAGCGCGCCGGCAACCGATCTCGATCGGAACAGTCTGGAGTTCTATCAGCACGCCATGCGGCTGATGGAGGACGGCAACCTGCCGTTCCTCGTCGGCGGGGCATACGCCTTCGCGCGCTACACCGGCGTGGAGCGGCACACGAAGGACTTCGACGTCTTCATCCGCCGCGCCGACTTCGATCGCGCTTGCAAGCTGTTCGAGGCCGCGGGATACCGCACCGACCTCACATTCGCGCACTGGATCGGCAAGGCGTGGAAGGGAGAGGACTTCGTCGACCTGATCTTCAGCGCCGGCAACGGCGTCGCCGTCGTCGACGAGCTGTGGTTCAAGAACGCCGTCTCGGGCCGCGTCTTCGACATGGACGTGAAGCTCATTCCGGCCGAGGAGATGATCTGGTCAAAGGGGTTGATCATGGAGCGCGAGCGCTATGACGGCGCCGACGTCGCGCACCTCATCCAGGCCGTCGGCGACAAGCTCGACTGGCGGCGCCTCCTCGACCGCTACGGCCGCCACTGGCGGGCATTGTTCGCGCACGTCGTCCTCTTCGGATTCATCTTTCCGTCCGACCGCTCGAAAGTGCCGCAGTGGCTCATCGAGGAATGCACGGAGCGGCTGGCGAAGGAGACGAAGCGCGGCGATCTGCCGGACAAGATCTGCTACGGCACGATCGTTTCGCGGCAGCAGTACCTGATCGATGTCAACGAGCGCGGCTATCGCGACGCGCGTCTGGAGCCGCTCGGGAACATGAGCGAGGAAGAGATCGAGGCGTGGACGAAGGGAATCGAAGTCGACGGAACGAAGTGATGGAAAAGGAGACGCTGAGGATCGCCGCGGTCGCCGACATCCACGTCAAGAAGACGGGACAGGGCAGCATGCAGCCGCTCTTCAGTCAGGCCACGCAGCAGGCCGACGTGCTGCTCCTCTGCGGCGATCTCACCGATTACGGCGCCGTGGAGGAAGCGAAGATCCTGGCGAAGGAGATCACGAGCTCGCTGCGCATCCCCGCCATCGGCGTCCTCGGCAATCACGACTTCGAGACGGGTAAGCAGGACGAGATCGTCAAGATTCTGACCGACGCCGGCGTGACGATGCTCGACGGCGACGTGCACGAGATCCACGGCGTCGGCTTCGCCGGCGTGAAGGGCTTCGGCGGCGGCTTCGGCCGGCGCGAGCTCGGCGCGTGGGGCGAGGACATCATCAAAAAATTCGTCCACGAGACGATCCAGGAGGCGCTGAAGCTCGAGGCGGCGCTGGTGCGGCTGCGCACGCCGCAAAAGATCGCCGTGCTGCACTACGCGCCGATCCACGCCACGGTGGAAGGGGAACCGCCGGAGATCTACCCGTTCCTCGGCTCGACCCGCCTCGAGGAGCCGGTGGACCGCTACCGCGTCAACATCGTCTTTCACGGCCACGCGCACCGCGGCTCGCTGGAAGGGAAAACGAAGGGCGGCGCGACGGTCTACAACGTGGCCATGCCGCTGCTCGCGGCGAAGTTTCCGGGTCAGCCACCTTTACGCGTCATCGAAATTCCGATCGGCGAACCGGCTTACAATCTCGCCGGTGCAACATCCGGCACTGGGTAACTCCGTCTCCCGGCAGCAACTGGTCGACTGGTTCCGCGAAGGCCGCGCGCGCTCGCGCGAAGTCTTCGCGATTCCGAAGCCCGAGGCGTATTACACGAAGCCGATCGAGCTGCGGAATCCGATCGTCTTCTACGAAGGGCACCTCCCGGCCTTCACGATCAACACGCTGATCAAGTTGGCGCTGCAGCGCGGCGGCATCGACGAGCATTACGAAAAGCTCTTCGAGCGCGGCATCGATCCCGACAGCGTCGACGCGGCCAAGCCGCCGACGGACCTCTGGCCGGCGCGCGACTGCGTGCAGAAATACGGCGCGGAGGCAGATGCGATGATCGTCGAGGCGCTGGAGAACGCGCCGATCGACGACGGCGCGATCCCGCAGCGCGTCAACGCCGAGGCGGCGTTCGCCATCCTCGAGCACGAGCAGATGCACCAGGAGACGCTGCTCTACATGTTCCACGAGATGCCGTACGAGCTGAAGTCGCCGCGGCCGCCGCTCCGCGCGAACGGCTACGCGAACCGGCAGCCGGACACGAAGAACCGCGCCATCCGCATCCCCGCGGGCGCGGCGACGATCGGCGCGAGCGACGGCGATTTCTCGTGGGACAACGAGCGGCCGGCGCACCGCGTGGAGGTCGGCGAGTTCAAGGTGGACCGGCACAACGTCACGAATCGCGATTACCTCGACTACATGAGCGCCACGCACGCCGATCCGCCGCACTTCTGGGCGCGGCGCGAAGGGGAGTGGTACTGGCGCGGGATGTTCGAGATGGCCGGGCTGCCGCTCGACGCGGCGGTCTATGTGACGCAAGAAGAAGCGGCGGCGTTCGCGCGGTGGCGCGGGAAGCGGCTGATGACCGAGGCGGAGTACCACCGCGCCGCGTTCGGCACGCCGTCGGGTGAGGAGCGGCGCTACCCGTGGGGCGACGAGCTGCCGGACGCGACGCGCGGCAATTTCGGCTTCGCGAACTGGGACCCCGTGCCGGTCGGCTCGTACCCGGCGGGCGCGAGCGCGTGGGGCGTGCACGACCTGGTCGGCAACGGCTGGGAGTGGACGGCGACGCCGTTCGATGCTTTCGAAGGGTTCGCGCCGATGGCGTCGTATCCGGTTTATTCGTCGGAGTTTTTCGACGGCAAGCACTTCGTGATGAAGGGGGCGTCGCCGGCAACGATGCCGCAGCTCGTGCGGAGGTCGTTTCGGAATTGGTTTCGGGGGAATTACCCGTATGTTTATGCGACGTTTCGGTGCGTGGGGTGAGGGTTAGGTTTTAGGTTCTTAAGTTGTTAGGTTCTTAGAAAACTTAAGAACCTAAGAACCTAACAACCTAAGAACCTACGTTGCACCGGCTCGCATCATGCACGTCCCTTCCCCATGGAGCTCAAAATCTACAAGCCTCAGCAATTCAACCTCTCCAACCTCACCGGCATCTCCGACAAAACTCTCGAGATGCACTTCAAGCTCTACGAGGGCTATGTCAAGGCGACCAACGAGCTGACCGAGCGGATCGCGGCGATTCTTTCCGATGGCAAGGTCGATCAGGAAGAGATGCCCGCCTACTCCGAGCTCACGCGCCGGCTCGGGTTCGAGTACAACGGCATGGTCCTGCACGAGTACTACTTCGGGAACATGAAGTCGCGCGGCGGCGACGACGCGCCGAAGGGCTCGGCGTTCCGCGACGCGGTGGAGCGCTCGTTTCCGAGCTATGAGATCTGGCGCACCGACTTCGTCAGCGTCGGCAAGATGCGGGGCGTCGGCTGGGCGATCGCGTTTCTCGATCCGGCCAGCGGGCGCGTGTCGAATCACTGGATCGAGCTGCACCAGACCGGCAACGTGGCCGGCTTCGTCCCGCTCCTGGTCATGGACGTGTGGGAGCACGCGTTCCTTCTCGACTACAAGCCGGCGGAGCGGCCGAAGTACATCGACGCGTTCCTGGCCAACGTCGACTGGAGCGCGGTCGGGCGGCGGATGCAGAGCGTGACGACGATGTCCGCGGCGCGGTAGGGGCGCACAGCGTGCGCCCTCACGCCGGGCAACGCTCGCACAGCGGCAGGCGCTGCTCGCGATGCAGGAGGCGGCGGAACGCGCGGAACTTCCGCCCGTTCCACACCTCCTCGAACGGCCGCTCGAAGACGTTGCCCATGTCGAGGGTGAGGCAGGGGTAGAGCCGGCCGCGCGGGTCGACGAACGCGTACTTCGAGATCAGCGTGCACGGCCGCGCCGTCCGCCGCCTAAAGTCAGTGTTGCGGTAGAACTCCATCATCTCCTCGACCGGCAGCGGTGGGTGGAACTCGAGGCGGAACGGATACTGCGTCGACTCCAGCGCGCGCAGCTCCCGCTCGAGCACGTCGACGTCGACGTTCGGCATGTCATCGCTACAGTAGGTGTCGACGTCCGAACGGAAAAACGTCGAGTCGCCGATGGCGTCGGCGATCATCCGCTCCGACACGGGCCGCTGCGCGGTGCGCAGCCAGATCTGGTGCTGCAGGCGGAACGTGTCGATGCGCCACGCGCGCAGCGTCTCGGCCCACACGCGCAGCGACGCGTACGTCCCTTCGTACACCGTCGAGTAGATCTCGATCTGCGGAGTCGATGAGCCGAGCCGCTCTTTCGCCTCGTTGATCTCGCGCACGACTTTCTCGCAGGTCTCGAACACGCCGCTGCCGCGGTAGGTGTCGTTCGCGTTCGGCGGATCGACCGAGATGCCGACCGCGAGCAGACCGCTGCGCACGAGATCATCGGCCTTGCCGACGAGGCGCGTGCCGTTCGTCACGACCGTGATCGGCAGCCCGTTCCCGACCGCGGTGGCGAAGATCCGCGGCCACTCCGGATGGAGGAACGGCTCGCCGCCGAAGACGCGGATCATCGGCTTGAACGGCTTCACCGAGTCGAGGAAGCGGATGGCCTTTGCCGTGTCCATCATCGCGCTCGGCCGGCGGACATTCATGTCCGTCGTGATCGGGCAGTACGTGCAGCGGAGATTGCAGGCGTCGGTCAGGAGCAGATCAATGCCCCACGGCAGCGGAGCGTAGCCCGCGGCGACCTTCAGCGTGTGCACGATGAATGGAGTACGTGCGGCGACGCGCTTGCGTCTACGCTTCGCCCGGCTGCGCCGGCGCGGCCAGCTCCACCACCGTCCCCTTCCGCTCGAGCTTTCCCCACCCGGCGCGGATGCCGCTGAACGCTGTCTTGAGCGACTTCAGGAGCACGGCGTACATGAGCTGGCGGTAGAGGAAGCGCTGCCAGAGGAGCCAGACGAGCGGCTTGGGGCTCTCGCGGTCGAGCTTGAACGCGACCGCAGAGCCGAGGAGCTCGATGGTGAAGAAGAAGGCGTACATGAGCAGCACGAGGTAAAGCGACGCCAGCGCGTTCGGGAGCGGCTGCCAGTCGTGCTCGAGGTGGCCGCGCAGCCAAGCGTGCACGACGTTCGTCACCGTCCAGACGATCTGCAAGTCGACGAGCGGCGAGAGCACCTGGAAGACGACCTGGAAGAGCCACAGCGACGGCAGCATCACGCGGCCGAACCAGCCGTAGCGTCCGAGGGCGCGGCGGTGCTTCCAGAGGGACTGCAGCGTGCCAAAGGCCCAGCGGAAGCGCTGCTTGAAGAGTGCCTTGAACGAGTCGGGCGCTTCGGTGTAGCCGACGGCGTCGCTGTCGGTCTCGATCTTCCAGCCGATGCGCCGCACGCGCCACGTCAGATCCATGTCCTCGGCCATCGTGTCGTTCAGATACCCGCCCGCCTGCACGATCGCCTCGCGCCGCCACGCCCCCACCGCGCCCGGAACGACGGTGACGGAGTTGATCGTGGCGTAGGCGCGGCGGTCGAGGTTCTGCGAGGTGATGTACTCGATCGACTGCCAGTGCGTCAGCGGGTTCATGCGATTGCCGACCTTCACATTGCCGGCGACGCCGCCGACGAGCGGATCGGCGAAGTGGCGGACGAGCAGGGCAATCGTGTCGTGGGAGAAGACGGTGTCGGCGTCGAGGGAAACGAGAATCTCGCCGGTGGCCTCTGCGATGCCGCGGTTGAGCGCCGGCGCCTTGCCGGCGTTCTCCTGCCGGATGAGGATGACGCGAGGGCGCCCCTCACCCGGCGCTGACGCGCCACCCTCTCCCCGCGCGGCGGGGAGAGGGACATCAATGAAGTTGCGGACTACTTCACCCGAGGTGTCGTCGCGCGAGCCGTCGTCGACGACGATGATCTCCAGCGGCTCATAGCGGTTCGCCAAGACGGCACGGATCGTCGAGGCAATGACCTTCTCCTCGTTGAACGCCGCGATGACGACGCTGACGCGCGGGCGGTAGCTCATGTCGTACGTCGTGCGGCGCTCGCGCACCTTCGCCGCAAGCGCGAGCGCGGTCACGAAGATCACGCGGATCGCGCCGAGAATGATGGCGGTGACGAAGGCGATGCCGAGGAGAAGCTCGAAGAGATAGATCGTCTCGAAGACGACGCGGTCGTTCGCCAGGAGCAGCGTGTCCGAGGCGGCGACGGGAGGGTTCACGGCATCGCGCGTCGAGTTGATGAGCTGCGAGACCGTCACGAAGCGGTAGCCGCGCTTGCCCAGCTCGGCGATCAGCATCGGGATCAGGCGCACGGTCTCGCTGCGGTCGCCGCCGCTGTCGTGCAGGAGGATGCAGCTGCCCTTCTCGGTGTCGATCTGCTCGAGCGTCTGCTTGAGCATGTCCTCGGCGGTGCGGTGGCGCGTCGAGCCGTCCGCCAGGTGCTCGACCGTGTTCCAGTCCTGCGGGTCGAGGAACTCGAGCACGGTGATGTAGTTCAGCTTGGAGGCGAGCTCGATCGGCTTCACCTCGGCCTCCGCCGTCGGCTCCGCGTCGGCGTTGTACGGCGGGCGGAAGAGCAGTGTGGAGCGGTGGATGAGGCTCTGGAAGACGCGCTGGGTGGCGTTGAGTTCGAGCTCCGCGCGCTGCGGCTTCACCGTGCCGATGTTCGGATGAGTGAAGCTGTGGTTCCCGATCTCGTGCCCTTCGCGCCAGATCCGGCGCACGAGGTTCGGGTAACGCTCGGCATTCTGGCCGATGAGGAAGAACGTGGCCTTGACGTTCGCCGCCTTCAGTTCGTCGAGAATTTGCGGCGTGTAGGCGGCCGACGGTCCGTCGTCGATCGTCAGCGCGATGGTCTTCTCCTTGTAGCCGCTGCGGGCGATGACGAACGACGTGGCGAAGTCGTGGTAGCTCTCGTCGACGGCCAGGCCGGTCACCGGGTCGATCTCGAGTGACCGATGGCCCGGCTTCGGCTGGGCCTCGACGCGGGCGATCTCGCCTTCGCCGATGAACTCGACGTCGTACGGATAAATGACTTCCTTCAGCTCGTTCCAGCGCGGCGGAGCATTCAGGCGCGTGCGGTCGATGAAGTTCCAGAGCGACGGATCGTTCGACCCGAGGACCCAGACCGCCACGCCGCGCGGGGCGTAGTTCTGCGCCAGGCGCCATTGGTTTGCGGCGGTGATGGCATCGAGCAGCCAGACTTCGTGGTCCTTGCCGTCTTCGTCGGTGTACCAGAAGGTCGGGTTGAGGGCCTTGTCGTCGAAGTCGACGACGTCCTCCGCCTTCTCCTTGAACGGATCGAGGCGGTACTGCTGCGCCTTGAGCATCGCCCCTTGGTACGTGAGCGGCTCGGCCCAGTCGCGGCCCTCCATCCAGTCGTAGGCGTAGTTGGCGAGACCGACGACGAGCTTCTCGCGCGGGACGGCGCGCGCGGCGAGGTCGAGGCGCTCGCGATACCACGTCATCGACGCGATCGGCCCCGGCGTCGGCCGCGACGAGGAGTGCTCGTCGTAGAGCATGATCACGACAAAGTCGCAGATCGCCGAGACCGCGCGCCACGTCTGCGGCGCGGCCGTGGCCTCGAGGTCGCAGCTGACGCTGAGGCGGTTCTGGTCGAAGGCCGTCTTCATCCGCTGCAGGAAGGCGGGCAGCAGCGCGTAGTCGGCCGCGTCGAGATTCTCGAAGTCGACGTTGATGCCTTGATAGTTGTTGGCGACGCACCACCGCCTCAGTGTGTCGATGATGATTTGCTGGCGGCGGACGTCGGTCAGCAGGAGGTGGACGCGCACGCGGTCGAATTCGCCGGAGCCGTTCGAGCCGACCTGCGCGTTCTGCAGCACGGGGACGATCTTGAGGCCGTGCTCGCGGGCGATGTTCATGACATCGACGTTGTGCGGCACGGAGTCGGGATACCAGTCGCGGAAGTCGAGCCCCTGCCCATCCTCGGCGAGGTGGACCCACGACGGCAGCACATGCGTCATCTTTTTGGCGTTGGCGTCGAGGGCGTGCAGGCCGGTCTCCTGCCACGGCGCGTAGAAGGCGGCGACGATGCCGCTCGTGCGGGTCGCGGGCGGCGGCGTCGGCGGGCGCTTGCGCTTGTTGTCGCGGGCGATGGCATCGAGCAGCCTCTGCCGATCGCGTTTGGCCAGGAACTGCAATTTGGCCGCGTTGTGCTGCGGCAACGCGCGGCGCATGCTGCGGCGGATCTGCCGCCGGATGGGCGTGGTAATCCCTTCGAGGCCGGGAAGAACGACGCCGCCCTCGATGCTGACGAGGGTCAGGCTCGCGGCAACGACGAAGGCGAGGCCGACTGTCGTGCCGATTCGCTTGATCCACGACCAGCGGCGCCGGCTGGGATCGAAGAAGACCGCGCGGTCAGACATGGAAAGGTACCGGCGATCATAACCGCGCAACCCGGTACGGCAATCCCCCGTACAAGGCCGGGTATGAACGAAGCCGTCATCGAAGTGAGCGGCCTTCGCAAGGAATACCGCTCAGGGTTCGGCCGCCGCGTCATCACGGCGCTCGACGGGATCGACGTCACCGTCCGTCCCGGCGAGCTTTTCGGCCTCCTCGGTCCGAACGGCGCCGGCAAGACGACGACGGTCAAAGTTCTCCTGGGACTCACCGCCGCGACCGCCGGCAGCGCCCGCATCGCCGGACTGCCGGTGACGAATCCCGAGAGCCGCCGCAGCGTGGGCTACCTCCCCGAAGGCCACAAGATCCCCAATTACCTCACCGCCCGCCAGGCGCTGTCGATCTTCGGCCGGATGTCCGGCATGGAGACGGCGGCGATCCGCAGCCGCAGCGTGGAGCTGCTCGAGAAGCTCAAGCTCTCGCAGTGGATCGACGTCCGCGTCAAGAAGTTCTCGAAGGGCATGACCCAGCGCCTCGGCCTGGCCTGCGCGCTCATCCATCAGCCGCAGGTGCTGCTCCTCGACGAGCCGACCGACGGCGTCGACCCGGTCGGCCGCCGCGAGATCCGCGACATCCTTCGCGAGGAAGCGAAGAACGGCGTCGCGGTGCTGCTCAACTCGCACCTCCTGTCCGAAATCGAGTTGACGTGCGACCGCGTGGCCGTGCTGCGCGCCGGCAAGGTCGCGGCGCAGGGCTCGGTCGAGGGGCTGACGCGGAAAGGAGCGAAGTACAAGATGGTGGCGGCACCGATCGACGACGCCCTCGTCGCGGCGTTCCGCGAGAGCGGCGCCGGCGTCGATCGCGTGAACGGCCACATCGAGCTGTCGGTCGACAACGTCGAGCACCTCAACGCCCTGGTCGACCAGGCCCGCGCGCGCGGAGCCATGCTCACCGAGCTCGCGCCGCTCCGCTCCACGCTCGAAGACGTCTTCGTCGATCTGGTGAAGGCGCCGGAGGTGCAACCATGAAAGTGCTCGTCGCCAACATCGAAGACGTCTTCCGCGAAGCGGCGGCGCGCTGGACGCTCATCGCCTACTTCTGCCTCTCCACGATCTTCATCGTCATCTTCGCGTCCGCGGTGAACCTCGACGTCGTCAACGGCGCGCTCGCCGGCGCGAAGCTCTTCGGCAAGGACGTGGAGGTCGGCGGCCAATTCTCGATCGAGAAGCTCGTCACGGGGTTCGAGTCGGGCTTCGCCTCGCTCCTGTACGTGCTGTCGATCTTCATGGCCATCTTCGCCACGGCGCACCTCGTGCCGCGCATGCAGGACAAAGGGACGATCGACCTCTACCTCTCGCGCCCGGTCTCGCGCACGAAGCTGATCGGCTCGCGCTACCTGGCCGGGCTGCTGCTCGCGGCGAGCAACGTCTTCTACCTCATCACCGCGGTCTGGCTGATCGTCGGCTGGAAGACGCACGTGCTGCACGGCAAGATCTTCCTGGCCGGCGGCCTGATGATCTTCATGATCGCGTCGCTTCTGGCGTTCTCGTTCCTCATCGGCGTGATCACGTCGTCGACCGGCGTCTCGATCATGATGACCTACGGCCTGGCCATCTTCTCCATCCCGCTGATGGCGCACCAGAAGATGGAAGCGGCCTTCTCCAGCGACTGGTCGGCGTACCTGCTCCGCGGCCTCTACCTGGTCCTGCCGAAGGTCACCGAAATCGGCATGGCCGTCTTCGCGTTCGTTCTTGGGCAGCAGGCACCCGAGGAAGCGCAAAAGGCGATGGCCCTGCAGCCGTTCGTGACGACGGCGCTCTTCGGCATTGCATGTTTCGCTCTGGCAGCAGTGGCGTTCAAACGAAAGGAGTTTTGAAATGAAGAAGTTCATCCTTGCCGCCGCACTCGTGGCGCTCGCCGTCCCCGCGGCATTCGCGAAGAACGACGCGCTGTCGCTCGTACCGAACGACGCCGTGTCGGTCGGCGTGGTCCGCCTGGCGGACCTGCGCACGAGCCCGCTCGGCTCGACGCTGTTCCGGGAAACCGACAAGATCTCGACCGACGGCGACGCGGAGAAGTTCCTGCGCGACGCCGGCCTCAAGCCGACGCAGGACATCGACGTGGTCGTCGTAGCCACGACGCCGCGCACGACGCTCGGCTCCGACGCCGAGGTGCTGGTGGCGCTCGAGGGGCGCTTCGACGTGGCGCGGCTGACGACTGCGCTCACCTCGCGCGGCGCCTTGAAGAAGGGCAACTACTACGTCCTTCCCGAGGAGCACGTGCAGCGCGACAACCAGAAGGGAGCGGTGGCCTTTCCGGACGGGCATCTCGCGCTGATCGGCAGCGAGACCGCGGTCGCCCGCGCGCTCACCGCCCGCGCCGCCGGCGGCACGACCTGGCTCGGCGCCAGCGCCTTGGGACGCGACGTGGCGCGCATCGACCCGAAGGCCACGGCGTGGGCGGTGGTTGATGTGCAGCGCGCCAAGCGCATCGTCGGCGCGCCGAAGATGTCATCGAAATCGCCGCAGGCGCAGGCCATCAGCTCCGCGCTCAAGAGCGTTTCCACTGTGGCGCTGTGGGCGACCGACAACGGCGACTCGCTCAAGCTCGGCGCCTTCGGCCTCTCCAGCGATACCGAGACCCTAGGCCTCCTCGAGGACACGCTGCGCGGCGCGCTCTCGGCCATGCGCCTGGCGGTGCAGGACAAGGAGCCGCAACTCGTCGGCGTGCTGCGTAAGTTCACTGTCGCGCGGACGAACGACTCCGTGACGATCACCGGCAGCGTGCCGGCCGAGACGTTCAAGAATTGGGCGGCGAAGAACAACAAATCCTCGCGGTAACTTTTTTTTCCGCACCTGCGGGCAGGGCGTCCGCAGGTGCGGGCATCGTGCCGCACAGTGGCGGCAGGGCGTCCGCACGTGCGGGCAACGTGCCGCACAGTGGCGGCAAAGCGTCCGCAGGTGCGGGCAACGTGCCGCACGGTGGCGGCAAAGCGTCCGCAGGTGCGGGCAACGTGCCGCACGGTGGCGGCAAAGCGTCCGCAGGTGCGGGCAACGTGCCGCACGGTGGCGGCAGGGCGTCCGCAGGTGCGGGCAA
>DATDFB010000206.1:0-10654 GCA_036522835.1 Thermoanaerobaculia bacterium | reverse complement strand
TGTGCCGCAGCAGTGAGAACGCCCACGCCGACAATCCGGCCGCGAGCAGCGTGAGCGCGAGAAAGCCCGGATCCCTGACCAGCGCTCGCGACTCGCCGACGAGGCGCCACACGTGCGCGACGACGATCAAGCCGAACACCGTGCCGGTCACGATGAGATACGATTTCATGAGGGTCGTTGGCTGTTGGAAGGGGTGAGAATGTGCGATTATGCGGCTCCGTTGCAATAGCCCACGCCCGTCCCATGATCATCCACCTCATCGACGGCACCTACGAGCTCTTTCGCCACTTCTACGGCATCCGGCGGATGAAGAAGGGCGACCCGCCGTTCGGCGCCGTGCGCGGCGTGCTGGCGATGGTGCTGCAGATGATCGAGACCGGCGCGACGCACATCGGCGTGGCCACCGATCACGTCATCGAGTCGTTCCGCAACGAGCTGTGGGACGGCTACAAAACCGGCGCCGGCATCGACGCCGCGCTGTGGGCGCAGTTCCATCCGCTCGAGGAGGCGCTGACGGCGATGGGCGTGGTGGTCTGGCCGATGGTGGAGCTCGAAGCCGACGATGCTCTCGCCTCGGCTGCCGCGCTCGCCGCCGCGAATCCGGCCATCGAGAAAGTCTGCATCTGGACGCCCGACAAGGACCTCGCGCAGTGCGTCGTGGCCGACCGCGTCGTGCAGGTCGACCGCAAGAGCGGCAAGGTGCGCGACGCCGGCGGCGTGCGCGAGAAATTCGGCGTCTCGCCGAAGTCGATTCCCGACTACCTCGCGCTCGTCGGCGACGCCGCCGACGGCTATCCCGGCCTGGCCGGCTTCGGCGCGAAATCAGCGGCGGCCGTGCTGGCGCGCTTCGAGCGCATCGAGAACATCCCCGCGAACGGCGACGAATGGCGCGCGAACGTCGCCGGCAGCGGCCGCCTGGCCGCGACGCTGCGCGAGCAGCGCGAGCTCGCGCTTCTCTTCCGCACGCTGGCAACCCTGCGCGACGACGCGGAGCTCTTCGACGACGTCGACGCGCTGCGCTGGCGCGGGCCGACGAAGTACTTCGCGGCATACTGCGAGCGGATGGGGGCGTTGGATTTAATCAAGCGTGCGGAGGCCCTACACCGGTAGGGAAACACCGCCGCCGATCACTCCAGAGTTGAAAGCGAGGCACTGCCATTCCGCCGCCGACCGGTACCGTGACGCTGATGTTCACCGACATCGTCGGTTCCACAGCCTTGCGCGATGCGCTGATTGCCGCGCATGGCGGCGCGGGCGATCGCCTGTACCGGGAGCGAGTGCTCGATCCGCACGATCGTCGCATCCGCGATCTCCTGAAGACGCACAACGGCTTCGAGGTCAAGACGATCGGCGACTCCTTCATGGCCGCATTCGCGGAAGCGGAAGACGGCGTGCTCTGCGCGGCGGCGATTCAGCGCAGCCTGCGCGACGACCCGATCCCGGTCGATGACCGCGCAACACCGCTCGCCGTGCGCATCGGGATGCACAGCGGCGCGGCGACGCTGGTGGAGCGCGACGGACGGCAGGACTACGACGGTCACGCCGTGAACATCGCCGCGCGCGTTGAGAGCCTGCTGAAAGGCGGCGAGCGGGCCTACTGCTCGCGGGAAACCGCGATGCTGGCGAAGAACGCTCCCGGCGTCCGCTTTCACAGCTACGGCCCCTATCCGATGAAAGGGCTGGCCGAGCCGGTCGAGGTCTTCGACATCCTTTGGGACGCCGCGATGCGGCCCGATCCGCCGCCGCAGGCGCACGAACGGCTTCCGTATCCCTGGCTCACGCCGTGGATCGGCCGCGAGCGAGCGATGGAGGATCTGGCGGACGCGTTGCGGGCCAGACGCCTGGTGACCCTTCACGGCACCGGAGGCGTCGGGAAGACGCGCCTGGCCGTGGAGACGCTGCTGGCCCGGAGTGGAGGTCTGCCTCGGGAGGTCGTGTTCGTGTCGCTCGAGCGCGCCGCCAACACGGAGGAGGGACTGCTGGCCGCGGTGCGCGACGCGAACGGGCTGACGGAGGTCGACGCGCCCGACTTTGAAACGCTCTGCCGTCAACTTCACGGAGGCGACCGGCTGCTGCTCCTCGACAACTTCGAGTCCGTCGCGGCGGCGTCGCCGCTCGTGCCGCGCTTGGCCGCCGCGGCCGGCGTGCGGGTTCTCGTGACCACCCAGCAGGTGCTCGGCGTCCGCGGAGAGCACGTGACGGAGCTCGACCCGATGGCGACGGCCGGCGATCTTTCCGCGTTGGAGAGTTATCGCCTCTTCGCCGGCCTCGCCCAGCAGCGCGACGCGCGATGGCAGCCGGACGACGCCGCGGCGATGCGCGACGTGCTCGCGGCGACCGACGGGCTGCCGTATCTCATCGAGCTCGTCGCCGCGGTCGCGCCGAAACGGCGCCTGCGCCAGTTGGCCGATGAGCTGAAGACGCACCTGACCGAAGTCCGCGCCCGCGGTGAGGACGCGCTCCGTCCCGACCGTCACGCCGGCGTCCAGGCCTGCCTGGAGTGGGCCACGGAACGCCTGCCGCCGGACGAACGCATGGCCCTTCCACGGCTGGCCGTCTTTTCCGGCGGCTTCGACGCGGAGGCCGCCGGATCGGTCGCCGCAACGCCGATCGAAACGCTCGACGTTCTCGTCGACACATCGTTGCTTCGCTTCGATCGCCAGAGCGGCCGGTATTCGATGCTGCCGACGACGCGCCAGTTCGCCCTCGAGCGCCTCGACTCCGGCGATCGGAGAGATCTCGCCGCTCGACATGCCCGCTGGTTCATCGAGCATCTCGATCGAGCCGACGACGCCTTGCGCGCGAAGGGTGGCGAGTCCCAGGCAGCCGCGCGGCGATGGATCGATGCCGAATGGGACAACGTGCAGCAAGCCATTGCGCGGGCTGAAGAAGACGATCCGGCTCTCTTCCACCGTGCAGTGAGGGCCTCCGACACGTACATGACCTGGACGTGCCGCTTCTCGGAGCGTGTTCGTCTGAACGAGACATTGCTCGGTCGGACAAGCCGGGAGACCTCTGCAAGCGATTGGGCGATGGCACAGAACAACCTCGGAGCGGCCTACCGCAATCTTCCGACGGGCGATCAAGAGGAGAACTTGAGGAAGGCGATCGGCTGCTACGAAGCGGCACTGCTAGTAAGGACCGAGGGCGACTTTCCCGCCAGATGGGCGGTCACGCAGAACAATCTCGGAATCGCATACGCCAATCTTCCTACTGGCGAACGAGGGGAGAACCTGAGCAAGGCTATAGGCTGTTTCGAAGCTGCCCTGCGGGTATGGAGCGAGCGCGACTTTCCCGTGGATTGGGCGACGACGCAAAACAACCTCGGAGTCGCCTACGCCGAACTTCCGGCGAGCGATCGAGAGGAGAACCTGAGAAAAGCGATTGGCTGCTACGATGCGGCACTGCGGGTGTGGAGCGAGCAGGACTTTCCCGCGAATTGGGCGACGACGCAGAGCAACCTCGGAAACGCCTACCGCAATCTTCCGACGGGTGAACGAGGGGAGAACCTGAGCAAGGCGATCGGCTGCTATGAAGAGGCACTGCGAGTGCAGACCGAGCGCGACTTTCCCGCGGCTTGGGCGGTAACGCAGAACAATCTCGGAAACGCCTATGCTAGTCTTCCGATAGGCCATCGAAGGAAGAACCTCCAAAAGGCGATCGGCTGCTACGAAGCGGCACTGCGGGTGTGGAGCGAGCGCGACTTTCCAGCGGATTGGGCGATGACGCAGAACAACCTCGGAACCGCGTACCTCAATCTTCCGACGGGCGATCGAGGGGCGAACCTGAGGAAGGTGATCGACTGCTACGAAGCGGCACTACGGGTGTGGAGCGAGCGCGACTTTCCAGCGGATTGGGCGATGACGCAATACAACCTCGGCATCGCCTTCGAACAGCAAGTGACCGCAGCAGAGGCCCACTATCGGAAAACGGCGATCCTCTGTTTCGAGTCAGCGGCGCGCGGGTTTGCTGCGGTTGGTCTCATCGAGGATGCCGAAGACGCGCGCCAACGCGCGGCTCGGCTCCGGGAGGGTTGAATCACTCGTATCGCAATGCGTCGATCGGATCCAAGTGCGACGCCTTGAACGCCGGGAAAAACCCGAAAATGATCCCCACGGCCGCGGCCACGCCGAAGGAGAGTGCGATCGACTCCGGCGTGATCACGATCGGCCACTTCAGCACGCGGCCCACCAGTGTCGACGCGCCGACGCCCAAGCCCACGCCGATCAGGCCGCCGACGATCGAGAGCGTCAGCGCCTCGAAGAGGAACTGCGTCAGCACGTGGCGTCCCTTCGCGCCGATGGCCATGCGGATGCCGATCTCGCGCGTCCGCTCCGTCACCGACACGAGCATGATGTTCATGATCCCGATTCCGCCGACGAAGAGCGAGATCGCCGCGATCGACAGCAGGAGCGCGCTCAGGATCTTCATCTGTGCGGCGTTGGCCTGGGCGATCTCCTCCTGCGAGCGCATCGAGTAGTCGGCGTCGCCGCGCGGCGGGATGCGGTGGCGCTGGCGCAGCAGCGCGTCGATCTGGTCCTGCGCCTCCTGCACCTTGTCGGCGGAGACGGCGGAGAGCTGGATCATGTCGATCTTCGGCTTGCCGGAGAGGCGCTTCATCACCGTCGTGTACGGCGCGATGATGAGGTCGTCCTGGTCCTGCCCCATCATGTTTCCGCCCTTCTTATCGAGCACGCCCACGACCTTGAACGGCACGTTCTTGATGCGGATGATCTGTCCGACCGCTTCGCCGTTCGGGAAGAGGTTGTCGACGACGGTCTTGCCGAGCACCGCCACCTTCGCCGAGGCCTTCACGTCGGCGTCGCTGAAGAACGTCCCCTGGTCGACGTTCCAGGAGCGGATCAGCGGATAGTCGGGATTCACGCCCTGGATGCTCGTCCCCCAATTCAGCTCGCCGGCCACCACTTGCGCGGCCGTGCGCACGTACGGGGTCACGTAGGCAACGGCGGGGCACTCGGCCTTGATGGCGTCGGCGTCCTCGGGCGTCAGCGTGGAGTTGCCGGTGAACAGGCGCGCGCCGCCCGACGTCGTCGCGCCGGGAAAGACCATGACGTAGTTCGTGCCGAGGGAGTTGATCGTGTTCTCGACCGACTTCGCGGCGCCGTTGCCGATGGCCACGACCGCGATCACGCAGCCGACGCCGATGACGATGCCGAGCATGGTCAGGAGCGAGCGAAGCTTGTTGCGGGAGATGGCCTTGAGGCCGACGACGGTGATGTTCCAGAGGCGCTGCGTTGCTGTTTTCATGATGTGATCAACCGACCGGCACCGGCGCGGCCGGCGCCTCGATGCCTTTGACGCGCACGCGTTTCTGCTGCGTGCGCTCGTCGAACTGAATGAGCCCGTCCTTCACGTGCACGATGCGCTTCGCGAACTGGGCGATGTCGGGCTCGTGCGTGATCAGCACGACCGTTTTCCCGTCATCGTTCAACTCCTGGAAGATGCCCATGATTTCTTCCGACGTGCGCGAGTCGAGGTTGCCGGTCGGCTCGTCGGCAAGGAGCATGGCCGGGTTCGTCACCAGCGCGCGGGCGATGGCCACGCGCTGCTGCTGGCCGCCGGAGAGCTGCGACGGATAGTGTCCTTCGCGCCCCGCCAGGCCGACACGCGCGAGCGAGTTGCGCGCCGCCTCGTGGCGCTGCTGGCCCGACCATCCGAGCTCGCCGTAGAGGAGCGGGAGCTCGACGTTTTCGATCGCCGAGGTGCGGGCCAGGAGGTTGAAGCTCTGGAAGACGAAACCGATCTTGGCGTTGCGGATGACCGCGCGCTCGTCCCGGTTCAACTTCGACACGTCGATACCGTCGAGGAGATACGTCCCCTCGGTCGGGCGATCGAGGCAGCCGAGGATGTTCATCAGCGTCGACTTGCCGGAGCCGGACGGGCCCATGACGGCGATGAACTCGCCCTCCTCGACGTCGAGGTCGACACCCGCGAGCGCGCGCACTTCGACCTCGCCCATCGTGTAGACCTTGGTCAGGCCGTGAATCTCGATGACGTGGCGCGCCAACTCAGCGCCCCCGTCCGCCGCCGCCCGGCCGTCCCTGCGCGCCCGGAGGCGGCGGCCCTTCGACCTTCGCCGTCGCCAAGCCGACGATCGCGCCGTCGCCTTCCTTCACCTCGCCCGAGACGACTTGCGTGAAATGGCCGTCCGTGATGCCCGGACGGATCCACACGCCCTTCGGCTTCTTCGTGGCCGGATCGAGGATGTAGATCATCTGTCCCGGACGCCGTTCGCCGCCGCCGCGGCGTTGGAATGCGCCGCCGGCGCCGCCGGCTCCGGTGATGCCGGGACCGCGGCCCGACTGCGCCATGCGCCGTTCGGGTGCCGCGCCGCCGCCGCCGCTGCTCGTCGTTTCGGGCGGACGTTGCTGTCCGCCGCCCGCAACGTCGGCGGTGTCGGGCTTGAAGCGCAGCGCGGCGTTTGCCACGCGCAGCACGCCCTGCACCGTGGCCACGTCGATGGTGACGTTCGCCGTCATCTTCGGGCGCAGCTTCTCGTCCGGATTCGGCACTTCGATGATGACCGGATAGGTGACGACGTTCTGCGACACCGTGGCGTTGAGGCGGATCTGGGAGATGCGCCCGCGGAACTCCTGATCGGGATAGGAGTCGACGGTGAAGCGCGCCGGCTGCCCGACGGCGATGCGGCCGATGTCGGACTGGTCGACGTCAGCCTGCACCTGCATCTTGGTGAGGTCCTGCGCGATCTGAAACAGCGTCGGCGCCTGGAACGACGCGGCCACGGTCTGGCCGACGTCGTACGCCCGGTCGACGACGATGCCGTCGATCGGCGAGTTGATCTTCGTGTACTGGAGGTTCGTCTGCGCCTGCTTCAACGCGGCTGCGGACTGGCTCACTTGCGCGTTGGCCGCTTCGTACTGCGCCTTCGCCGCGTCGAGATCCGCCTGCGCGGCAAGTCCGGAGCTGACGAGGCGCTGCTGCCGGTCGTAGGTAATCTTCGCGTTGGCCGCCTCGACGCGCGACTTCGTCACGTCGGCCTGGCGCTGCTCGACCTGCTGCTGGAACGGCGTCGGATCGAGCTCGGCGAGGAGCTGTCCCTTCTTCACGCGGCTGTTGAAGTCCGCGTAGAGCCGGGCGATGACGCCGGAGACCTGCGAGCCGACCTGAACGGTCGTCACGGCGGAGAGGGTTCCGGTGGCGGTGACGGTCTGGGTAATGTCGCCGCGGTCGACCTTCTCGGTCTTGTACTGCTCGTCTTTTTTTCCGCGGCCGCGGCAGGAGCCGGCCAAGACGGCCAGGCTCAGGATCACTGCGAGACGTCTCACTCTGGTTTCTCCTCCAAGGGTGGAACTACGAACGGGAGCGCTCGGTTGCTGAACGAGCCGGGGGAGTCTACTGATTTTTGTTATGCTTCGCGCCCGCATGGCGCTTTTTTCATCAAAAGAATCAGCAACTATCCCGCCACGGCCCGCGTCGCGGCCGGGCGAGCCGCAGCCCGCCGTCACCGGCACGTTCTTCGGCCCGAACGTCGTCATCGATGGGACCGTCAGCGGCTCCGAGCCGGTGGTGGTCGAGGGGACGATCAAGGGGAGCATCAACGTCTCCAACGACCTCCGCATCGGCACGAAGGCGCGCGTCGAGGCGACGGTGCACGCGAAGAACGTGACGGTGGAAGGGAAGCTCACCGGCGACGTCTCCGCCGACGAGCGCGTCGAGCTCGTCGCCAGCGCCACGGTCGACGGCAACATCAAGGCGCCGAAGATCGTCGTGGCCGAGGGGGCGCGGTTCCGCGGCAACGTGGATATGGGGTCGGCGCGGCCGAAGGAGACGGTGAAGGGTTCTTAGGTTGTTAGGTTCTTAAGTTCTTAGGTTCTTGGGTTCAACTTAAGAACTTAACAACCTAAGAACCTAAGAACCATTTCGGAGGCCACATGTCAGCAACCGCCCCAACCGCAACACCCGAAACCCGCTCGCTTCGCCCGCCGCGCGACTACAAGAACTACGTCGACGGCCAGTGGGTGCCGTCCTCGGGCGGCAAGACGTTCGAGAACCGCAACCCCGCGAACTGCGACGATCTCGTCGGCACGTTCCAGGAGTCGAACGAGGACGACCTCAACGCCGCCGTCGACGCCGCCGAGCGCGCCTACCGGTCGTGGCGGCTCGTGCCGGCGCCCAAGCGCGCCGAGTACATCTACCGCGTCGGCGAGATCCTGAAGCGCGACAAGGAAAAGATCGCCGCGGAGATGACGCGCGAGATGGGCAAAGTCCTCGACGAGACGCGCGGCGACGTGCAGGAAGCGATCGACATGGCCTACCTCATGGCCGGCGAAGGGCGGCGCCTCTTCGGTGTGACCACGCCCTCGGAGCTTCCCAACAAGTTCAACATGTGCGTGCGCATGCCCTTGGGCGTGGCCGGACTCATCACGCCGTGGAACTTCCCCATCGCCATTCCGTCGTGGAAGTCGATGCCGGCGCTCGTCTGCGGCAACACCGTCGTCATCAAGCCGGCCTCGCTCACGCCGCTGTCCGTGGTCATGCTAGCCGAAGCCTTCGAAGAAGCGGGCTTGCCCCCGGGCGTCTTCAACGTCGTCACCGGCGGCGGGCGCGAAGTCGGCGAGCCGATGACCAAGCACCCCAAGATCGCGGTCATCTCCTTCACCGGCTCGACCGACGTCGGCCGCGACATCTCCGTCGCCTGCGCGCCGCAGTTCAAGCACGTGCACCTGGAGATGGGCGGCAAGAACGTGATCATGGTCATGGACGACGCCGATCTCGACCTCGCCGTCGACGGTGCGCTGTGGGGCGCGTTCGGTACCGCCGGACAGCGCTGCACGGCGTCGTCGCGCATCGTCGTGCACACGAAGGTGTACGACCAGTTCGTGGAGAGGCTCGCCGGCCGCGCGAAAAAGATGCGCGTCGGCAACGGCCTGGAGAACGGCATCGACATGGGGCCGAACGTTTCCGCCGGCCAGCTCCAGACGACGCAGCAGTACGTGAAGATCGGACAGGACGAAGGGGCGACGATGGTCGCCGGCGGACGCACGCTCACCGACGGCGCGCTCGGGAAGGGCTACTTCCACGAGCCGACGGTGTTCGCCGACGTGAAGGCCGACATGCGCATCGCCCAGGAAGAGATCTTCGGGCCGGTGACGGCGGTGATCCGCTGCGACTCGCTCGAAGAAGCGATCTCGATCGGCAACGGAGTGAAGTACGGGCTCTCGTCGTCGATCTACACGCGCGACGTGAACAAAGCCTTTGTCGCCATGCGCGACATGTACACCGGCATCTTCTACGTCAACGCGCCGACGATTGGCGCCGAAACGCACCTGCCGTTCGGCGGGACGAAGCAGACCGGCAACGGGCATCGCGAGGCGGGGGTGGCGGGCATCGACGTGTTCAGCGAGTGGAAGTCGATCTACATCGACTACTCCGGCGCGCTGCAGCGCGCGCAGATCGACACCGAGGAGATTTGATGAATATGGAGTGCGGCGGCCATGCCGCCGCTGTCAGGAGCGGCGGCATGGCCGCCGCGCTTCCGATCGCGCTGCTGTTCGCCGCGGCCGCTTCCGCGCAGACAATCCCCGAGCAGCTCGTGCAGCGTGAGCTCCAGTCGTCGCAGGCATACGAGACGCTCTCGCATCTCACCGACGACATCGGCCAGCGCCTCAGCGGCTCGCCCGGCGCGGCCGCGGCGGTGAAGTTCACCACGGAGCGCTTCCGTTCGTGGGGCATCGACGTGCGCAACGAGCGCGTGACCGTTCCGCACTGGGTGCGCGGCCGCGAGGAAGCGTCGCTGCCGACGCAGCACGACCAGAAGATCGTGCTGACGGCCTTGGGCGGCAGCGTGGCCACGCCGGCGAACGGGATTACCGCCGACGTCGTCATGGCGACGTCGTTCGACGAGCTCAAACAGCTCGGCGCGAAGGTCAAGGGAAAGATCGTCTTCTACGACGTGCCGATGGACATGGAGCTCGTGCGCGCGCGCCGCTCGTTCGACGCCTACGGCAAAGCCGTCGTCTACCGCAGCGACGGCGCAAGCCGCGCGGCGGCGTACGGCGCGGTGGCGGTGGTGATCCGCTCCGTTGGCTCCGACTCGCTGCGCACGCCGCACACCGGCGCGCTGCGCTACGACCAGAAGCAGCCGAAGATTCCCGCCGCGGCCATGACGGCGGAAGACGCGGGGCTCGTCCATCGGCTGCTGGCGCGCAAAGAGCGCGTGCGCATGCACCTCGTGCTCACGCCGCGCACGCTGCCGGACGCGGAATCGGCGAACGTGATCGCGGAGATCCGCGGGAGCGAGCACCCTGAGGAGATCGTGCTCCTCGGCGCGCACCTCGACTCGTGGGACCTCGGTACCGGCGCCATCGACGACGGCTCCGGCGTGGCCATGGTCATGGAGACGATGCGCCTTATCAAGCAGATGAATCTGCGCCCGCGACGCACCATCCGCGCGGTGCTGTTCATGAACGAGGAGAACGGCTTGAACGGCGGCCGCCAGTACTGGGGCGCGCATAAGCACGAAAAGCACGTTGCCGCCGTCGAGACCGACGCCGGCGCCGCCGCGCCGACCGGCTTCATTACCACGCTCAAAGGCGATGCGCTCGCGGCGCTGCAGGCGAAGACCTCGGCGCTCGCGGCGGTGAATGCGAACCGCTTCGAAGTCACGCCCGAG
>DATDFB010000205.1:0-50326 GCA_036522835.1 Thermoanaerobaculia bacterium | reverse complement strand
CGGCGATCGGCGAGCGCGCGCTGGCCGTGCCGGGCGACGTCGCCGCGCCGGGCGTGGCCGAGGAGATCGTCGCGCGCACGCTCGAGCGCTTCGGCCGCGTCGACATCCTCGTCAACAACGCCGCGCACGCGCGCTCGACGCGCTTTCCCGATCTGACCGTCGACGAATGGCGCGCCGCGCTCGAGGTCAACATGACCGCGCCGTTCCTCCTGACGAAGGCGGTCCTCCCGGCGATGCGCGCGCAGGGCTACGGCCGGATCATCAATATCTCTTCGTCCGCCGGCCGGATGGTCAGCACCCTCGGCGGCGCGCACTACACGGCGTCGAAGGCGGGCCTCCTCGGCCTCACGCGCGCGGCGGCGAAGGAGCTCGGCAAGTTCGGCATCACCGTGAACGCCGTCTGCCCCGGAATGATCGACACGGAGCTGACGCGCGAGAACGCCTCCGACGAATTGCTGCAACGCCTCGCGGCGAGCTACCCCGTGCCGCGCCTCGGGACCTCGCTCGAAGTCGCCGATTTGATCTGCTTTGCGGCCTCCGAGGCCGCCGGGTACATCACCGGCGCGTGCTTCGACATCAACGGCGGCGATCTCATGATGTGATGATGTGGAGTGCGCCGGCCATGCCGGCGCTCTGACAGCGGATGAAAGAAAGCACACGCGTCCTCCTCGCTCTCGCCGCCGCCATCGTCCTCGGCGCGATCGTCGCCGCCATCGGGAACGCGGCGCTCATCGGCGCCGCCGATGCCGTCGCGCCGGTCGGCACGCTCTGGGTCAACGCCATCCGCATGACCGTCATCCCGCTCGTGATCTCGCTGCTCATCACCGGCGTCGCCTCGGCCGCGGACATCAAAGCGATCGGCCGCATCGGCGGGCGGACGCTGCTGACGTTCCTACTCCTCCTCATCGGCGTCGCCGCCGTGGTCATGCCGTTCGCGCCGGCGCTCTTCGCGATCCTGCCGCGACAGGCGGGCCAGCAAGTTCCCGCCGGCGCCATCGAAGCGGCCAGGGAAATTGCCGGCGGAGGTCAGGCGCAAACGTTCTCCGCGTGGCTCACATCGCTCCTGCCGCCCAATCCGGTCGCCGCCGCGGCGAGCGGCGCGATGATGCCGCTCGTTCTTTTCACGCTGTTGCTCGCGCTGGCCATCGCGCGCACGCCCGAAACGTCGCGCGAGACGCTCACGCGATTCTTCCGCGCGTTCAGCGATGCCATGCTCGTCCTCGTCCGCTGGATCATTCTCGCGGCGCCGATCGGCGTCTTTGCGCTGGTCCTGCCGCTGGCCGTACACGCCGGAGGCGCGCTGGCCGGCGGCATCGGCTTCTACATCGTCGCCTACTCCGTCGCGTGCATCGTCGTCATCCTCCTGCTCTACCCCGTCGTGGCCATCGTCGGCCGCGTCCCGATGCGCCGCTTCGCGCGTGGCGCGCTCGAGCCGCAGCTCATCGCCTTCAGCTCCAGCTCGTCGATCGCCACGCTCCCCGCACTCGTGGAGAGCGCCGAGAAAACGCTGGCGCTGCCCGAGCGCGTCACCGGCTTCGTCCTCCCCCTGGCCGTCTCGACGTTCAAGATCGCCGCGCCGGTGTCGTGGACCGTCGGCGCGCTCTTCGTCGGCTGGTTCTACGGCGTCCCCATCGGCGTCGGCGGCCTGGCCACGATCGCCTTCGCCGCCGTCTTCCTCGCCTTCGCCGTGCCCGGCATTCCCCGCGGCGCCTTCATCATGCTCACGCCGCTGTTCCTGACGATCGGCCTGCCGGCCGAGGGAATCGGGATCCTGATCGCCGTCGACGCCATCCCGGACTTGTTCGCGACGGTGTTGAATACGACCGGCGATCTGGCGGCGGCGGTGCTGGTGGCGCGCGATAAGATTGCGCCATGACGACGACAGACATCCTCGACGGCACCATGACCGCGGCCGAGATGGTCGCGCTCACCAAGCGGCACTCGATCTTCTCCTGGTCCGCGCAGGCGAGCCTCAATCCGATTCCGATGGTGCGCGGCGAGGGGATCTACTTCTGGGACGCCGACGGCAAGCGCTACATCGACATGAACTCGCAGTTGATGTGCGTCAACATCGGCCACGGCGACAAGCGCGTGATCGAGGCTATCAAGCGCCAGGCCGACGAGCTCGTGTACGCCGGCCCCGGCATGGCCACCGCAGTGCGCGCCCGCCTCGGCAAGATGCTCGCCGAGCTCACCCCCGGAGATCTCAACCGCTTCTTCTTCACCCTCGGCGGCGCCGAGGCCAACGAGAACGCCATCCGCATCGCGCGCATGGTCAGCGGGCGGCAGAAGATCATGGCCCGCTATCGCGGATACCACGGCGCCACTGCGGGCGCGATCTCCCTCACCGGCGATCCGCGCCGCTGGGCCAACGAGCCCGGCATCCCCGGCGTGGTCCGCTTCTTCGATCCCTACAAGTACCGCAGCCATCTCTATCGCGAGGGCGACAGCGACGCGCAGTTCACGCAGCGCTGCCTCGACGAAGTCGAAGAGATCATCCAGTACGAAGGCGGCCACACGATCGCGGCGATGTTCGTCGAGACGGTAACGGGGACGAACGGCCTGATCGTGCCGCCGGACGGCTATCTCAAAGGTCTGCGCGACATCTGCGACCGCCACGGCATCATGCTCGTCTGCGACGAGGTGATGTGCGGGCTGGGACGCACCGGCCGCTGGTTCGCCGCCGACCACTGGAACGTCGTCCCCGACATGATCACGATGGCGAAGGGATTGACGTCGGCGTACCTGCCGCTCGGCGCGGTGGCGGTGAGCGACCGCATCGCCAGCTATTTCGACCGCAACGTGTTCTACGGCGGGCTGACGTACAACGCGCATCCGATGAGCCTCGCCGCATCCGAGGCCTGCCTGCAGGTGATGATCGACGACGACACGATGGAGCACGTGCAACGCATGGGCGGCGTGATGTCCGCGTTGCACGCCGAGATGAAGGAGAAGCACCCCTCGGTCGGCGACGTCCGCTCGATCGGCCTCTTCGGCGTGCTGGAGATCGTGCGCAACCGCCGCACGAAGGAGCCGATGGCGCCGTTCAACGGCTCCAGCCCGGAGATGCAGCGCCTCGGCGGAACCCTTCGCGAGAACGGGATGTACGCGTTCATCAACTGGAACAATCTGTTCACGAACCCACCGCTGTGCATCACCGAGGAGCAGCTCCGGGAGTCGTTCGGGATCATCGACCGTGCGCTGGAGATCACCGACGCGGCGGTGACGGGCTAGAGCCCGAAGGTCAATCCGATCGCCGCGCGCCGCCTGAACCTCCGAGTTCGTCTGACGCGGCATGCGCGCGCGGGTTTCGTAAACTGTAACCATGACGCATCTGTTGTTGCTCGCGCTCTTCGCCGTCGCTCCCTCCCGCCCACCCGACAAAGGCTGCACCTGGGAAAAGTTCTCGAATGCCTCCGTCGGTCTCGAAGCGTGGGTGGAGCGCTGCGACTACGGATTCCGCAAGATCGACTTCGTCGCGCAGGGGCGGTCGTTGGCGATCCGCTATTCCGACGGCGGCAAACCGGAGAACGTCGTCGACGTCTTCGATCTCCTTCCGAGCGAGAGCGGCGAAACGGCGGTAAAGCGCATCTTTGCCGCGCACACCGACAAGAAGCTCGTGGCGAAGTGCGTGGCGCGGCCGTTTCGATCTCCAGGGATGACGACGCCGAAGGGCGTGCAGCGCTACACCTTCGTGCTGAAGAATCCGCCGAAGGCGAAGGAGACGCCGGACGGCAACATCCCGGAGCCGCCGTGCGGCGACTGGGGCGACTCGCCCGACGGCATCCAGTACTTCGAAGTGCATCCGACGAAGGTCTTCTTCGTCCGCGTCGGCCAGGACATCCCGCTCTTCGACGAGCAGACGCTCGGGAGCACGAAGTGAAAATCGGCCTGGTCGGCTTTCCCGGCAGCGGCAAGACCACCGTCTTCAACGCGCTCACCGGCCTTTCCGCCGGCACCGGCTTCTCCGCCGCGCGCGGCAAGACGAACCTCGGCACGGTGAAAGTGCCGGACGAGCGCGTCGTGGCGCTGGCGAAGCTCTTTCATCCGAAGAAGACGACGTTCGCGGAGATCACCTTCTCCGACGTGGCCGGCTCCGGCGCGGCGGCGAAAGGCCTGGACGATCAAACGCTCGCGGCCATGCGCGAGATGGACGCGCTCTGCCAGGTCGTGCGCGGCTTCGCCGACGCCGCGGGCGCGCCGCCCTCGCCGCTCGCCGAGGCGCGGAACCTCGAAGACGAGATGAACCTCGCGGACCTGATCATCGTCGAGAAGCGGCTCGAGCGGCTGCAGCGCGAGAAGAGCAAGAGCGCCGAGGTGCCGCTGATGGAGACGCTGAAGGCGGCGCTCGAGGCGGGGACGCCGCTGCGCCGGGTGGAATTGTCGGCCGATCAGTGGGCCATGCTGTCCGGCTTCCGCTTTCTCACGGCGAAGCCGCTGCTGCTCGTGCTGAATGTGCCGGAGTCCGAGGCCGCTGCACCGCCGCCCGAGGGCTTCGTTGCGCTGGCGGGACAGGTGGAGATGGACATCGCGCAGATGCCGGCCGAGGAGCAACAGGAGTTCGTGGCGTCGTTGGGGTTGTCGGAGCCCGCGGTCGGCCGCTTCATCCACGCCGCGTACAAGCTCCTCGATTTGATCTCGTTCCTCACCGCCGGCGAGGACGAGTGCCGCGCCTGGCCGATCCGCCGCGGCATTACCGCGCCGAAGGCGGCGGCGAAGATCCACTCCGACATCGAGCGCGGCTTCATCCGCGCCGAGGTGGTGCGGTGGGAGGACCTCGTGCACTACGGCAGCGAGGCGAAGTGCCGCGAGGCGGGGAAGCTGCGCTCGGAGGGGAAGGAGTACGTGGTGCAGGATGGGGACGTGATCAATTTCCGGTTCAATGTGTAACCACGTTACTGAAACGGGGGAAAGGCGTCGACGAAGAAATCGAGCGTCAGCGTACTGACGGCGTCGCTGACGCCTTTCGCCGCGTCGGCGGCCGGGAGCCGGGCCACGACGCCGCCGCCGCTGCCTTCCTCCAGCAATACTTTGACGGAGAGGTGCCCGCCGCGGATCTGCGTGCGCGGCACCCCCGTCCGCAGCATCGTCCGTATGTCGACGTAGCGCTTCTCCGCGTCCTGACGCAGCTTGTCGAGCGCGCAGCGCTCCAGCTTCCCGCGCTCCAGCACCCACGTCTCCGCGTCGGTCCCGAGCTCCAGCGCGTCTTTGACGGCGTCGCCGAAGTGGGCGATGAGGCCGTCACGGACTCCCCTGCCGAAGCGCACGAGGGCGTCGTCGACCGCTTGGTGGAGTGGCGCGGCAGGCGGCAGAAGAGAGCCGATGACTTCCGTGACGTAGCGGGCGGCGGCCGCGCTCCGGTCCGCGTCGGTACAGCCGACGGCCTTCCGGACGTAGTCCTCGATCGTCCCCTCCACCTCCGTCGCCAGCGCGACAAAGTCGTCGCGCTGGCGGCGGTCGGCCAGGACTGCCGATTCGGTGAGCTGGCGCGTGAGGAGCGCCGTGAATTCCGCGAGCGGCAAGCCGGCGGTCACGTTCGGCTCCTCACGGCGTCGCGGGGGTTGCCGCGGGCATCAGAGGGAAAAAGTCGGTGATGAAGTCGATGTGCACGCGGCCGGTAATGTCGATGTCGAGGTTCGTGGCGGCGGTGCTCTTTTCGTTGACCACCTTCACCTGCACGCTCGAGCGCGAGGCCGCGGCGTTGGCGCTGATGCTCAGCTTACTGGTCACGGCATTGCCGAAGATCTTCGCCAGAACGCCGGACTGGGAGGTGTTCTCTTTTCCGAAGCTGAAATTGGCGGACTGCGCGTTGCTGGAGGTGGTCGTCGTCGTGGACGAGTTCTCGGAGGTGTCGCGCGTGTCGATGCTGAAGGTGAGGGCCGTCTCGATGAAACCTTTGTTCGGCACGATGCGGGCGAGCCCCATCCGCAACAGGGCCTGCAACTCGTCGAACGAGCGCCGGCCGGCGCGCTCGAGCATCGCCTTGGTGAACTTGTGGAGGTTGGCCAGAGCAACGGTGGGGCTCGTTCCGGTCGTGACGATGGCTTTGGTGATCTCGTCCGGCTGCTGGTCGGCATCGATATCCACCCGCACGCCGTTGAACGAGTCGGTCAGCGCCCCCACCTGCGTCGGGATCAGGGTCACGTTGGTGGGAGTGAAGGTCTCGGTCGCTCCGGCGACCGTGCGCGTGTAGTCGTCGGGGTCGGTGGTGAAGGTGGGACGGACGACTTCGTTGAGATACTTGAGCGCGGCCGCGTCGAGATCGCCGATGTTGTTGGCGATGAACTGGGTCGGGCCGCCGGAAAGCGCTTCGACCATGCCCACGTACGCATCGATCTGCTCGCGCGAGGTGTCGACGAGCGTGCGGAAGACGTCGCGCACGAGCGTGGAGGTGAAATCGACGAAATCCATCAGCGGGGCTTGTCCCTGCTGCTCCAAAAGATTCATGGCCTGCTGGGCCGCTGTCGTTGCCATAAGAGGTCTCTCCTTTCTTCAATAGTGAAGGAGAGCGCCGAAACGTTTCATGGTCGGATGGAGAGGGTCAGCCCGACCGCGGTATGGTCACGCCCTTCAATAACTCGGATTCGAGTGCAACTTGCATCATCCGGCGAGTCTCCGGATCCGCCACCTCGAACGTCCGCTGCAACTCGTGAAAGTCATGCCGCGCGCGGAGAATCGTGAACCCATCCTCCGGTTGATTCGGCGATGCAACGTAGTCCTTTCGCCATCCCGTGGGCGTGAGCTTGAATTGCGCGTATGGCAAGTGCTCATCGAGCTCATTTCGAAGCAGGCGAACCTGGCGCGTCCAGGTATCGTCCAGAGATTGCGGAGTTGGCGGCGGGTTCGGCGGCGCCGGCTGCGGGTTGTCGAGAAGAGCCGCAAGAAAGCACTCTGTCGAGGAATCGAGGTTCACGAAATACAGGCCGGTCTGGTAGATCAGTTTCTGGTCCTGCCGCCCGACGATTTCCGACCGAGCAATGCGTACGGGCACGGTCACCGCACGGCCTTGACGTTCGAGCGTCAGATGAACGGAGTCGAGCGGGAAGCGTTCCCCATGCTCCGCCTTCGCGCCGACCAAGCTCAAGTCCAGCAGGCGAACCCGTATGCCGCCGATCTCCGCAACGAGATCGTCCGGAGCAAGATGTCGAGGCGCCGCACGACGGTCCCGATCCATCCTTTTCAGTTTCGCATACGGCAGCCGCCATCGTGCATGTTTCTCATGCATACTTCCGCTTGTGCCGATGGACGCGTTTGACGACCTGCACGGGAATTCGACGGCATCGCGCCGCCGTATTACAAACGGGCGCCAAACGGCGAGAGCAATGACTCGAACGTTCCGCGCACTCCGAGACCGCAAATTACGAATGAGTCCGATGGCCGATCGGACTCATTCGTCCTCCAGGCGAGACTCACGCGATGCGTGATCGCACTCATGCCATGGCCCGATCGGACTGACGCGATGCCGAATCGGACTCACGCGATGTCCGATTCGCACTCGTGCGATGTCCGATCGCACTCGTGCGATATCCGGTCGCACGCATGCGATGACTCCATCGCACTGGTGCGATCTGCGATCGCTCGACCGGCGTGTTCGAGGGATTCGGGATCGGTTGTGGACGATCGTCCAGATCAGGCCGCCGATTCGGTCAGGTACGTCATGGCCGCCTCGCGGGATTCCGCATCCCTGAAACAGCACATCGATCTTCGCCAGGGCGAAGCCGCTGACGAACGTCGACAGCGTTTTCAGGACGGTCGAGAACGTCCCGCGCTCCGTCGGATCGGGCGAGAGCAGGATGCCGAGCCATCAGCCGACGATACTTCCGAAGAGGCAAACCAGAATGTGCAGTCATCCCATCGCTTCGGACTCGGCCAATCGCCAGGCGATCCATGACGCTCACCGCCGCCGCCGTCCGATCCACCAACCAACGAGCAGCGCAACGACGGCGGCGATGGCCGCGGCGATCCAGATGCATCGCTTCGCCGAATTCAGCAGCGGGTTGTCGAACATGTTCGTCGACGTGTGCAGGCTGGCCAGCAGCCACTGGCCGTTGTCGTTGACGATCGTCGCGCTCCAGCGGCCGTGCAGCGTGAACTTCCGGCCGCGGGCGAGGTCGTACGTCTCCGTCGAGCTGCCCCAGGCCACGCCGGTGTTCGGACCGTGGAGCTGCGTCAGCTCGTCGACTTCGAAGTCGGCGTGGTAACTCTTCACGATCGGGTTCGGCCCTTTGAGCTGCCGCTCCAGGTATTTGCGCACGGCGTCGCGGCCGTGACTGACCTCGGCGTTGTGCCACGTCACCACCACGTTCGGGTGCATCGTGGCCAGGACGCCGTCGATGTCGCCTTTGTTCGCGGCCTCGAGAGCGCGGGCGCGCAAGGCGCGAAGAGCGTTGTGAATGTCGGAATTCGGCTCGGCGGCGGCGAGCGGCAAGGCCAGGAAGAGGAGCGCGAAGAGTCTGTTCATCGAACGTCTCCCAACGGGCGCGGACCGCGCCACATGCTCAGGTACATCCGCAGGAACGACGGCCGCGGCTCCGCGGCGTCGACGAGCTGCGGGAGGTGGATCCACGGCACGCGCGGATTCTCATGATGCGCGCGGTGGTGGTGATAGTTGAGGAACAGCCACCGCACCAGCGGATTCACGCGCAGGTTCCACGCGCCGCGCGCGGCGTCGAGCGGCGACCAGGCGTGGTCGGCGTACTGCAGCGAGCTCCAATTCACCGCGAACGCGGCGTAACAGAACAGCCACGCCGACCACTCGAGCTCGAGCGCGCGAAAGAGCGCGACCTGCCAGAGCGCGGCGAAGGCGATCTCCAGGCGGATCGGAAGGCCGGGCAGTTGCTCGACGCCGTCGACCATGGCGTCGAAGCCGGTCTGCCGGCTCCACAGCGCATTCTCCGGGTGCAGCGCGCCAACGAAAAAGAGGACGCACGACAGCGGCGGGCAAAGCCAGTAGACGCCGGTCAGAACCCCGTACCACTCCACCTTCTTGAGCAGCGCGCTTTCCCCCGGCGCGATGTAATCGAAGCGCTCCGCCTCGGAGCGGTTGCGCCGGTGATGCCCGAGGTGGAAATAGCGCTGCAGCGTGAACGACGTCGGGAAGAACGCCGCCAGCCAGCGGCCGAACCAGTCGTTCACGCGCGCCGAGCGGTGAAAGACCCCGTGCACCGACTCGTGCAGCAGCGAGAAGAGCGTGTTGTTGACGTACGAGAAGGCGATCGCGCCGAGGAGGCGAACGGCAAGATGTTGCGCATGGGCGGCGAGCCACAGCAGCGCGCACGCCGAGGCCGCGGCGAGCAGGGAGAGGGCGATGTTCAGGCGCCCTGGGACCGACATCGTGCCGTCATGATGACATCACTGCGCCTGGGCACGCCGCCGAATTCCGTCGACGAACTTCCACTTCAACGTTTGCCACATTCACGGCACAATTCCGTTCGTGGGTCCAATCCGCGTCTTTGTCAGTTCGCCGAATCTCGGTCTCGAGACAGAACGCGCGGCCGTCAAGGCAGTGCTGGAGCGGATGCGCGGCACTGAGTTCGCCGGTATGGAGTTGTTCGGCAGCCGCGACGAAGACGCCAAGACAGCGAGTCTCGAAGAGGTCGAGCAGTCCCACCTGTACGTCGGCATCATCGGAGGCCGTTACGGCTCCGGCATCACCCGCGCCGAGTACGATCGAGCCCGCCACTGCCGGCTGCCGTGTCTTTTCTACGCTCAGAACGAGGATGCCATCACGCTTCGCGATGACGACCCGGCGGCGGCGAAGGCGCGGGAGGAGTGGCTCGCCGAGATTGGTGACGCGTACGACGGCCACCTCATCTCGCGCTTCTCGGCGCCGGATACGCTGGCCACGCTCGTCGCCGCCGACGTTCACAACTGGCTCTTTCGCAAGCTCGCCGACGACGCCAAGAGTGCAGCGGCGACCGGAGCCACGCCATTCCTGCGGGCGTTGCTGGCGCAGACGCACAACACCGGCGCCCTGCGCAGGGCCCTGCTCGCGGCCGGCGTTGTGGCGAGCGACGATCTCCTCGGAGCCCTTCTCGCGCTCGCCCCCGGGACCGTGCAGCAACTGCTCGAAGGGATCAGCGACCTCCCCACGGACTACGCCGCGCGCATCGAGAACTTCCTCATCGAATACCTCGGCACGCCGGAAGCGCCGGCGCCGTTCGGCGGGCGCACCGGCGTCTTCGCCGAGCTCGATGCCTGGCTCGAGCACGACAGCGCGCATCCGTACCTGCTGATCGCCGCCGAGGCGGGACGCGGCAAGACCGCGACGCTGGTGCACTGGACGCGCCGCCATCTCGGCGACGAGAACGTCGAAGTCGTCTTCGTGCCGGTGAGCATCCGCTTCCGCACGAACCTGGCCGGCGTGTTCTTTCCCGCGCTCGCGGCGCGCCTCGCTCGCGCGCACGGCGACGAAGTTTCGGCGGACGTGAATCTCTCGGCCGAGGGTTGGCGCGGCATGGTCGCCGACTACCTGCGCGAGCCGTTGCCCGACGGCCGCACGCTCATCGTCGTGCTCGATGGACTCGATGAAGCGGCGGACTGGTCGCCGGGTCCCGACCTCTTTCCGCGCCGCCCGCCCGAGCGCGTTCGCATCGTCGCGTCGGCGCGTCTGACCGTCGATCTCCCAACGTCCGGGGAGTGGATTGAACGACTCGGCTGGAGCGGCCGGACCGCGCGCACGCTCCCGCTGCCGTCGCTGACGCGCGAGGGTGTCGGCGACGTGATGACGAGCATGGGCGGCCCGCTCGCCGGCCTCGGCGAGAACATCGGCGACGAGCTTCATCGCCTCAGCGAAGGCGATCCGCTGCTGATCCGGCTCTACGTCGAGGAACTGTCCGAGCGCGGCGACGAGGCAGCGCGCCTGAAGCCGGAGAACCTCGCAACGATCGATCCCGGCCTGGAAGGCTATTTCGAGCGATGGTGGCGCGAGCAAAAGAGTTTGTGGGGCGCAGCGTCGCCCTTGAAGGAGCGCGGCGTCCGGGCCGTGCTGAACCTCCTCGCCACCGCGTTCGGTCCGCTGCGGAGCGACGATATCCTCGCGGTCGCGCCGGCGGAGTCGGAGCTGACGACGTGGACGCTCGACGACGCCATCGAGCCGGTGCGCCGGTTTGTGATCAAGAACGACGCCGGCTTTGTCTTCAGCCATCCCCGCTTCGGACAGTACTTATCGAAAGAGTTGACCGAACGCGAGCGCCGCGCGGTAGACGAGCAGTTCGCGGCTTGGTCGCGAGGCGTGCGCGAGCAACTGCGTGACGGCCGGCTCTCCCCGGCCGACGTGCCGCCCTACGTCGTGCAGTACTCCGGCGCGCACCTGGAGCGAATGAAGGCGGACGTCGACGAGCTTTGCACGCTGCTCACTCCGGAATGGCGGACGGCGTGGGAAACGACTGAGGGCGGCTTGGCCGGCTTCGCGACGGACGTCACCCGCGTTTGGCGTGCCGCCCGAGCCGAGAACGAGCGCCTCGTCGCCGCCGGCGCCTCTCCGCGCCGCCTTCCCGCCGAGGTGCTGTGTTTCCTGCTGCAGGCGCGCATCCGCTTGCTCGCGCAGCGGCTTCCGGCATCGATCGTGGGACGGTTGTTGGAATTGAAGCTGTGGCGGCCGCGGCAGGCAGTGGCATACGCGCGCAGCCTGAATCCCACCTCACAGCGAGTGGCCATTCTTCTCGAAGCAGCCCGCTTTTCCGAGAGCACAGGCCGCGCGGCGTTGATCGACGAGGCGCGTGCGGCCATCCAGAAGATCGAGGGGGAGCATGACCAGGTGCTCGCGTCGATTCACCTGTTGCGCGCGGGTGAGCCGCTCGAACCGTTCATCGAGGCCTGGCCACACCACCGGGCGCTAGTGCCCCTCTGGCCGATGTCTGCGATGGCGCTGGCCGACAGCGGACGGACGTCGGAAATCGTTCGACTGAGCTCGATCGAGCCAAGCTATGTGCCGCTGGACGACTTGCTCGACCGGCTGTTCGATCGGGGGCAGATCGACGAGGCCGAGGAGGTCGTTCGTGCGCATCAAGGTGATGAATTTCATGACAAGGTCTATTTTCGTGACGCCTTCTTCTGGCGCTTCGCCATACGAGGCAAGAACATCAAAGACGATGCGCTCTTGCCGGTCGTCGAGCGCATTCACGACCTCAACGACCGACTGAGTCAAAGACTCCCCCTGTCGCTGCAGATCTCCGACGCCGAATGGCTGGCGCAACTCTTAAAGAATGCCCGACCGAGTGAAGAGATCGAACGCTTCATCGACGGCCACCTGGATGCGATGGATCCCGATCTGCGAAAAGCAGTCAGGGCCGCAGCTCGCGCTCCCTACCTCGAGTTCGATCCCATCGTCGAGTGCCGGCTCGGATTGGCGGATGCTCGACAAACGATCGAGCGCGTCATGAGAGTCGGGAACGACGAGGATGGGCTTGCGGATGTCCAGTTCTATCAGGACCTCCTGACAACAGCTTGCATCGCGAATGCAGATCTCATCCGCCGAGGAATCACTTTCGCGGCCGAGACGAGCTACTTCCAGTCGGACGAGTGTCGGGATCTGATCCAGCACTATTTCCATCAGGATCGAGCAGCCGCACGCGAGGCCATCGCCAGCCTCTCCGGCAAGCCGTATCCCTATTCGACCTTTCGGATACTCGCCGTGGCCGCGGCAGCCGACCCGGAGCTCCGCGACCGGTATGTCCGGCAGGGTGTGGAGATCTTACGGGCACACGCCCTGTGGTCAGAAGAAGCCGACCTCCTCGTTCCGTTCATGGATGCCGCGTCGCTGGTCAGCGTCGCCGAAATCTTCACTCGTTTCCACGACTTGGCATGGCCAAAGACAACGCGGTTCATCTTCGATCCCCGTACGGAAGCGCTTCCGGAGCTCGGCCATGCCCACATCACGGCGGCCGCCGCGGCCGCCGCCGTCGTTCCGCGATACAGCGCTGACGTCCTGCACGCCTTCCTCCGGCAGCCGCCCGAAGATAACCAGTGGATTTCGTTGTTCGATCTTGCGACCGAGCTCCTCGATGGTCCTGCGGCAATCCGTATTCGACAGGAGCTATGGCAACAGATCGAAGCGAACGTGGAAAAGTTCGTCGGTGAGCTGCCGAGACTATTCCGCGCTCCAAAACTCAGTCTTGCTGTCCGGCTTCCGGAGCGGTCGATATTCGAGGAAGCAGGCCGCATTCTTCTCCTGCCTGATGCGGAGAGGAGAGGCGCGGTCGCAAAGCTCGAATCGGGGCCGACCAAAGACTGGTTCTTGTCGTACCAAACCCTCACCCACATTGCAGACTTGTTATCGGACACGACGATCGCCACTCTCGTCGAGAGGGCAAATCCTTACACTCTCAGCCATATCGCTAACCGCCTCTCGGAAGCTCAAGCGCGAGCCCTATACGAGCGCGCGGATCAACACAACCAGCCGGCAGCTTTGCTTCGGGCGTTGCTGGTCGCGCTTGGACAGCCTGAGCGTGCACGTGCTCTCGCCTGGCTCCTGACGCCTGAAGGACTGATTGACGTTTGGGGCTTGGTGGAGACCGTCCTTCGTCATCCCTCCTTGCGTCCTGAGGTCATCAACGAGCTCAAAAAGAAAGACTTGGTTGGGACGGCGAAACGAATCGAGAGCTCCTACGACTGCGCAGTCAGCCTGATCGCGCTCTGCCACAATCTCGAATTCGACATCGCGACCGCACGAAACCTGGCGCTCGCATGTGTCGATGCCGGGCATCGCGTAACGGGTGGCAATGAGATGTGGATCCCGGTCGCTGCTCTCCGTCCTCTCCTGCTCCGCAGCGGCGACGAAGCGCTGTTCCCCGCGATCCAGACAGCGGTCGAGCAGGCGGTGGCGGTCTTTCCCTGATCTACGACGCCGATTCGGTCAGGTACGTCATGGCCGCCTCGCGCGAGTCGAAGATCTTGAAGATTGTGTCGAGCTTCGTGATCTTCAGCAGGGCCAGGATGCGGTGCGACGGTTTGACCAGGGCCATCTTGCGCTGGCGGTCCTCGAACTTCTGCAGATAGCCGATCAGCTCGCCCAAGCCGGTTGAATCCATGTAATTGATCGCTTCGAAGTTGATCATCACCGGGCCGGTCTCGTCGTTCAGCACCTTCTCGAGGTAGCTGGAGAACTCACGGGCGCTTTCCCCCAGCTTGATCACGCCCTGGATGTCGAGCACCGTCACGTCGTTGACTCGGTTTTTGATGATGTTCATTTCGGGCCGTAGTGTACCTCAGCGGCGATCGGATCTGGCCGCCTCGCCGATGCGGTTCGTGACCAGCGATACGAGCGTCAGCACGATCGCGCCGACGATGGCCCAGCCGAACGAGTCGATGCGGAATCCCGGTACCAGCCACGCCGTCAGCTCCAGCATGATCGCGTTCAGGACTAGGAGAAAAAGCCCTAGCGTGACGATCGTCAGCGGCAGCGTGACGACGAAGAGGAGCGGCTTGACGATGGCGTTCAAGAGGCCGAGGACGAGCGCCGCGATGGCCACGGTCAGAAGCGAGTCGTAGCTGAAGTGCGGCACGACGATGGCCACGACGAGCAGCGCCGCGGTGTTGAGCAGCCAGCGGAGGATGAGATTGCCGATCATACGGCGGCGGCATGGCCGCCGCGCTCCACATGGATATCCCGCGCTGCTAATTCTTCCATGAACAGCTCCGGCGGCACGCAGCGCTCCTGCGGCAGCGCGCCTTTTTTCTCGATCTGCCCGCGCGCCATCATCAGCGCCACGATGGCGGCGGGGAAGGCCGTCGTGCGCATCATCGCGCTCAGCCCCGTCGAGGGATCGTGGCGGTCGATGATGTCGTAGCGCAGCGCGCGGCCGTCGCCCTTCACCTCGACGCGCACCAGCACCACGTCGGGCTCATCGTGCGGGAGGTTGCGCTCGAGCAGCGCGCCGAGGAGCTTCCGCGGCACGACGCCGTTCACCGGCTCCGACGAGCAGAGGCCGAGGTCGATCATCGTCTTGAACTTCGCGCAGTGGCCGGGGTATCGGATCGTTTTGTAATCGAGCTCGCGCACGCGGCCGAGAAACGTCTCCGGCAGCGTGGAGGTGCCGCCCGAGGTCTGGAAGGCCTCCATCGTCCCGAACGGCTCCGGGAACTCCAGCGACTCCACCTCGGTCATCGACTCGACCTCCGTGATCTGTCCATCGCGGATGATCCGCGCGCGCTCGATGTACTCGTTGATGAGGCCCTCGACGGAAAAGACGAGTTGGTAGTCGAGCGGCGGCTGCGGGTTTTGCGGTAACCCGCCGACGCGGATGTGGATCTCGTCGAGCGACGTGAAGCGCGCCGCCGCGTGCGCGACGAGCACCGCCACCATTCCGGGCGCGAGGCCGCAGTCGGGGATGACGTTGACCCCCTTGGCGCGCGCCTCGGCGTCGAGCGCGAGCTCGGCGTCGACGACCGTGTTGTTCCCGCCGAGGTCGCAGAAATTCGTGCCGGCGGCGATGGCGGCGCGGGCGAGCGTCTCGTTGTACCAGTAGTTGACGCAGCTGATCGCCGAGGCGTGGCCGCGCATCAGCTCCGTGACCGCGGCGTCGTCGCTGACGTCGAGGTGCACGGCGCGAATCTTCGGGCTGAGCGCGGCCACGTGCTCGGCGCGGTCGAGCATCGCGTCGGCAACGGTGACGCGGTCGACGTCCGCCTGCCGCGCCAGGTCGAAGGCGGCGCCGTATCCCATGCGGCCTGCGCCGAGCACGAGGATCGAGTGCTGCGTGCTGAGTGCTGAGTGCTGTGTCATTGCGTGGCGATTCTACTCAGCACACAGCACGCAGCACTATCGAAGGAATTGCTCGAGCGACGAGAGGAACGTCTTCACGTCAATCGGCTTACTAATGTATCCATCGCACCCCGCTTCCAAGAAGCGGTCCTTGTCGCCGCGCATGGCGTGCGCGGTGAGCGCGAGAATCGGGATCGTCTTCGTGCGGCCGTTGCTCTTCATCTCCCGCACCACGGAGAGGCCGTCCATCCCCGGCAGGTGAATGTCCATGAGGATCAGGTCGGGCGGCGGCGCGGCGTCGCGCGTGATCGTCAGCGCCTCCTCGCCGCTGGCGGCCTTGACGATGCTGTAGCCGCCCTCCTCGAGCAGATACTCGACGAGCTGCATGTTCATGTCGTTGTCTTCGACGACCAGGACCGTTCGATTTGCCATGCGGAAGCGGTGCGACGAGTTTAGCACTACGCCGGCGGCCGCTTCGGCGCGGGCTGTGACGGGGGGAAGAATTTCGGATCTAGCTCGACCTTCGCCCCCTTCACCAGCTCGTCGATCTTGCGCATCGTCTCCTGCTGGCGCACCGCCCCGGCGAGCCGGTCCTGCACTTCGCTGAGCGGCTGCGTCTGGCGCTTGCCGGCCTTGAAGATGTGGATGCCGAAGCGCGACGGGATGGCCGTGCTGATCTCCCCTTCCTTTAGATTCAGCACGCGGCCCTCGAGCTCCTGCGGCAGCATGCCGGGGGCGACAGGGCCGAGAAAGCCGCCGCGGACGCCGCTGGCGGTGTCGTCGGACTCGCGCTTGGCGACGTCCTCGAACTTCGCCCCCTCCTTCAACTGCTGATAGATCTGCAGGGCCTTGTTCATCGCCGCGCGCTGATCGAGGGCGGCGCCGCCGTTCTTCGGCGGGATCATGCCGCCCTGATAGGCGATGACGATGTGCGACAGCTCCACCGTCTGCAGGCGGGCCTTGTTGTCGTTGTAGAACTTCTGCACGTCGGCGGGCGTGACTTTCTCGACGAGCTTTTGCGCGGCGGCGCCGGCCATGACCTCGGTCCGATTCGCGGCGATCTGTCCGGCCACGTTCGGGTCCTGCTGCAACTTCAGCCGCCGCGCCTCCTGCTCCAGCACCTTCATCTTCACCATCTGATCGGCGAAGGCCTTCTTCCCCTGCTCGTTGGCGAACTGCTGCTGGAGCTCGGCCGGCATCGAGGCGAAGGCGGCGTTGAATTCGTTCTCGGTGATCGGCTCGCCGTTGACGTGCATGACGACGGTCCCCGGAGGCGGCGCTTCCGGTCCGGCGACGGCGGCTTCGATCAAGCTGAACGGCTGGCTCGGCTGGAGCGGCTGCGGCACGCGAGTTGCCGCGATGCCGTAGGTCACACCTACGACGATGAGGATGGCGGCGAGAGCGAGGACGGCGTCTTTTTTCACGATTGCTCCTGGGCGGTCGACATTGTATTCTCCGCGCTTGTGAAAACTTTCACGCTTTTCGCGTGAGGTTTTTGCAAGCCCGCCTGCTACTGCAACGATTTATGGCCAAAGTCACGATCGACGGAATCGAAGTCGAAGTTCAGGACGGAATCAACGTCATCGAAGCCGCCAAGGCCGCCGACGTCCACGTCCCGCACTTCTGCTACCACCCTTCTCTCACGGTCGTCGGGCAGTGCCGCATGTGCCTCGTCGAAGTCGAAGGGATGCCGAAGCTGCAGGCCGGTTGCGCCACGCCGATCAAGGACGGGATGAAGATCCACGTCTGGAACGAGAAAGTCGACAAGGCCCGCAAGGGGCAGATGGAGTTCCTCCTCATCAACCATCCGCTCGACTGCCCGATCTGCGACAAAGCCGGCGAGTGCCCGCTGCAGGACTACTCCTTCAACTACGGCACGGTGACCTCGCGTTACGGCGAGTTCAAGCGCACCTACCCCGGCATGGACCGCACGGCCATCGGCCCGCACGTCGTGCAGAACATGAATCGCTGCATCCACTGCACGCGCTGCATCCGGTTCTGCGCGGAGATCACGAACACAAACGAGCTGGCCTTCTTCAAGCGCGGCGCGTCGACGCAGGTCGGCGTCTTCCCGGGCGTGCCGCTCGACAACTGGATGAGCGCGTGCGTGACCGACGTCTGCCCCACCGGCGCGCTGACGACGCGCGAGTTCCGCTTCGAGTCGCGCGTCTGGAATCTCGACTCCACCGACTCGGTCTGCAACGGATGCGACGTCGGCTGCAACATCTTCATCGGCCACCGCAGCGGACAGATTTTCCGCTATCGCCCGCGCGTCAATCCCGACGTCAACGACCACTGGCTGTGCGACTACGGCCGCTTCTCGTACGAGCGCTACGAGACGGACCGCGTGGTCGTGCCGAAGGTGCGCACCGAGGACGACTACCTCGGCATCTCGACGTGGAGCGAGGCCTTCGACGCCATCGACGCCGCCCTCCGCAACGCACAGTCGCTGCGGGTGATCGCCTCGGCCAACATGACGAACGAAGAAGCGGCGATGGCCAAGCGCCTCTTCGACCTGCTGGATGCCAAAGTCGACTTGATCGTCGACCCGATCGGACCGATCAAGATGAAGTCGCGCACGGAGTGGCTTCTGGGAACGCAGGCCGCGCCGAACTATCGCGGCGTGAGCGCGATTTTCAATGGAGGACAGGCACTCATGCCTGTCCCCCCCGGTGGCGACGAAGGACAGGCAAGAGTGCCTGTCCTCCATGACGACTTCTCCGACGCCGTCCTCTACATCTGCGACGCCGAATTTTCCGAGCGCGCCAAAGACCCCGCCGTCATCGCCAACTTGCGCAAGGCGAAGTTCCTCATCGTCCACTCGTGGGACGCCAACCACCCCCTCAACGACTTCGCCGACGTGCTGATCCCCTCGACCATCCACGCCGAGAAAGACGGCACGTTCACCAACCTCCAGGGACGCGAGCAGGAGATCCACCAGGCCTACATGCCGAAAGGCCAGGCCCTGCCGGATCTCGAGATCTACCGCCGCATCGGCGAGCGCCTCTTCCCGGCGCAGTTCTCCGAGGACGCGGCATGACCTTCGACAGAGTCGACGTCGTCCTGGAGATCGTCAAGATCGCCCTCATCGTCGGCCTGCTCCTCAACGTCGTTCCAATCATGGTCTGGGTGGAGCGCCGCGGCAGCGCGCTCATTCAAGACCGGCTCGGGCCGAACCGCGTCGGACCGTTCGGCCTCATCCAGTCGATGGCCGACGCTCTGAAGTTCATCCTCAAAGAAGACGTCATCCCCCTGCAGGCGCACAAGTGGCTCTACACCATCGCGCCGATGTTCGGGCTCATCCCGGCGATGACGACCATCGCCGTCGTGCCGTGGGGGCGGCCGTTCTTCATTCCGACGGAGATCGTCTACGGCCCGCGCGTGTCGGGCGTGTGCATCATCGGCGCGGCGATCCTGGCCATCCTGGCGATCGTCCTCGGCGGCGCGACGGCGAAGTACCACCGCAAGCCGAACTACTCGAAGCTCAACTTCACCATCGGCGCGATCGTGGCCGTGTCGCTCTTCCTCGGCGCGCTGGCGCTCATCGGCATCATGCTCGGGATCAAGACCGCCGGCGCGGTGCACCTGCCGGGTGGGGGGCGCCTCTTCGAGCCGATCATCGCCGACGTCAACGTCGGCATCCTCCTGATCTTCGCCCTCGCCTCGCTCGGCGTGTACGGCATCGTCACGGCCGGCTGGGCATCGTCGAACAAGTTCTCGCTCTTCGGCGGCATCCGCGCTTCGGCGCAGATGATCTCGTACGAGCTTTCGCTGGCGCTGGCGGCGGTGAGCGCGCTCATGGTCGCGGGCTCGCTGCGCCTCACCGACATCGTCACCAGGCAGACCGGCTACTTCGTCCTGGCTGACACCGTGAAGATCCCGGCCTGGAACTGCTTCTCGCCGGCGATGTGGCTGTCGATGATCGTCTTCGTCGTCTCTGCCTTCGCCGAGACGAACCGGCTGCCGTTCGACTTCGCCGAAGCGGAAGCGGAGCTCGTGGCCGGGTACCACACCGAGTACTCGTCGATGAAGTTCGCCATGTTCTTCATGTCCGAGTACATCGCCATGACCACGATGTCGGCGCTCGTGGTGACGCTGTTTTTCGGCGGGTGGGACGTCCCCTGGTACAACGAGCCGGCGACGGTCACGGGGTTCCTCCTGTCGGCGATCGCGTTCCTGGCCAAGGTCAGCTTCCTCCTCTTCGTCTTCGTCTGGGTGCGCTGGACGATTCCGCGGCTCAAGTACGACATCCTGATGAAGATCGGTTGGAAGGTCTTTCTGCCGCTGGCGGTGGCCAACATCGTGCTGGTGGCGTGGTTCATTGCCGCGAGGTGGATCTGATGATCGAGTTCGCGGTCTTCTTCTTCTTCGCCGCGATCGCCGTGATCTTCGCGCTCGTGGTGATCCTCCACCGCAACACGGTGGTGGGCGCGCTCTCGCTCGTGGCTTCCTTCTTCGCCCTCGCGGTGATGTACGTCCTCCTCGACGCGCCGTTCCTGGCCGCGCTGCAGGTCATCGTCTACGCCGGCGCGATCATGGTCCTCTTCCTCTTCGTCATCATGCTGCTCAACCTCCAGCACGTCAGCGAGCCGGCCACGCGGCCGATCCAGCAATTTCTCGGCTATGCCGGCAGCGCCTTTTTCGGCATCGCCCTCGTCTACTACCTCGTCAAGTACACCGTGCTGCAGCTGCCGCCCGGGCCGTTCCTTTCCGACGCGCGCGCCATCGGCGTCGCGCTTTTCGAGGCCTACATCTTTCCGTTCGAGATGGTGTCGATTCTCCTGCTGGCGGCGATCGTCGGCGCGCTGCTGCTCAGCGCGCGGCGCGGTGTCATTCCGAGCCGCAAAGACGGCGAGGAACCCCCTGCGCGAGCGACAAGGGGGTCCCTCGCTACGCTCGGGATGACAGAGGAAGGACCCCTGCCATGATTCCGACCAGTTGGTTCCTCATCCTCAGCGCCATCCTCTTCACCATCGGCGTCTGCGGATTCCTGACGCGCAAGAACGGCATCACCATGTTCATGTGCGTCGAGCTGATGGTGAACGCCGTCAACCTGACCTTCCTCGCCTACGCGCGGCAGTTCCATCAGCTTCACGGCCTCATCTTCGTCTTCTTCGTCATGGCCATTGCGGCGGCCGAGGCTGCTGTCGGGCTGGCCATATTCATCTCGCTGTTCCATCACCGGGAGACCATCGACGTCGACGAAGCCAACCTGATGCGTTGGTAGGGAAATCGCAGTGTTTCTGGCCAGGAGCCAGGAACATGGACAAGACAGAGAAGCTCATTGACTGGAGAGAAAACGAACGAGTCGACCGGAACCGCGACGGCATCGATGACCGCATCGAGCCGCCCGTGCCGGACGTGCGCGCCGGCTCGGAGAAGCTGGCCGAGCGGCTGCGGGAGAACCCTGGACTCGATCCGATCCTATCGGGCGGCGACATCGACGCGCAGTGGGACATGGCCGAGTCGCAGGGCGACGAAGCGGTGGCCGGCGACATGCCGACGCCGGGACAGAACAACGTCCAGGAGCTCGCCCAGGCAATCGGCATCACCTACGCGGACGACGAGGAGCTGAAGGCGGGAGAAAAGGAGCGCAGCCGGGACCGCAAACGGTGGGAGTTGGATCCGGCCAGCTCGGAGGATTACAAGGAACGCGTTAGGAACGAATGACCGCGAGGGGTTCTCTCCTCGCGGCGAGGAGAGAATGAAGTCCTGAGTCCTGGGTCCTGAGTCCTGAGTCGTGCCGATTGGCGACTCAGGACTCAGGACTCAGGACCCAGGACTCCCCGAATGTTAACTGCACTGTGGTTGATCCCGCTGACGCCGTTCATCGGTTTCGTCGTGAACGGCCTCTTCGGCAAGCGCGCCGGTAAACCGTTCGTCACCGCCGTGGCCCTCCTCGGCTCGGCGACGCCGGCCATCCTCGGCACCGTCGCCGCCATCCAGTACCGCGGCGTCTCGCCGCACGGCGAGCGCTGGGTCGACGTCGTCTACGACTGGATCGCCTCGGGCAACATCGGCGCCCAGGTCGCCTTCCAGCTCGACCCGCTCTCCATCGTCATGCTCATGGTCGTGACGTGGGTCGGGTTTCTGATCCACGTCTACTCCGTCGGCTACATGCACGACGACGAGGGCTATTGGCGCTACTTCGCCTATCTCAACTTCTTCCTCTCCGAAATGCTGGTGCTGATCCTCGGATCGAGCTACCTCCTCATGTTCGTCGGATGGGAAGGCGTCGGCCTCTGCTCGTATCTGTTGATCGGCTTTTACTACAAGACCGACTACGCCCCCGCGGCGGGGAAGAAAGCGTTCGTCGTCAACCGCATCGGCGACTTCGGCTTCCTCGTCGCCATGTTCCTGATGTTCGCGTACTTCGGGAGCGTCGACTACGGCAAGGTCTCCCAGATCGCCGCGGCCGGCGGCGTGACCCCGTCGCTCCTGACCGCGATCTGTCTCCTCCTCTTCCTAGGCGCGTGCGGCAAGAGCGCCCAGATCCCGCTCTACGTCTGGCTGCCCGACGCCATGGCCGGCCCGACGCCCGTCTCCGCGCTCATCCACGCCGCCACGATGGTCACGGCCGGCGTCTACATGGTGGCGCGCTCGAACGTGCTGTACAGACTCGCGCCCGGCGCGATGATGGTCGTGGCCATCATCGGCGGACTCACCGCGCTGTTTGCCGCGACCATCGGCATCCGCCAGTTCGACATCAAGAAAGTCCTCGCCTACTCCACCGTTTCGCAGCTCGGCTTCATGTTCATCGCCGTCGGCGTCGGCGCCTTCACCGCCGGCATCTTCCACCTCGTCACGCACGCCTTCTTCAAAGCCTGCCTCTTCCTCGGGTCCGGCTCGGTCATTCACGCCATGGGCGGCGAGCAGGACATTCGCAAGATGGGCGGTCTGCGCGACAAGATCCCGCAGACGTTCCGCACGTTCCAGTGGGCGACGTACGCCATCGCCGGCCTGCCGCTGGCGGCGGCGTTCTTCTCGAAGGACGAGATCCTCGCCTCGGCTTGGGCCACGCCGTACTTCCCGACCGTCGGCAAGTTCGTTTGGCTCCTCGGCACTGTCGCCGCGTTCTTCACCGCGCTCTACATGTACCGCCTCTACTACCTGACGTTCCACGGCAAGTTCCGCGGCACGCACGACCAGGAGCACCACCTGCACGAGTCGCCGCCGTCGATGACCGTGCCGCTCTGGATTCTCGGTGGGTTGTCGCTCGTCGGTGGCCTCATCGGCATCCCTGGCTGGAATCTCCTCGAAGAGTGGCTGCATCCCGTGGCCACGCACATCGAGATTCCGGAGACGACGGAGATCACGATCGCCGCCATCTCGACGCTCATCGCCATCCTCGGATGGTGGATCGCCCGCGCGCGCTTCAAGGAGCGGCAGCTCGAAGGCGATACCTGGCTCGCGCCGGGCCTCGCGCGCACGCTCGAGAACAAGTGGTACGTCGACGAGATCTACGATGCCACCGTGGTCCGCCCGCTGGAGCGGATCTCCATGTTCCTCTGGCGCGGCATCGACGCCGTGATCGACGGCTTGCTCGCGCTCCTGGGCTACATCGTCGCCGCCTTCGGCGATCTCCTCCGATTCCTGCAGACCGGCAACGTGCGTAATTACGCGCTGATGTTCTTTGCCGGCGTGGTGATCTTCATTTGGGTGCTGGCATGATGACCGCCGCGGCGAATGCAGAATGCAGAATGCGGAATGCAGAATTGCTGTGCTTCCAATTCTGCATTCCGCATTCTGCATTCTGCATTCCGCGCGGCCTGGAGCTCGCATGAACCACGTCCTCTCCCTCGTCCTCTGGCTCCCGATCGTCACCGCGGTCCTCTTGATGCTCGTGCCGCGGCGCTTCGCCGCGGAGATCAAAGTCATCGGCCTCATCGCCGCGCTCCTCGAGTTCGCCGCCTCGCTCGCCATCGTCCAGCACTTCGAAGACGGCGTGGCCGGCATGCAACTGGTGGAAGCGAAACCGTGGATCCCGTCGTGGGGCATCACCTACGCCCTCGGCGTCGACGGCATCTCGCTGTGGCTCGTCCTCCTCACCACGCTCCTCACCCCCATCGTCTTCCTCTCCGGTTGGAACGCCATCGCCAAGCATCCGAAGGAGTACGTCATCTCCTTTCTCATCATGGAAGCGGCGATGATCGGCGTCTTCATCGCCAACGACCTCCTCCTCTTCTACGTCTTCTTCGAGCTGACGCTCCTGCCGATGTATCTCGTCATCGGCGTCTGGGGCGGCGCGAACCGCATCTACGCCGCCATCAAGTTTTTCCTCTTCACCATCGCCGGCTCGCTGCTGATGCTCCTCGGCATCATCTACATGGCCTTCCTGCACTACCACGACAGCGGCGTCTGGTCGTTCGCCGTCACCGACTTCTACGGCATGCACTACCGCAGCATGACCACGGAGGCGCTGCTCTTCTTCGCCTTCTCGCTGGCCTTCGCCATCAAAGTGCCGCTCTTCCCGCTGCACACCTGGCTCCCCGACGCGCACGTCGAGGCGCCGACGGGCGGCTCGATCATCCTCGCGGGGGTGATGCTGAAGATGGGGACGTACGGCTTCCTCCGCTTCGTCCTCCCCTTCTTCCCCAATGCCACGGCGAAGTACGCGCCGTGGCTGATCGCGCTGTCGGTGATCGGCGTGATCTACGGCGCGCTCGTGGCCTGGGTGCAGCCGGACATGAAGAAGCTCGTCGCCTACTCCTCGGTCTCGCACCTCGGTTTTTGTGTCCTCGGCATCTTCGCTCTGCAGCAGACGGCGATCGAAGGCTCGATCCTGCAGATGGTCAACCACGGGTTGTCCACCGGCGCGCTCTTCCTCCTCGTCGGCGTCATCTACGAGCGCCGCCACACCCGCAAGCTCGCGGACTACGGCGGCCTGGGCGGCGTCATGCCCATCTACTGCACGCTCTTCATCATCGCCGTGCTGTCGTCGGTCGGACTCCCCGGCCTCAATGGCTTCGTCGGCGAGTTCCTGATCCTCTCCGGCTCGTTCAAGACCCAGCCGCGCGCCACGATCCTCGCCACGACCGGCGTCATCCTCGCGGCCATCTATCTCCTCTGGCTCGTGCAGAAAGTCTTCTTCGGCCCGATCACCAACGAGGAGAACCGGAACGTGAAGGAGATCGCCTGGAACGAGATCGCCGCCATGGTGCCGCTCGTCGTGCTCATGGTCTGGATCGGCGTGCACCCGAACACGTTCCTCAAGAAGATGACGCCTTCGGTGCAGCAGCTTTTGACGACCGTGCAGAACCGAGGCGGCAACGTGATGCTGACGGATTTGGAGTGCGGCGGCCATGCCGCCGCTCTCGACGCCGGACAGCGGCATGGCCGCCGCATTCCAGACGGAGACTGCCGATGACCCTCCATCCCCTCATCGAATCCGCCTGGATGAACGCCATTCTCCCGGAGCTCATCCTCTCCGCCGGCGGCATGCTGCTCATCCTCTGGTCCGCGTTCGCTCCGAAGCTGCGCGGCACCACCGCCCCGCTCTCACTCATCGTCTTCATCGTCGCCGCCCTCTCCGAGAACGCCGTCCGCGGCGGCAACTTCTTCGGCGGCACCTACCAGATCAGCGCCATCACCCAGCTCTTCGACATCACCTTCCTCCTGGCCGCGATCCTGGCCACCCTCTTCGCCCGCGAGTACCTCGAGCGCGAAGGGATCGAAGGGGGCGAGTTCTACGCCCTCCTGATGTGGGGCACGGTCGGCATGATGATGATGGCCAAGGGCCTCGACCTCCTCGTCGTCATCCTCGGATTGGAGACGCTCTCCATCTGCATCTTCGTCCTCGTCGGCTACCACCGTCGCCTCCCCGTCTCGAACGAAGCGAGTCTCAAGTACTTCCTCATGGGCGCGTTCGCCACCGGCTTCGTCCTCTACGGCACGGCGCTCTTTTACGGCGCCACGCAGTCGACGAAGTTCGAGGCCATGACGCGCTACTTCGCCACGGCCGATGCGACGAATCCGCTCCTGACCATCGCCTTCGTCCTCCTCCTCTCCGGACTCGGATTCAAGCTCGCCGTGGCCCCGTTCCACGGCTGGGCGCCCGACGTCTACCAGGGCGCGCCCTCGCCCGTGGCCGGCTGGCTCTCCGTCGCGCCGAAGGCAGCCACGCTCATTGCGCTGGTGCGCATCTTCGCCTCGATGATGCCGACCTTTCACCTGGCCCGCTGGTCGACCATGGTCGCGGCGCTTTCGGTGATGTCGATGATCATCGGCAACGCCGTCGCCATCGCCCAGCGCGACCTCAAGCGGATGCTCGCCTACTCCGGCATCGCCCACGTCGGCTACATGCTCATCGCCATGTTGAGCGTGCGCGACCAGTCCGTCGCCGCCGTGACGGTCTACGTCATCACCTACGCGCTCATGAACATCGGCGCCTTCGGCGTGGTCTCGATGCTGGCCAAGAACCAGAACGATCCGCAGACGCTCGACGACATCGCGGGCCTGGGGTTTCGCCGCCCGTTCTACGGCCTGGCCCTGACGATCTGCATGTTCTCGCTCTCCGGCCTGCCGCCCACGGCCGGCTTCATCGCCAAGTTCTACGTCTTCAAGACCGCCGTCGACTCCGGCTACACCGGCATCGCCCTCGTCGGCATCCTCACCAGCATCGTCTCGGTCTACTACTACCTGCGCGTCGTCTACTACCTCTACATGAAGGAAGCGCCGGAAGGCTACGCCGTGCCCGTGGCGGGGATGTTCGCCACCGGCGCGCTGGCGATCTCGATGGTCGGCATCTTCGTGATCGGCATCTTCCCGACGCCGCTGTTCGAAATGGCAGGAGCCGCCGCACACGCACTATTGCCTTAGTCCCATGTCCAAGAGCGCCACCCCGGATACTCGCGAAACCATCTCCGAGAACACGACAGGACGGTTGTCGGTCTATCTCCGCTGCCTGACCTACCTCGAGCAGGCCGGCGAAGAGACCATCTCCTCGCAGGAGCTGGCCGACCGCTTCCACCTCAACTCCGCGCAGATCCGCAAGGACCTGGCCTGCTTCGGCGAGTTCGGCACGCGCGGCGTCGGCTACAACGTGTCGCGGCTCAAAGAGCAGCTCGTGCACACGCTCGGCATCGACCGCAAGCGCAATGTCCTCATCGTCGGCGCCGGCAACCTCGGCATGGCCTTGGCCGACTACCAGGGCTTCAACCACAGCGGCTTCGAGATCGTGGCGCTCGTCGACAGCGATCCCGACAAGGTCGGCCGCGCCTCGCGCAGCGGCATCCCCGTCCTCGCCTACGACCGCCTCGACACCATCGTGCGCGAGAACGCCGTCGAGATCGGCGTCATCGCCGTCACGGCCGACAGCGCGCAGAGCGTCCACGACGCCCTCGTCGGCGCCGGCGTCAACGCCGTGCTGAACTTCGCCCCCGTGCAGCTCAAGACGCACGAGCGCGTGAAGGTGAAGACCGTCGACCTGCGCATCAACCTCGAGTCGCTGTCGTTCTTCCTGAAAAACGTCGAAGATGGCATGCTTTAGGTCATGTCCGCAGGAGCAGCCGCCGCGGCCGCGGCCGCGGCACAGCGCCGCCGCCTCGAGCAGGAAGAGGAAGAGATGACGACGTACGGGCCGGACGACCTCTCTCAGGATTGGGAATTCAAGATCGTCCGCGCCAACCGGCCGCTCTTTCGAAACCGCGCGCACCTGCAACGGCTATGCGAACAGGAAGCCGTGGCCGGCTGGACGATGGTGGAGAAATTCGACAACTCCCGCATCCGCTTCAAGCGCCCGGCGCGGGCGCGGCTCAACGACGCGATGCTGCCGCCCGGCGTCGACCCCTATCGCGTTCACTACGGACTCCCGCCCGCCGCGTTCGCGATCCTCTTGGCGATGACCCTGATCGCCGTGGTCGGCGGAATCATGGGTTATATCGCGTACGCCTTCCGCTGACGCCTATCCGTTCCTCCCCCCCGTGCTAACATACGGATATCCCCAGATATCGATACACCGCACGCGGGAAGGAGATGGATATGCGAGCGAGACTGATGTGGATCTTTGCCATCCTGGTGGGCTCCTTGACATTGCCTGCGCTGGCGACCGACTGCTCTGGATGCCTCACGAGCAGGTGGCCGTCGACCTTGATCACGCCGGGCGAGCCGACATACACCGTTGCATCCTGCAACCCGTGGGATCCGAAAGGCTCCATTCCGAGCTGCCAGACGGTGCAGATCGACCAATACACCTCCGTCTGCGAGGGATCGCAACGCGTGTCGTATCAGCAGGGCTGCAAGGAGTACATCGAGGATCCGATCTGCCCGCCATGGGGTTGCGGAGGTATTTTGGCGAAGGCGCCGATGGTTCCGCTGCTCCTTCCCGTGACATTGGGAATCTGATGCTTCTCGCACTCCTGTTCCTCGCGGCGAGCGCGGGGCCCTTTCCGGAGACTGCGCGCGGCGGCGACGTCTGTACGGCCAGGTCGGCCGATTTCCGCTCAGTGACGCAGTGCAAAGCCTCGCCGAGCGCCGCATTCGATGCCGGTGCGAACGATTACTTCGTCTGGCGCAGCGACAAGAGCACCTTCGTTTGGCTGGGAAAGAGCGCGCGGGACGGCCGTGTGACCTTCGATCCGGACGCCACGGCGTTCGTCTCGTTGCAAGTGCGCCACGCCGATGCCCGATCGCTCGGCAAGTCGGAGACGCGGGTCACGCTGCAGAACGCCTCGGGGACGACGTGGACCGTACCGTTCGATTCGAAAAAAATCGAACAGCTTCGCACCGTGGCTCTGCCGCCGGGGCGATATGACGTTTGGATCGCCACGCCCGGGTACTTCACCGCCAGCAGGAGCGGCATTGTCGCGAAGTCCGGCTCCGTAACGAACGTGCCGGCCATCGACATCAGCCGTCTGCCCCGCATCAATGGCGTCGTCCGCGATGCACGAACGGGGACGCCGATCGCCGCCGCGGAAGTCGAGAGCGAAGCGGCGGTGACTCGGACCGACGCGGACGGCCATTTTTCCCTGAGCCCGTCGAGGCACGCGGAGGAACTGCACCTTACGGTCCGTGCCCCCGGATACGCCAGCCAAGACGTCATGTTGCGGACGCGGCGGATCGGCACCGAGATCCCGCCGATTCTCCTCTCGCACGGCGGCAGCCTGCGCCTCACCGTTACCCGGCCGGAATGCACCGCCGATTGCGAGACCACGGCGCGCCTTTTCGCGCGGCGCGATTCGATGGTGCCGGGCGGCGTTTGGAAGGAAGTCGGGCGAAAGACCGGCACCGGACAAAGACTCGAGTACCGCTTCGACGCTCTCTCCAAGGGCAAGTACGCCGTGTTGCTCGAGGGCAAAGGTCCGTTGCAGCGGAAGGTGTCAACGTTCTCGATCGATGACGGCGAGGTCACAGACGGCGAAGTGGCGTTGCGCGATCGGACTCTCAAAGGCATCGTCACGCTTCGGAATTCGGCGCTCGCGAAAAGAAAACTCACATTGTCATCGAACCAAATCTTATGGTCCGGCGACCTTCGCACCGATGACGACGGCGAATACTCCGCGAAGCTCTGGGAAGCCGGCAGTTGGTCCATGAGAATCGATGTACCGGGAGAAACACGGCCGTTCCTGGATAGTCGTGAGCTGGACGACAAGGCCGAGAACTACTGGGATGTCTCGATTCCGGCTCGAGCCATCGTCGGGCACGTGTTCGATGCCAAGAGCGGAGAGCCTGTCGTCGGCGCGGACATTTACGACCTGATGATGACGGACAGACCGGGGACGATGTACGGCAAGACGGACGACGAAGGCAAATTCCGCCTTTCGATGCTCGGCGCCGGACGTCACAACCTTCGCGTCAGTGCCCCCGGTTTTCTCGACCGGGAGTCGCGCGTGGAGCTGGCCGAAGGAGACACGGACCGCGATCTTCGCATCGAGCTCGATCCGGGAATCCGCGTTTTCTACAGAATCGTCGACCCGCAGGGCGCGCCGGTTGCGAATGCGGAGCTATACGATTGGGTCGGCACGTCCGGTCTGGAAAATCGCGATCCCTATCTCTCGGATGCGTGGGGACTCGTTTCCGTGCCGGTTCAGCCGGGAGAGCAGAAACCAGTCTATGTAATGACGCGATCAGGCTCGCTCAGCGTCATCCTCGCTGAAGCGACGGCCAAAACGACGGCCGAAAAGCCGATCGTCATCACCCTGCCGGCGCCTCTTGCCTCGCTGACCGTGCTTGCAAAGACGAAGTCCCGGCCCGCGGCGGAAGTGCGCTTCCTCGTCCGCGTCGACGGCCGGTTTCTTCCCCCTCGCATTTGGGATCTGTTCACCGCCTCGTTCGGAGGCGAGCCCACGATGACCGATCCGAATGGGCGTCTCGACATCCCTTCCCTGCCGCCCGGCGCTTATGAGTTCTGGCCATTCCGTTCGCTGCAGGAGCTGCACGCTCTTCTTCGCGCCGTCTACACCAGAAAGCCGGCGCGCGCGGTCCTCGCGCCGGGGCAAAACGTCGTCGAGATCAACGTCGGCGGCGAATAAGTTCACCCCAGCGCCGCGTCGATCCGTTTCCCGAGCTCGTCGGCCGCCGCCTCGAGCCTCGGCAAGAGATCCGCGGCGCGGACGTAATTCCCATCCTTCCCCGCCTGCTCGATCTCCGCGGCCAGCGTCTGCGCCTCGCTCCCGGCGAAGTTCGACATCGCCCCCTTCAGCGTGTGCGCGTTGCGCGCGATGGCGTCGGGGTTGCGGTCGTCGATGGCCTCGCGGATCGCGGCGAGGAGGCGCGGCGTCTGCTTGACGAACGCATCGCGCACGCGCGCCAGCAGGCGCACGTTGCCGCCGACCGCGGCGAGCACCTTCGGCTCGCCGTCGGCCGCCCCGCTGATCACCGCGGCCAGGCGCGCCGTCGTCACCGGCTTGGTGATCACGTCGTCCATGCCGGCGGCGCGGCAGCGCTCGTGCTCGTCGCGGCCGCTGTGCGCCGTCAGCGCCACGACCGGCGTGTGCTTCCCCTCGGCCTGCTCCATCAGCCGAAAGCGGCGCGTCGCTTCGAGCCCGTCGAGCTCCGGCATCTGCACGTCCATCAGCACGAGGTCGAACGAGCGCATCTCCAGAAGCGTCAATGCCTCCTGGCCGCTCGAGGCCGTCGTGACGGCGTGTCCGAGGCGGCGCAACGCCTCGGCGGCGAACTCGTGATTGATCGGATGATCGTCGACGACGAGCACGCGCAGCGCGCGGCCCGGTTCGAGGCGCGGCGCGCGCGCGATCGGCAGCGGGCGCTCGCGCAGGCCGAGGGCGATGCCGACCGCGTCGATCAGCTCGCGCTCCCCGGCGGGGCGCAACACCGTCACCTGCTCGTCGTCCGGCGAATCGAGAATCGAGACCAGGCGCACGATCGGCACCGACGGCTCCCAGCCCGACGCCGCCAGCAGACGCTTGTCCGCGATCACGCAGGCGTACGCCTCGCGGATGTTCGGCAGCGTGGCGGCGTCGATCGTGCCGTAGAGCTCCGGGACGATGCCGTGCGCGCGGAGCATGTCGCCGTCGAACGCGCGCGCGGTCGGATTCGGCTCGACCACGATCACGCGCAGCCCGGAGAGCGCGCGCTCCCACTCCGGCTCGATGTCGCCGGCGATGGCGTCCGAAGCGAGCAGCACGTCGAAGCGGAACACCGTCCCTTTACCGCGCTCGCTCTCCAGCTCGATGCTGCCGCCCATCGCCGCGACGAGGCGCGACACGATCGACAGCCCGAGCCCCGTCCCGCCGAAGCGCCGCGAGCGCATCCCCTCGGCCTGCTCGAACGGCTCGAAGATGCGCTGGTGCTTCGTCACCTCGATGCCGATGCCCGTGTCGCGCACTTCGAAGCGGACGCGCAGGTCGTTCCCCTCCGCCTCGTCGCACCAGACGCGCACGATCACCTCGCCCGCGGCGGTGAACTTGATGGCATTGCCGAGGAGATTGACGAGGATCTGCCGCAGCCGCACCGGATCGCCCCATAGGCGGTCGGGCACCGCGGCGTTGACGCCGAAGGCGATCGAAAGCCCCTTCTCCGCCGCGCTGACGGCGAGTGCCTTCACCGTGTCGGTGACGAGCTCGCGGATCGAGAAGTAGATCGGCTCGAGCTCCACGCTGCGGGCCTCGATGCGCGAGAAGTCGAGAATCCCTTCGATCGTCCCGAGCAGTCCCTCGGCGGAGCGGCGGGCCATCTCCAGTTGCCGCGCCCGTTCCGGCGAGCGCTCGCCGTCGACGGCCAGCTGCAGCATGCCTAGGATTCCGTGCAGCGGCGTGCGCATCTCGTGCGACATGTTCGCCAGGAACTCGCTCTTGGCCGCGCTGGCCTCCTCGGCGCGCGCGCGGGCGTCGCGCAGCTCGACCGACTGATCCTCGAGCATCTCGATGAGCTCGCGCTGCGTGTGCATCGACTCGGCGAGATGCTTGCGGCGCGACTCCGCCGTCAGCGCGGAGAGGGCGATGTAGACGCCGCCGAAGAAGATGAAGGCCAGCTTGGCCGCGACCGCGCCGCCGTCGAGCGGACGGCCGTCGACGACCGCCACCCACGCCAGCATGGCCGCGTAGCCGAGCGTCCCGAACGTGACGAAGGCCAGGCAGCGCCGGTACGTCGTCTGCGTCTGATCGGCGAAGCGCATGAAGAGGATGAAGAAGAGCCAGCTCCGCTCCGCGCCGGAAAAGTAGACCGCCAAGATCCAGACCGGGATGTCGGCGACGAGGAAGAGCAGCGTGAGGTCGAGCGCGAAGCGCTTGTAGAGCAGCGCCTGCACCGCCCAGGCGGCGGCGGCGTAGACAGCCATGACCATCGTGACGACGCGCCAGTCGTGGAGCGACGCGTCGCCGAGGAGGAAGCGGTTATTGAGAAAGACGCCGAGGGAGAGGAAGCCGAAGCCGATGCAGCGAAGGCGCGGGAGCTCGACGAGAACGAGGCGCGCGTAGCGCTCGCGTTTTTGGCGCTCGACTTCGTGCGCGCTCGTGGTGACGGTGGCGGTCACTGCTTGGAGGCGCTGCGTTCGCGCTCGTGCCGCTGCACGATCGTGCGCACGCGCGGCAGGAGAATTTCCTTGCGGATCGGCTTGCGCAGGAAGTCGGCCGCGCCGATCTCGAGGCTCCGCGCCTCGACTTCCGCGCTGGCCACGCCGCTGACGAAGATCGCCGGCGTATCGATCCCTTTCTGAATCATGATCTCGAACAGGCGCAGGCCGTTGAGCGTGGGGATGTTGATGTCGAGCAGCAGCAGGTCGAAGCGGCGGCGCCCGATCTCCATCAGCGCATCGGCGCCGTCGGCCACCGCCACGACTTCGTAGCCCGCGTCGGTGAGGAAGCCCTCCATGAGCGCCTGCGACACCAAGTCGTCCTCGACGACGAGGATCAGCACCGGCCGGTCGAACGGCTTGAGGAAGACGTCGCGCGGCGCGGGCGACTTCTCGAGCGCGGCCACGATGGCTTCGTGGACTTTTTCCGTCTCCGCGCTCGGCTCGCGGCCGAACTCGCGGTGGAGGATCTCCGCGCACTCCTGATAGCGGCGCAGCGCGGCGTCGGCGCGCCCCTGATCGAGCTGCAAGCGCATGAGCGTGCGGTGGACGACTTCCTGCGTCGGATCGAGCGAAAGGAGACGGCCGGCGGTGTCGACGGCGTTCTCCCACCAGCCGGCGCGGATCTGCGCGGCCAGGAGCTTGCCGAGGACGCCGACGCCGACGCGCCAGTAGCGGAGACGCTCGGCGGCCAGCCATTCGTCGTAGCCGTCGACGGCGCTGACGAAGCCGTCGAGGAGATTGCCGCGGTAGAGCTCGGCCGCCTCGCGCAACGCGGGGATCGAGCCGTTCGCGTCGAGCTCGAGCAGGCGCAGCGCATCGACCTCGACGGAGGCGGCGTTGAAGCGGAGGCTCGGCCCGTCGCCTTCGAGAAGGCGCGTGGGGAGGAAGCGGAAGGCGTACTGAAGATCGCGTGCGAGCGCGGCCGCGTCGTCGCCGAAGAGGGTCTCGAAATCGCGCAGCGGCGCCTCGGCGTCGAGATGCAGCGCCATCCAGACGATCGCCGCCTGCGTGCGCCGGCTGCCGATCGAAAGCGTATCGCCGCGGTGGTCGACCGCCGAAAGATCGCCGAAGAGACGAATCGTCAGCAGGGACATGGCTTCAGTTGGACCCGGGATAGGGTAGCACGGTTTGGGCTACGGAATTAAGGATTTAGCGTGGGCGAGCTGGCCCGCTCATTGCTCTTTACAGCAGCCGTTGGAGGTGTTTATGAAGAAGGCATTAGCGTCCGTGGTCATGTCGATCGCTCTGGTCAGCGGCGTCGGCTGCACGGGCTGGAACAAGGTCGTTCCCTCGGACAACACGACGGAGGCCGAGATCCGAAAGAACCTGGCCGGCGACCACATCACGGGCATGAGCATCAACGTCGATAACGACACCGTCACCTTGGAAGGCACGGTGAAGAATGAGACCGATCACCAGACGGCCATTCACGATGCCCAGAAGGTCCACGGCGTAGCGCGCGTCATCGATCACATCAAGGTTCAGCCGTAGAAAGTCGGGTGACGGGGAACAGGTCACAGGTGACAGGTACGGCAGGCACACACCTGTCATCCGTCACCCGTAACCCGTCACCCGTCACCTACTTCGCGAACGCCCCTTTCGGGGACTCCGCCAGAACCTTCAAATCCTCGAGCTTCACCGTCTGGTTCTTGTTCCGCACCTCGCGGCGCGTCGAGATCACCACGCCGCCGAAGTGCGTGAAATCGTGCAGCATCACCTGCACCGGCGGGTCGTCGGGCGGCGTTCCCTGCAGCTTCATGTCCCACTCCTCGACATAGCCGGTGTCGCGGTGGATCCACGCCCAGTGCGAGCTGCCTTCGCCCGTCAGCTTGACCACGTCCCAGGTGCGGCCGCAGGAATCGGTCCGCTCCCCCATCGCCTCGAGCTTCACTCCCGGCTCGACGAGCCTCAGCGGCATCAGCAGCCAGAACGTGTCGTTCTCGAAGCGGCGCAGCGCCAGCGCCAGCGTGTCGTCGAGGCGAGAGTCGTGGACCTCCTCGCCGTTCAGCCAGGCCCGTCCTTTCTTCGTGTTCACGTTCACGATGGCCACGAACTCGTTGCGCTTCGGATCGGTCCCGCTGACGCGGTAATCGCCCGTTACGCGGTTCCAGCGCTGCGGGAACGACGACACTCGCTCCGCGCCGCGATAGACGTTGAACGTGAACTCGAAGTAGCGCGCTGTCGCCCAGGCCGGGCCGCCGGAAGCATCGAGCGCGCGGTGCGCGAGCGCGTCGGCGGTCTGAGGCATTGCGTTTGCACAAAAGAACAGACTCAACAGAAATGTCACCAATTTCGGCATCGGTTTGCATCGTATCATTCGCCCTCCAACCGTGAACGAACGGATCGTGATCACAGGGCTTGGCGCCTTGAGCCCGAACGGCGTCGGCCGCGAGAGCTACTTCCAATCGCTCGCCGCGGGCCGCTCCGGCATCCGCGTCATCACCCATTTCGATGCCGCGTCGCTCCCGTCCCGCATTGCCGGCGAGGTCGATTTCAATCCCGACGACTGGGTCGATCAGAAGAACATGCGCCATGTCGCCCGCGTCGTGCCGATGGCCATCGCCGCCACCGACGAGGCGCTGCGCGACGCCAAACTCAATCCCGCCGAGCTCGACCTCGAGACGCGCCGCAACATCGGCGTGATGCTCGGCTCGGGCGGCGGCTCGGTGGAGTTCAGCGAGCGGATGTACGAGCTCTGGTTCCGCGGCGCCACGAAGCAGGCCTCGATCTATTCGATCCCCTCGGGGACGATCGGCACGATCGCCAGCGAGATCTCCATGGCCTACGACCTCCACGGCTTCTCGCACCTGATCTCGACCGGCTGCACGTCGTCGACCGACGCCATCGGCTACGCCTACCGTAACCTCAAGCTCGGCATCTGCGACTACATCCTCTGCGGCGGCGCCGACGCCACGATCACCGAGGGAGTGATGACGGGGTTCTGCATCATGCGCATCGTCTCGAACTCGCGCAACGACGCGCCCGAAACGGCCTCGCGTCCCTTCTCCAAGGACCGCGACGGCTTCGTTCTCGGCGAAGGGGCGTGGATGTTCGTGATGGAGCGCGAGTCGACGGCGCGCGCGCGCGGCGCGAAGATCTACGCCGAGGTCGCCGGGTACGGCTCGACGTGCGACGCACACCACCGCGTACGCATGGACGAGTCGGGCGAAGAGCCGGCGCGGGCGATGATGCTGGCGATGAAGGAAGCGGGCATCGATACCAGCGACGTCGGCTACCTCAACTACCACGGCACGTCGACGGACCTCAACGACCGCATCGAGACGCGCGCGGTGAAGATCGCCTTCGGCAAGCGCGCCACGAAGCTGGCCGGCTCGGCGACGAAGTCGATGATCGGCCATCCGCAGGGGGCGTGCGGCGCCGCCGGACTGGCCGCGACGCTGATGGCCTTCCGCGACGAGCTGCTGCCGCCGACGATCAACCTCGATGTCCCCGACCCCGAGTGCGATCTCGATTACATCCCGGACCTCGGCCGCCGCGCGCGCATCGACGCCGCCGTCTGCAACACGATCGCCTTCGGCTCGAAGAACTCCGCGCTGGCTCTGAAGCGGGTTTGATGCGCAGGCTCGACACGCCCGAGCTCCTCGACGAACACGACGCACCCGCCGAGGATGTGGAGCGCTCGCTGCGCGATCTGCAGCGGTTCAACCGGTATTGCGGGGGCACGCACGTATATCGCGCGATGGTGAAACGGCTGCTAGCCTCCAGCGTCCCTCTCCCCGCTCGCGGGGAGAGGGTGGCCGAAGGCCGGGTGAGGGGCGCCACTCGTCCCTTCATCATCGACCTCGGCGCGGGCACCGCCGACCTCGTCGACTCCCTTGCCACCCGCGGCATCGCCGTCGACTGGAACATCCGCCACCTCCTCTACCGCCGCCCGCGCGCCCACCGTGTCGTCGCCGATGCACGGCAGCTCCCCTTCCGCGACAACGCCGCCGACGCCGTCACGTCGTCGCACTTCTTCCACCACTTCACGCCCGAGGAGAACGCACAGATCCTGCGCGAGTCGCTGCGCGTGGCGCGCGCGGGTGTCGCGTTCACCGACACGCGGCGGCATGTGCTTCCGTATCTTTTCACGCTGCTGCTGCGCTGGTTCCACCTCGTCGGGCGCATCACCGCGTTCGACGCGCCGGCGTCGATCCGCCGCGGCTACACCACGTCCGAGGTACGGGAGATCGCCCCGAGCGCAATCGTCGACAATTACTTTCCTTTCCGATGGGCGATGTTGTTGCGGAAGTAGCGATCATCGGCGCCGGCCCGGCCGGCTCCACGCTCGCCGCGCTCCTGGCGCAGCGCGGCATCGCCGTCGCGCTCGTCGACCGCGACACGTTCCCGCGCGACAAGCTCTGCGGCGAGTTTCTCTCCTACGACGCGCTGCCGATCCTCGACGCCCTCGGCGTCAAGCTGTCCGAGGCGCCGGTGATCGAGCGCTGCCGCGTCGTGTCGCGCCATCGCACGTGGGAGTTCGATCTGCCGCACAGCGCGCGCGGCGTCTCGCGTCTGCTGCTGGACGATTTGCTCTTCCGCACCGCCGTCGCCGCCGGCGCGATGCCGATTGCCACGACCGCGACGGAGATTGTGGAGTGCGGCGGCCATGCCGCCGCTGTCGCGGCGAGCGGCGGCACGGCCGCCGCACTCCAGATTCGCGCGCACGTCGTCGCCGGCGCCTGGGGGCGCTGGGGGCGCTTCGACACGCAGCTCGCGCGGAGCTTCGTCCGCGACCGCGCCCACCGCAACTTCGGCTTCAAGCGCCACTACCGCGGCGCGACGGACACGAGCGTCATCGAGCTCCACTCCTTCCGCCGCGGCTACCTCGGCGTGGCCGCCGTGGAGAACGGCATCACGAACATCTGCGGCCTCGTGCACGCCAGCCGCCTCGCGCATCACAAGGGCCGCTGGGACGCGTTCGTCGAGGAGATCCGCGCCGAGGAGCCGGCGCTCGAGACGATGTACGCGCGCTACGCGCCGGCGCAGGACGGTTTCCTCTCCTCGGAGCCGGTGATCTTCCGCGCGCGCTCCGCGGTCGAGCACGGGATCTTCATGATCGGCGACGCCTCGGGCATCGTCGATCCGCTCACCGGCAACGGCATGGCCATGGCCATTCAATCGGCGCTCGTGGCCGCGCCGTTCATCGTCGAGGCGCTCCGCGGCGACCGCGCGCGCGCGGAGGACGGCTATCGCCGGCAGCATCACGAATTCTTCGCCAAGCGTATCCACTGGAGCCGCCGCGCCGCATTCCTCCTCTCGCGGCCGGCGCTGCTCGACGCCGCCCTCGCCGGCGTGCGCGGAGCGAAGGCGGGAACGTTCCTCGTCCGCCGCACGCGCGCCGACCGCGACGTCATCGCGCGCCTCGCCGAATCGTGGTTTACTCGACCGCGATGAAGATCCTGGTCGTCGACGACGACGTGCACATCCGCCGCATCCTCGCGCTCTACCTGCGCGAGCACGACGTCGCCGAGGCCGCGACGGCCGAGGAAGCGTTGGAGCGCGTCGGCGCGTCGGCGTTCGACGTCGTCATCGTCGACGTCATCCTCCCGCAGTACGGCGGCCTGCGCCTCTGCCAGCGCATCAAAGAGAGCGCCGCGCCGCCGCGCGTCATCGTCATGAGCGGCGACGAGCAACTGCGCGATCAGGCCGCCGAGGCGGGGGCGGACGCGTTTCTGGCCAAGCCGTTCACGAAGGAGGAGTTGTGGAGTGCGGTGGCCATGCCACCGCTGTCGTAGCGCATCAATTCCAGCGCGGATCGCCGCCGCGCCGGTACGGCCCCAGCACCTGCAGACTCTCGATGCGCCGCTGCAGCTCGTTCCCCACTTCCTCGGCGCGCGAGATCAGATCGTCGAGCTCCAACAACCGCTGCTTTTCTTCCGTGTCGAGATTCAGCGACATGATCAGCGCGTTCGTCAGCGGCTCCAGCCCGACGCTCTCGATCTCCGGCACCGCCGTCTGCTCCGGGAGGTAGTGCAGGTACTGCCGCGAGAGATCGGCGAGCCAGGTGCGCTGCGCGTACGCGCTGTCGTGATCGCGGTCGTGCTCCGGCCGCGCCACCACGCGCGCCAGGCGGTACGGCTCGCGGCTCACTTCGTCGACGATGCGGATCCGCACCTCGCCGCGCACCAGGATGTTGAAACGGCCGTCGTCGAGCGGCATGGCCTGCTCGATCACCGTCAACGTCCCCCACGGATGCACCGCCGGCGCGCCGAAGTAATCCTCTTCCCACCCCGGCCGCAGCAGCACGATGCCGAAGCGCATCTCCCCCGCCACGGCGTCGGCGATCATCTGCCGGTAGCGCGGCTCGAAGATGTGCAGCGGCATCCGCGTCTGCGGAAAAAAGACGAGGTTCGGGAGCGGAAAAATCGGCACGAGGAACTCCCCTTCGGGCCACTGTGCCATCGCTACCTCGAGATCTCGAACGCCTTCTCGGCCGCGAGATTCCCGCCCCACCACCCTTCCACTTTGTAGCGCCCCGGCTTCAGGCCCTTCTTCGTGAACGTCACCGTCTTCGCGCCGTTCATCGCGTGCGTCTCCGAGCTCAGCTCCTTGCCGCGCCCGTCTTTCCACGTCGCCCGCGTGACGAGGCCCTTCGGCGACTCGCGCAGGTTCATGGTGAAGTTGGCGGCGTCGCCCTGCACGCTGACCTCCGCCGACTCCATGAAGACCGGCGGATCGACGCGGACGACGGCGTTGACGTTGGCGTTCTTCGCATCGCTCGGGATCGTTTTCGTGACCACGCGCCGCGGCGCGGCCGCCTGCTGCGGGGCCTCCCGATGGCAGGCCAGCATGAGGAGAATGAGGAATCCTGCGCGCTTCACGAAGTCGATTCTACAATTCGCCGCCGCATGACCGTACCCTATCGGGACTTCTACTACCCCCTCAACGTCTTCATGCACGTGCTGACGCTCGAGGAAGGGGGCGTCGAGCACCTGCACTACGGCCTCTTCGAGCGCGACGACGAGCCGATCTCGACTGCGCAGGAGCGCTCGACGGCGCTGCTGCTCTCCCGCCTCCCCCCGCCGCCCGCCCGCATCCTCGAAGCGGGCATCGGCCTCGGCACGACGCTGGCGCGCCTCGAGACGCTCGGCTACGACGCCGTCGGCTGCACGCCCGACGAGCAGCAGATCGCCATGGCGCGCGCGCGGCACCCGGAGGCGCGCATCGTCGGGGCGAAGTTCGAGGAGATGACCGGGGCATACGACGCGATCGTGTTCCAGGAGTCGTCGCAGTACATCGACTCCGAGGAGCTGTTCGCGAAGGCGGCGGAGCTCGCGCCGCACGTCGTCGTGCTCGACGAGTTCGCGCTTTACGACGAGGGCGTGCTGCACCGGCTCGACGCCTTCCTCGACGCCGCCGCGCATCGCGGTTTCGCGCTCACGGAGCGACTCGATCTCTCGAAGGAGGCGCCGCCGACGATCGACTATTTCACCGTCCGCCTCCCCCGCTACCGCGACGCTCTGAAGCGCGACTTGGGGCTCACGGACGAGCAGATGGAGGAGCTGATCGCGGGCGGCGTGAAGTACTCGGAGGCGTATCGCCGCGGCGTTTACGCGTACCTGCTGCTGCAGTTCCAGCTAAAATCGTCGTCATGATCATGATCGTCGGTGTGCTGCTGATCGCGCTCGGCCTCATCTCCGGCACCGCGCTCCTGGCCTCGGAGATGGGTTGGATGGCAGTGACGCACGAGATCACGCTCTGGTTCATGTTCCCCTTCGGCTCCGCCCTCGGTCTGCTCATCGCCGCGCTGGGCGCGCGCCGCGGCACCGTGCCGGCCCTTCTTAAAACGACCGGCAGCCTGATGCTCCTCCTGTCGATGGCCGCCGTGGCTACGCTGGTGCTGGCCAGCGCCGGCATTCTTCCGCCGCCGCGCGGGACCGCCGCGCTCTGGTACGTCTTCGGCGTGGGCCTGGCGGTGGGGATGGCGAACTTCCTCGCGCCGGCGTCGCCGGGGCAGCCGGCGTAGGCATCTGGACAGCGGCGGCATGGCCGCCGCACTCCACATTCAGCGCGCGAACACGCAGTTCCGGCAGATGAAGTCCGCCGGCGCCTCTTCGATCCCGTACACCCACTTTCGCAGCGTGGCCACCTCGTCGCCCGCAAGCACCTCGGCGATCGTCGACCTTGTCAGGTCGCCGACGACGTAGCGCTCGTCGTAGTCCTCGCAGCAGAGGACGCACTTTCCGGCCGGTGTGATGTGCAGGTGCTGCAGGGGGCGGGAGCCGACGTTGTCGCAGCCGCGCAGCGTTTCCTTGCGCTCGGGCGGCTTGAGGCCCACGTCGAGCCAGCCGGCGCGGTCCATCACCACGTGCTTTTCCACGGCGAAGCGGCTGCCGGCGAAGCGGGCGCCGATCTGCGCGAAATCATCATCGTGCGTCGCGTCGCCGGTGCCGAGCACCACGATCTTCATCTCCGCCGCCACCGCCACGCCCTTCGCGTAGTCGAGATTGCGCAGGACGATGCCGAGGTGGTCTTCGCCGCGGTCGCGCGCGTAGCGCTCGCGGTCGAGCGTCGAGAGATTGATGCAGAGAAAGCGCAGCGGTCCCGAGTCGGCGAGCGCGTCGGCCTTCGCCGGCGTCAGCCCCGAGGCATTGCTCAGCACCGCCACCGGCAGCTTCGCGGCAAAGAGCGTCCGGCACTGCTCGACGAAGCGGCGGTCGATCGTCGGCTCGTTGTACGACTGCAGGAACACGCTCTCCAGCGTCTCGGAGAAGCCGGTGAGCTGCCCGACGATGCTCTCGAACATCGCCTCGGTCATCACCTGATCCTCGCGCGGCGCGATCGAGACGGGGCAGAAGTAGCACTTCTGATTGCACGCCGTCGCCGTCTCCAGCGACACGATCTTCAATCGATGCTGGCGCGAGACATCCCCGCGCACCAGCCACCCCTCCGCTTCGAGCGCGGGATCTTGCACGCCGCCGCGCACGCGCTCGAACGCGGCGTCGCCCGGAACCAGCACGCGGTCCGTCAGCGGGTTGTAGATGCGGTCCGCGTCGACGTGCAGAAAGGGATTGGCGCGCAGCATGTGCCGCCGAAGTAACACAGGCTGCGGGATTTGTCATCCCGCTGTGCTACCCTGCCCTCAGTCCATCGTCCAAGGCCATCTCCATGCGCAAATTTCTCGCCCTCCTCGCCGTGTGCGTGGGCGCGCTTCCGCTCGCGGCTGCCACGCCCGATCAACTCAAAAACGACTACGAGCTGCTGCAGAAGTGGCAGTACGGCGCGCCGGTCCCTCTCGCCCAGCCGGTGACGATCACGCGCGACACCGCCGTCTTCACGCTGACGAGCGGCACCGTCGCGCTGGCGCAGCCGACCGCGTCGGGGCGCGTGACCGGCCTCGTCTTCGAGGGCGCGGGCCGCTTCAACATGACCGTGCCGGACAAGTACGAGCTCGCCCAGCTCCGCCGCTTCGCCGACGCGCCGCTCCTCACGCAGATCGACCAGCCCATCACGCAGCTCGTCCTGCGCGTCTCCGACGACACGATCGACAAGCTCTTCCCGGGCGCGGCGAAGGCGCCGTTCGCGGCGAACGCCATCGCCGAGAAGCGCGAGAACCACTGGCTCATCGACCTCGACCACGACGTCGACGCGCGCATCGTCACGGCCATGGCCAACGCCGGCGGCGCGCGGTGGACGGCCGGCATCAAGACCAAGGATTACGACTGGCTGACGTACGACTACGACTCCACGAATGCCGAGGAGATCCGGCTCTATCACTTCGACCGAGGCTTTGCGGAGACGTGGCTGAGTCTCGACCGCGCCGAGGATCGCGCGGCGGACGGGCGGCCAGGCCCGCGCGAGGGCCGGCTGGCGAAGCTCGACCACATCGACGTCAAGGCCGACCTCACGAAGCTCAGCTTGAGCGACCGCAGTGGCGAGACCCAGCAGCGCATGATCCACGGCCACTACGTCGTCACCGAGACGCTGACGCCGCTCGCCGGCGGCACGGTGGCGCTGCCGCTCGAGCTCGACGGCATGGCCCAGAAACTGGCTGCAAGGGACGAGACGGGGCAGGCGCTCGTCATCCTGCGCGATCACATCGGCGGCCGCACGCTGCAGCGCGACCGCCGCGTGAACGACAGCACGCTCACGATCCTCTTCCCCGAGGCGCTCCGGAGCGGCGACGCGCGCAAGGTGACCTTCGACTACGACCTGGAAACGCCGAATTACGCCGCGGGCGGCGACTGGTACCCGATGGTGCCGGGAGCGTTCGACGGGCACACGGCGCGGCTCGAGCTCACCGTCGGAAAGCGCAATCAGGTGCGCAGCATGGGACGGAAGGAGTCGGAGACGGAGAGCGAGAGCGGCACGACGTCGGTGTGGATCGTCGACAAGCCGACGGCGATGACGACGTTCGCGACGGCGGAGCGCTTCGAGGAAGTGCCGCTCGCCGTCAAAGGCATCCCCGAGGTCGTCTCCTTCGGCTGGGCCACCGGCCTGGGCACGACGAACCGGATCCGCAACAGCGGCGCCGACGTCGCCAACGCCCTGCAGTTTTACCAGCTCATGCTCGATGACAAGGTCGGCGGCGACAAGTTCTACGTCACCAGCATCACCGGCTATCACGGCCAGGCCTTCGAGGGCTTCCTCCACCTGGCGGAGTCGACGTACGAGGAGCACCCCGGCAAGTCGGAGCTCTTCCGCGGTCACGAGACGGCGCACGAGTGGTTCGGGCACCGCGTGGGCTGGAAGTCGTATCGAGACCAGTGGCTCAGCGAGTCGCTGGCCGAGTACGCGTCGATGATGTTCGTGCAGTCGATGGTGAAGGACGGGCAGGCGCACTTCAACGAGATCCTCGACGCCTACGACAGCATGGTGAAGGGCAACCTCACCAGCATCTTCAGCAAGTACCTCCGGCCGTGGCTCCTGGAGATGCGGCAGGCGGCGCGCAAGCGCGTCGGGCCGATCGGCATCGGCTACCGCGCCGCCACGAGCGACTATCCGATCGGCTATCAGGTGCAGGCGTACGTGAAGGGGCCGCTGGTCATCCACATGCTGCGCTCGATGCTGTATCAGAAGACCCACAGCGACGACCTCTTCCTGAAGATCCTCCGCGACTACGTGCGCGACTACGGCGGCAAGCTGGCCTCGACGGCGGATTTTCAGAAGATCGTGGAGCGCGACGCGCCGGGCAACTGGAGCTGGTTCTTCGACGACTGGGTGTACGGCGCGGAGATCCCGACGGTGCGCTGGAGCTACAAGGTCGAGCCGGACGGCAGCCAGTACCGGCTCACGCTGAACGTGAAGCGCTCCGACGTCGCGCCCGACTTCGTGCTCATCGCGCCGGTGCGCGTGGAATTCGAAGGCAACAAGGTGGCCACGATTTTCGTACCGGTGAAGTCGGATGAGCCGGTGACGGTGCAGCGGCAGCTGGCCGACAAGCCGCGCAACGTGATCCTGGGGGCCGACCACTCGTTGCTGGCGAACATCCGAAAGGAGTAAGTTTTCCGACGATGAAGATCCGATTTGCAGCCGCTCTCTTCCTGCTGTGTACCGCGCCCGTTTTCGCGGCCATGAAGATGCCCGCGGGGGCGCCGAAGCATGGGTTCCGCGCCGAGTTCCTCCTCGACTTCACGGACGTGTCGAAGAAGATCGTCGAGCTGGCCGAGGCCATGCCGGCGGCGAAGTACAACTGGCGGCCGGCGCCGGGCGTGCGCTCGGTGAGCGAGGTCTATATGCACATCGCCGGCGGGAACTACTTCCTGGCCACGTTCGCCGGGGCCAAGCCGCCGTCGTACGACACGCGCACGCTGGAGAAGATCACCGACAAGGCCCGCGTGGTGGAGGAGCTGAAGAAGTCGTTCGAGTACCTGCGCATGGTGGCGCTCAACGGGACGGACGCGGATCTGGAGAAGCCGATCAAGATGTTCGGCAACGACACGACGCACCGCGGCGCGCTGATGACGGCACTCAATCACCTGCACGAGCACCTCGGGCAGTCGATCGCATACGCGCGTATGAATGGGGTGGTGCCGCCGTGGAGCGCGCGGGAGTAGGGGGCGGTTCGTGGTTCTTAGTTCTTGGTTCTTGGTTCTTGGTTCTTAGGTTCTTAAGTTCTTAGGTTCTTAGGTTCTTAGGTTCACGACGCAAACCTAAGAACTTAAGAACCTAAGAACCTAAGAACCTAAGAACTAACTAAGAACCATCCTCAACCGGCTCTCCCTTCACCATCGCGATCGGCACGACGCCCGCCCACACGTCCAGCGCGTAATCCTCCTCCTCGTCGATCGGCGGGCCGCTGCGCGTCTTCGCCGATGCTTCGGCGAGCGGCAGGGCCAGGACGATCGTCTGGCGCAGCTCGCCCTCGTTGGGCGGGCGGACGTCGGCGGCACGCTCGGGGGTGATGTGGCGCACGAGGCGGTCGAGCGCGCGCAGCTTTTCGTCGCGGTCATCGACCTCGCGGGCCTTGCCGAGGATCACGACGGAGCGGTAATTCATCGAGTGGTTGAAGGCCGAGCGCGCCAGCACCAGGCCGTCGAGCAACGTCACCGTCACACAGGCGTCGAGGCCGCCGCGCAGCGCGCGCAGCATGCGGCTGGCGGCGGAGCCGTGGAGGTAGAGCGTGTCGCCGTCGCGCCAGTGGATGGTGGGGATGACGAACGGCTGCCCGTCGACGGCGAAGCCGACGTGGCAGATCAACGCCTCGTCGAGGATCGCGTAGATCGTGTCGCGGTCGTAGACGCCGCGGTCGGGGAGACGGCGGACGGTGGTGCGGGAGGTTTGCAGCGAATCGGTCATAGCCGAATCCTAGCGTTAGAGCTTGCAGATCGACATCGCGCGCTGGCGATCGAAGAACGCGCGCTTCCGTCGTCATCGTGCACGCTTCATTCGTCACGAAGAACGCCGGCAAACTAAGCGATCTCGCTGAGATTGCCGGGTATTTCGCCGAGATTTTCAGCGAGTTCGCTGAGATTGCTAGTTACTTAGCTGAGATTTTCAGCGAGTTCGCTGAGATTGCTGGTTACTTAGCTTAGATTTTCAGCGGGTTCGCTGAGATTGCAAGTCAACTAGCCGAGATGTTCAGCGAATTCGCTGAAATTACCCGCTACTTAGCCGAGATTGCCAGCGAGTTCGCTGAGATCGTCAGTGAGTTAGTCAAGATTTTCAGCGAGTTCGCTGAGATTGCCGGTTCGTTAGTTGAGATTTTCAGCGAGTTCGCTGAGATCGCCAGCGAGTTAGCCTCGATCGCCAGCAAACTTGCTTCGATTGCAAGCGAGCGACGCGTAGCTTCGATCGCAAAGACCTCGGCTCTGAGGTGAGAGCTCTCTCATCGATTCAGAAACGCCGCACGTCCGCGACGCCGCGCGTACGGCAAGGCGCGGCGGCCGTACGGCCGCCGCGCCCGCGCGTTTACTGAACGTTGAGCGCCGTGTCGTCGATGACGAACGACGTCTGCAATGAGCTGTCCTCGGTGCCGAGGAAGTAGATGCGCACCGTCTGGCCCTTGTAGGCGATCAGGTTGAACGACTTCTGCGAGTAGCCCGAGGCCTTGTTCAGGTTCGAGTACGTCGCCAGCGTCGTCAGCACCGTGTTCGCGGTGTTGCGGACCTGCACCTGCAGCTTGTCGTATTGGATCGACGTCGTCGTCTCCGCGCTGTCGATGTGCAGCCAGAACGTCAGGGTCGCGCTCGTCGCCGTCGACGGAATGGTTACGTCCTGATACAGCGTGTCGGTGTGGGTCGTGCCGTAGCCGTCGAGCCACGCCTTCCAGGAGCCGCCGTGCGCCGGCTGGCTGGCGGAGTTGTCGATCACGCCCGCGCTGGCCACCCACGGCGCCGCCGAGCCGGTCTCGAAGCCCGGATTGCCGAAGAGCTGCTGCGCGCCGCCGCCGCCGCCACCGCCGCTGCCGATGAAGCCGGTGTAGAGCAGGCGGTTCGGCGAGCCGGTGCCGGGGCTGATGACGACGCCCGTGGTGGCGTTGCTGATGAACGCGCTGGCCACCGAGGCCGGCGTCGCCGTCGGATTGCCGGCCAGGTAGAGCGCCGTCGCGCCGCAGACGTGCGGCGTGGCCATCGACGTGCCGCTGATGATGTTCGTCGCCGTCGTCGACGAATACCACGACGAGGTGATGTTCACGCCCGGCGCGAAGATGTCGACGCACGTGCCGTAGTTCGCCCACGACGCCTTCGTGTCGGAGTTGTTCGTTGCGCTGACGGTGATCGCAGCGGCCGCGCGCGCCGGCGAGGTCGTGCAGGCGTCGAGCGGATTGCCGGCCGCGTCGCCGTTGCCGGCCGCAACGCAGAAGACCACGCCGGCGTTGACGGCCGCGGTCACGGCGTCGTCGAGCGCCTGCGAGACGCCGCCGCCCAAGGACATGTTCGCGGTGGCGGGCTTGATGGCGTGCGTGGCCACCCAGTTCACGCCGGCGATGACGCCGGAGTTCGAGCCCGAGCCGCTGCAGTCGAGCACGCGCACGGCCACGAGCGAGACGCCCTTGGCCACGCCGTACGTCGAGCCGCCGACCGTGCCGGCGACGTGCGTGCCGTGGCCGTTGCAGTCGATGCCGTTGCGGCCGTCGCCGATCTCGTCGACCCCAACCGTGGCGCGCCCGCCGAACTGCGTGTGCGAGGTGAGAATGCCGGTGTCGACGATGTAGGCGTGGACGTTCGACGCCGTCGTCGTATAGGTGTAGTTCCCGTCGAGCGGCAGATTGCGCTGGTCGATGCGGTCGAGGCCCCACGTGGCGCCGCTCTGCGTGGTGTCGATCGAGACCTCCCCGTCTTCCTCGACGTACTTCACGCGCGGATCGTTCGCCATGGCCTTCGCCGCCGCGGCCGGCATCTCGGCGCTGAAGCCTTTGAGCGCGCCGTAGACGTGCGTCGTCCGCGCGCCGTGCGCGCGCGTCAGCTCGTCGGCGATGCCGGCGGGGTCGTCGACCCGGCTCTCGAACACGACGATGTACGAGTTCGGGATGGGCTTCTTCGCCCTTTTGATCGACTTGTCTTTGTTTCCGGCGGCAAAAGCGGAGACCGCCAGCAACATCAGGAGAACGGTGAGAGCTCGTTTCATACGGTTCCTTTCTTTCATCCTGGGTTTCGCGTGGGCGGCAGTTGGAGCAGGAATTCCGCCAACATGTTGACGCGCGTAACTGATTGATTTGATTGGCAGGCGTTTGGCCGAGGGTCAAACGATGAGCAAATCCGGACCGATGGACGGGTCAGGAAGAGAGCCGCTGGATCGGAGATGAACCCCCCGAAATGCACGGGCTCGTCCTTTGCGTTCGTTACCGGCAGTGATCGCACGCCAACTGCAACAGACCTTCGAGTTCGCCTTGAGCGAGGCGCTCAAGCGCCACCACGAGTACGTCACCATCGAGCATCTCCTCTTCGCCCTGCTGCACGACCGCGAAGTGGCCACGGTGGTGCGCAACTGCGGCGGCGACGTCGACGTTCTCAAGAAACAGCTCGACGACTTCCTCAACAAGACCATCGAGAAGCTCCCCGAGGACGTCGACGTGCAGCCGGTGCTCACGGCCATGCTGCAGCGCGTCATCCAGTACGCGCAGCTCCACGCGCAGAGCTCCGGGCAGAAGGAAGTCGACACCGGGCAGATGCTCGCCGCGATCTATCAGGCCGAGCGCTCGCAGGCCGTCTACCTCCTCCGCTCGCAGGGCGTGAACAAGATCGACGTCCTCAATTTCCTCTCGCACGGGATCTCGAAAACCGACGTGCCGCGCCCCGCCTTCGCCACGCCGGACGAGGACGGGCCGCAGTCGTTCGGCGATCCGCTGAAGTCGTTCGCGGTGAATCTGAACGAGCGCGCCAAGAAGGGGGAGATCGATCCGCTGATCGGCCGCGGGCCGGAGCTGGAGCGGACGATCCAGATCCTCTGCCGCCGCCGCAAGAACAACCCGCTGTTCGTCGGCGAGCCGGGCGTCGGCAAGACCGCCATCGCCGAGGGGCTGGCCCTGAAGATCCAGCGCAACGAGGTGCCGGCGGTGCTGAAAGGGTGCGAGGTCTACTCGCTCGACATGGGGGCCGTGCTGGCCGGGACGAAGTACCGCGGCGAGTTCGAGCAGCGGCTCAAAGCGGTCATCGCCGCGCTGCTGGAGAAGAAGGACGCGATTCTCTTCATCGACGAGATCCATACGATCGTCGGCGCCGGCGCGGTCTCCGGCGGCACGATGGACGCCTCGAACATTCTCAAGCCCGCCGTGGCCTCGGGGAAGCTGCGCTGCATCGGCTCGACGACGTACGCGGAGTACAAGGCCTCGTTCGAGCGCGACCGCGCCCTGGCCCGCCGCTTCCAGAAGATCGAGATCGGCGAGCCCTCGGTCCCCGAGACGATCGAGATTCTGAAAGGGCTGAAGAGCTACTACGAGCAGCACCACGGCGTGACGTTCAGCGATGAAGCGCTGACGCTCGCCGCGGAGCTGGCGGCGAAGTACATCCACGACCGGCATCTCCCCGACAAGGCCATCGACGTGCTCGACGAGGCCGGCGCGCGGGCGAGGATTCATGGCGGGATCAAGACAATCACCGAGGCGGAGGTCGAGCACGTCGTGGCCACGATGGCGAAGATCCCGCCGCGCACGGTGGCGGTGAGCGAGAAGGCCCGTCTGCAGGGCCTCGAGGGCGAGCTGCGCAAAGTGATCTACGGCCAGGATCACGCCATCAAGCAGATCGTCAGCGCCATCAAGCTCTCCCGCTCCGGCCTCGGCCATCCCGAAAAGCCGATCGGCTCGTTCCTCTTCAGTGGCCCCACGGGCGTCGGCAAGACGGAGCTGGCCAAGCAGCTCGCCGTGGCGTTGGGGGTGGAGTTCATCCGCTTCGACATGAGCGAGTACATGGAGCCGCACACGGTGTCGCGGCTCATCGGCGCGCCGCCGGGATACGTCGGCTTCGATCAGGGCGGCCTCCTCACCGACGCGGTGGTCCGCACGCCGTACGCGGTGCTGGTGCTCGACGAGATCGAGAAGGCGCACCCGAATCTCTTTTCGATTCTGCTGCAGGTGATGGATCACGCCACGCTGACGGACAACAACGGCAAGAAGGCCGACTTCCGCAACGTGATCCTGATCATGACCACGAACGCGGGCGCGCGCGAGATGAGCGACGCGAACGTCGGCTTCACCACGACCACCGCGACCGGCAAGGGGCGCGGGGCCATCGAGCGGACGTTCGCACCGGAGTTCCGCAACCGCCTCGACGCCTGGATCGCCTTCGAGGCGCTGTCGTTCGAGACGATCGAGCGCGTGGTCGACAAGTTCGTCGACGAGCTGCGCGCGCAGCTCGCGCCGAAGGGCGTGACGCTGGAGCTGACGGAGGCGGGCCGGGCCTGGCTGGCCAAGCACGGCTACGACAAGGCCTTCGGCGCCCGGCCGATGGCGCGGCTGATCACGACGAAGATCAAGGAGCCGTCGGTGGACTCGATTCTGTTCGGCGCGCTGCAGGACGGCGGGACGATCAGGGTGGATGCCGAGGGCGGGGAGTTGAAGATGGTTCTTGGTTCTTAGTTCTTGGTTCTTCGTTCTTGGTTCTTGGTTCAAACTAAGAACCAAGAACTAAGTGACGTGTCTCAGCTCATCGTGCACGGCAGGACGTCTCAGCTCATCGTGCACAAGTTCACCCGGCAGAGGGTGTTTCCGAGGGGACGGAGACATTCATGGACAAGGTCGGGATGGAACGGCAGCAGGCGGTGGAGAGATA
>DATDFB010000204.1:0-14190 GCA_036522835.1 Thermoanaerobaculia bacterium | reverse complement strand
CGGCGTGCGCCCATTGGTCATCGGGCGCACGCCGTGCGCCCCTACCATTTCCGCATCCTCTTCAGCAGCTCGCTCGTGGAGTGCTCCTTCGGATCGCCGACGATCGCCACCCTCCCGCCGTAGGCCCGCACGACGTCGCGCTCCGGCACGGAGTCTTGGGTGTAATCAGTCCCTTTGCAGTGGACGTCGGGTTTGAGCGCGCCGAGGAGGCGGGCGGGGGAGCGCTCGTCGAAGACCGTGACGTAGTCGACCCCCTCGATCGCGGCGATGATCTCGGCGCGTTCATTCGCCGGCATGACCGGACGGCCTTCCCCTTTGAGCTCGTGCACCGAGGCATCGCCGTTGACGCCGACCACCAGCACATCCGCTTGTTTTGCCGCGTCCTGCAGGTAGCGAATGTGGCCGACGTGCAGGACGTCGAAGCAGCCGTTCGCAAAGGCGATCGTGTGGCCGCGGGCGCGCTCTTTCTGCAGCGCGAGCTCGAGCGCTTTCTCCGAGAGGATCACTCGTTCAGGCCCTCGTCGCGCTCGATGGCGTGGCGCAGCTCGGCCGTCGAGACGGTGGCGGTGCCCATCTTCATCACCACGATGCCCCCCGCGTAGTTGGCCAGCTTCGCCGCCTCGGCGAACGATGCCTGCGCGGCCAGCGCGAGCGTGAACGTGGCGATGACGGTGTCGCCGGCGCCGGTCACGTCCGCGACTTGGTCGGTGCCGTAGACGGGGATGAACAGCGGGTCGCGCGCCTCCCGTTCCAGCAACGCCATCCCGCGGCTGCCGCGAGTGATCAGAATGGCCTCGCAGTCGAGGCTCTGCTGCAGCGTCTGCGCAACCAGCGCGACGCGATGGTCGCCGTTGTCGCCGTCGTACAGGGTCGTCCCTGCCGCTGCGGCGGCCTCTTCCTCGTTCGGCGTCGCCGCGGTCACGCCGGGAAAGCTCAGGAGCTCGTAGCGGGAGTCGAGCGTGACCGGCTTGCCGTGCGCGAACTTCGTCAGGTTCGCGGCGACGTGCGAGGTCACCACGCCGTAGCCGTAGTCGCTGATCATCCCCGCGTGCGCGATTGCCATCTGGGCGCGCAGCATGTTCGCGAACTGCTCGGCCTCGTGCGGGGCGATGTCGAAGCGGTCCTCGATGTCGTAGCGGACGATCTGCTGCCGCGACGCGTGCGGGAAACCGCCGAGGATGCGCACTTTCGTCGGCGTTTGATACCGCCCGACTTGCAGAATGCCGCTGCAGTCGATCCCCTCGGATACGAGATGCGCGAGGAGCTGGTTACCGGCCGCGTCGTCGCCAATGACGGACACCGGCAGCGGCACGCCGCCCAACGCCAGGATGTTGTTGACGGCGTTGCCGGCGCCGCCGAGGAGGACGTCGTCGCGGTATTGGCGGAGGATCAGCACCGGCGCCTCGCGCGAGATGCGCTTGGGCGTGCCGTAGATGAAGCGGTCGGCCACGATGTCGCCGTAGACCACGATGAGCCGTCCGGCCATCGCCTCGGTCAGCTGGAGCAGCCTTGACCGCGAAAACACCGGCGAAGAATACCTTACGCGGTTTGCGTGAGGTCCGCGGCGCGCAGCTCGTCCTTCTCGCCCGCCGTCAGCACGTTTTCCAGGTCGATCAGCAGATAGATTTCATCCCCGACCGGAACGACCGCGATCAACAGCTCTCCGCGAATCCCGCGCACGAGCGGCGGCGGCGGCAACAGCTTGTCCGAGGTCACGTTCACGATGCGCCGCACTTCGTCGACCTTCAGCCCGATGATCCCCGCCGTCGTGTGCGTGATCAGCACGAGCGGATGCTCGGCGCGGCCGGGCGCGTTCGGGTAGAGACGGTCGCGCAGGTCGATGATCGGGATGACTTCGTTGCGCAGGACGATGATCCCCTCGATGAACGCCGGCGCCGTCGGCACCGAGGTGGAGCCGCTGTAAGGGATGATCTGACGGACGGCCATGATGTCGAGAACGAATGTCTCCGGGCCGACACGGAAGGTGATGAGGCGGAGTTCTTTGTCGTCTGCCATCGCGCAGTCCTGGGTCCTGCGTCCTGAGTCCTGAGTTGTCGGCGACGCAGGACCCAGGACTCAGGACTCAGGACTACGCCCGGACCCTGAACCGCCGAATCTCCTCGTCGACGCTCCGCAGCGCATCGGACAGTAAGGCGATGGCGTCGCGCATCTCGTTCGCCGAGCCGCGGTTCGACTCCGCGATGTGGCGCACCTGCTCCATCGTGGCCACGATCTTTTCGCTCTCCTGCGCCTGGTTGGCGGCGACTTGGAAGATCTCGTGGATCATGTCGATCATCCGTTCCGCGGCCGACGAGATCATGGCCGAGCCGGAGCGCTGCTCGATCATCGCCTGGCGCACGTACTTCGTCACCTCGCGCATCGACTCCACCGCTTTGAGGATGTGATCGGAGCCGGCGGCCTGCTGCGTGGTCGCGGAGTTGATCCCCTTCACCATCTCCTGCAGCCGCTCGACCGCGCGCGTGACGGTCTCGCTCCCCTGCGCCTGCTCGCGCGTCGCCGCGGCGATCTCTTTCCCCATCGAAGAGGCCTTCGACGCCGAGTCGAGGATGTTGTTGAGGGCCTTTCCGGCCTCGTGCGACAGCGAGACGCCCTGCTCGACGAGCTTCGTTCCCGAGGCCATTGACTTCAGCGCGTTCTGCACCTCGGACTGCACCGAGCGGATCAGCGTGCCGATCTCGCGCGTCGACGACGCCGTGCGCTCCGACAGCTCGCGGATCTCCGCCGCCACCACCGAGAACCCCTTGCCATACTCGCCCGCCTGCGCGGCCAGAATGGCGGCGTTGAGCGCGAGGAGATTCGTCTGCTCGGCCACGTCCTCGATGACGTTGAGGATCTTGCCGATGGCCACGGAGCGCTCGCCGAGGCGGCTGATCACGGCGTTCGACTGCGTGACCGCCTGGCGAATCTGCTCCATCCCCTCGATCGTCTCGCGCACCGCCTTCATCCCTGACTCGGCCGCGTCGGCGACGCCCAGGGCCACATCGTACGACTTCGCGGCGTTCGCTTCGACTTGCGCGATCGAGGCGCTCATCTCCACCATCGACGACGAGGTGTCGGTGACGAAGTTCGTGAGGTAGACGACGTTCTGATCGACTTCGTTGATCGAGGCGACCATCTGGTGCGTCGCCGAGGCGGTGTCTTCGACGGAGGTGAAGAGCGAGTCGGTGTGGCGGCTCACCTCTTCCATCGACGCCACCATCTGCAGCATCGACGACGACGTCTCCTCCGACGACGCGGACAGGGTCTCGACGTTGTCGGTGATCTTGCGGACGCCGGCGTTCAACTGATCGATGGAGTGGTAGGCCTCGTCGAGCACGGCGCGCTGCTCGTCGACGCGCTCGATGACGGTGTGCGAGCGCGAGCCGACGGTGTCGGCCACGCTCTTGAGCTGCGTTTGCGAGCGGACGAACTTCGTCAGCGTCTTCTCCAGGTCGCCCGACATGGCGTTGAAGGTCTCGGCCAGCGAGCCGATCTCGTCGCCGGACATGACGGCGGTGCGCCGGGTGAGGTCGCCCTGGGCGATGAGCTTCGCGCTCTGCGCCAGCTCGAGCATCGGCCGGACGATGAGCCGCGCGGCAAGGTAGGCGAGGGCGACGGCGATGGCCAGCGCGAAGAGCGTCACGACGATCTCCGCCATCAACAGCTGCCGCGACACGGCCTCGGCCTGCTGATGGTTGATGACCAGGCGGAAGAAGCCCTTGGTCACGCCGGCGTCGTCGGTGAACGGGACGATGAAGAGGTGGAGCAGCTCGTTCTTCTTGCCGCGCAGCTCGCCCGAGGCGTTCGACAATGGCACCGGCGGCGCGGCGGCCGAGGCGGCGAGGGGCTTGCCGTCCGTCGTCTGGAAGTCGGCGTATTCGATCGACGCATTGCGCTTGCGCAGGTCGGCAATGATCTTTTTCAGGTCGTCGGTGAGGCCGAAGAGGACGTAGTAACCGGCGGTGGCTTTGACGGTATCGGCGATGGCCTGGCCTTGCGCGAGCGTCTGCTCGTTGATGGCGCGGCGCACGCGCCACTGCACCGCGCTGACGATGATGATGGCGATTACGATGGTGACGGCGGCGAAGGCGCCGATGAATTTCGGACGCAGGCCGAGCCGCACTGCCCCGAATTGTGTGCTGTCGCCCGAGAGCATAAGGACAGCGGGGAGTCTACCGTAAACGGTGCGCTATCATCGCGCCATGCCGCTCATCCGCTGCCAGAAATGCGGTCAGGCGTACGACGTGCCGGGCGTGGTGGCGGTGCGGTTGCCGAACTCGATCGCCACGTGCGTGCAGTGCGGCGAGTGGCTGTCGGGGAGCAAGGCGGCGCTTCTGGCGCGCCTCCTCAATCCGAGCGAGATCAAGGAAATCGACCTGGCGCCGTACCGGGTCTCCGAGGGGTCTGCGGAAGCCGCGGCCGACCCGGCGCCTGCGTCGGCCGCGGCCGGCGCGCCGCGCTCGATCCGCGTCATTGCCCGCGGCGCGAAGGAGTCGGTCAATACCGTCTTCACCATCGGCGAGCATCCGCTCTGGATCGGTCGCAAAGGCTGCCACGTGGAGCTGGCCGAGGCGGAGCTGTCGCTGCGCCACTGCTCCATCTCGCTGCGCGGCCGCGAGTTGGTGCTGCGCGACAACGGCTCGCACATGGGGACGTTCCTCGACGGGCAGCACGTGACGGAGGCAGTCATCGGCGATGGCGTGCACCTCGTGCGCGCCGGCTCCGCGCTGGTGAGCGTCGAGCCGACGAGCGATCCGGGGACCCTGGTGGGCGCGATCGCCGCGGACGCCGCGGTCGCGGATGAGAGCGACGTCTTCCGCCGTCTGCAGGAGCAGGCTGACGTCGATCACGGGAGGCCGGTGCTCGTCTGCATCGAAGGGCCCCTGACCGGACAGGAGTTCGAGATCCCGGTCACCGGTCTGATTGTGGGCCGCGAGGGCCACGTACGCGTGCCCGACGAGTTTCTCTCGCGCCGCCACTTCGAGGTTCTCCCCGACTCCGACGGCTCGATCCGCGTCCGCGACCTCGGATCGCGGAACGGGACGTTCCTGAACACCCTGCCGGCCAGGGACACGAAGGTCCGCCGGGGCGACGAGATCCGCGCGGGCGTGAATCGCTTCCGGATCGAACACCGCGTATAATCCCGCGCTCAAATCAAAGGGAGTGTGTATGAGCCGGATGGCCGATGAGGCGCTCCGCATTCTGCAACCTTTGTCTGCGGTGATCGACAAGCCCCTTTCCCCGGTTGACAACGCCGCTGCGGACGACGCGTTTACCGTCGCCGGCGCCGGCGGCTTCGGCATCCGCGCGGCAGTGCCGATGGCCGGAAGCGAACGGCAGCTCGTGGCGGCGGTGCTCGAGCTGCTGCAGTCGTCGGACGAGCGGTACCGCGATCTCGAGCAGCGCTTCGTCACCATGCAGCACGAAAACATGGATCTGATGATGCGCAACCGCATCCTCTCCGAGGTGTCGGCGCGCGACTCGCTGACGGGCTTGTACAACCGCTGGTACGTGATGGAGAAGATCGAGTGCGAGATGAACCGCTCGCTGCGCCACGGCTCGCCCGTGACGGTGCTGATGATGGACATCGACCACTTCAAGCTCGTGAACGACACCTGGGGCCACGCGGTCGGCGATCAGGTGCTCAAGGCGATCGGGCAGGTGCTGCGCGACTCCTGCCGCGTGTATGACGTTCCCGGACGTTACGGTGGGGAGGAGTTCTGCGTCGTACTGCCGGAGACGCCGATGGGGAACTCTCCCGCCGTGGCGGAGCGGATCCGAACGCGCGTGGAGTCGTCGGCGGTGGCGATTGACGATCTGTCGATTCACGTCACTGCATCGATCGGCATCGCCGGTATCGAGGCCGGAGCCGCGGACGCCGTGCAGACCGCGAATGCGCTGATCGACCGCGCCGATCGGGCGCTGTACGTGGCCAAGCACCGCGGGCGAAATCGAGTCGAAATGTCGTGCTGATGGTGACGGGAGACGGGTGACAGGTAACGGGTGACAGGTACACCTGTTCGCCGTCAGCCGTCATCCATCACCTGTCACGTGTCACCTGACCGCCAAAAGAATTTTCTTCCCACCCTTGACTTCCGCCTCATTCGCGCCTACATTGTCCAGGCGGTAATGAGGCGAAAGACATGAAGTATCTGACCGAACGACAGCGCGACATCCTTCAGTTCATCAAGGAGTTTCAGCGCGAGCGAGGCGTAGCGCCGACGCACCGGGAGATCTGCGACCGCTTCGGCTTTTCCTCGTACGGCACGGTGTACAAGCACCTGTCGCTTCTCGAGAAGAAAGGGCTGATCCGGCGGGACTGGAACCAGAAGCGCGGCGTCGAGCTCGTCGAGGATCCGAAAGCGGCGGCGCCGCCGCCAGCAACGAGTCCGGGTGTGCGCGAGCTGCCGCTCTTCGGCTACATCGCCGCCGGTCGTCCCATCGACGTCGATGTCTCCGACGAAGTCGTCACCGTTCCGGAGCGGTTGACGACGCGCGGAGAGAACTACGTACTGAAGGTCCGCGGCGACTCCATGATCGACGACGGGATCATGGACGGCGACTACATCATCGTCGCGCACCGCGAGCGCGCGGACAACGGCGAGATGGTGGTCGCAAACATCAGCGGTGAGGTCACTCTCAAACGCTTCTACAAAGAAGGAGAGCGCGTACGCCTGCAGCCGGCGAACTCGACGATGTCCCCGATTTACGCAATGTCGCGCGACGTGGCGGTGCAGGGCGTCGTGGTCGGACTGATGCGACGGTTTTGATGCGGAGGAGCCAAATGGATCTCGTACTGAAACTTCGTGAAATCCGCCGCATGCGCGGATTGACTCAGAAAGATGTGGCGCGCGTATCCGGCGTCGGAGAGAAGACGATCAGCTCGTTCGAGACGGGCCAGCGGATCGGCGCGCTCAAACTCTCGCAGCTCAAGAAGCTGCTCGCCGTCTACGGTCTGACCGAGGCGGCGTTCTTCAGCGGCACGATCGAGAAAGAGATCGCGCCGTGGGAGCTCGACGAGGAGCAGATCGCGACCGTCAAGCTCATGGACGACCTGCACACTCTGCCGAAGCAGCACCAGAGGAGCTTGCTCGGCAAGTTCCAGCTAATGGTAGAGACGCTACTCGATACGCATGGCGAGCCGCGCGACCGGCAAGCCGGCTACGGACGAGATCCCGACTGGCAGATGTTGACCTCGAGAAACTAACGACCCAGAGCGTGTGCGAGCGCGCGAGGAAGGTTCGGAACCTCGAAGACGAACCCCTCGCGCGCCGCCCGCGCCGGCATGACGCGCTGGCCGCCGAGCAGCACCTCATCGGCCATCTGCCCGAAGAGCAGCCGGAGCGCGAACGCGGGCGCCGGCACGATGGCCGGCCGGTGCATCGCCGATCCGAGTGCGCGTGTGAAATCGCGGTTGGTAGCCGGCTCGGGTGACGTGGCATTGTAGACCCCGCGCACGGCCTCGTTGTCGAGTGCCCAGAGAATCATCCGCACGGCATCGTCGCGGTCGATCCACGACATCCATTGCCGCCCGCTCCCCACCCGCCCGCCCACCCCGAAGCGGAACGGCAGCGCCATCTTCGCCAGCGCCCCGCCCGGCCCGAGGACGACGCCGAAGCGCAGGATGACCAGGCGCGCGAAGGCCTCCCCCTCCCGCGCCGCCGCCTCCCACTCCCGCGTGACTTCGGCGAGAAAGCCGCCGCCGTTCGGCGCGTTCTCGTCGAGCGTCTCGTCGCCGTGCAGGCCGTAGTAGCCGACCGCGGAGGCGCTGACGAAGACGCGCTTTCGCTCCGGCGCCGCGCGCATGGCGTCGACGAGCTTCCGCGTCGCGCCGAGGCGGCTTTGCAGGATGCGCTCTTTGCGCGCGGTGGTCCAACGGCCTTCGCCGACGTTCTCGCCGGCGAGGTTGATGATTGCGTCGGCTCCGCGGACGGCGTCATTGACGGCTTCCCAGCCCACCCCCCGCCCTTCCCGCACCTTCGCGGGATGGCGCGAGAGCACTGCCGCGTCGTCGCCGCGCGCGAGCAGCGCGCGCACGAGCGGCGTGCCGATGAAACCGCTGCCGCCGGAGATGACGACGTTCATGCGGTCATGCTAGCGCACGGGGAACATGCAAACCGACGCGGACCGGCAGATTGCGGCCGAACGGGATCAAGGCAGCGCTCGGGCTCGACCTACGCCGGCGGCCGTGCGCCCCAAAAAAATTGCCCCGCCGGAGCGAACGGCGGGGCGTCACGAGAAAGGAAAGGAAAGAATTGGGTAGGAGAACGTTTGTCTGACTCGCAGTACTCGTAGACTCGGACGAACGAGGGAGAAAAAGGTTTCGCGGCCGAATCAGGCGATGCGTGAGCGCGCCGTGACGCGGCGCGGGTCCGCCGCCTCGCCGCGCTTTTGCAGCCCGGCGAACGCGATCATGGCCGCGTTGTCCGTGCAGTAGCGCTTCTCCGGCAGGCGCACGGTCACGCCGCGCTGCTCGCCCCACGCGGCGATCCGCTCCCGCAGCACGCCGTTCGCCGCCACCCCCCCGGCAATCGCCACCTCGGACGGCTTCGGCGCCTCGAGCCTCGACCAGATCGTCTCCAGCCGGTCGAAGAGCTGCTCGAAGAGCGCGTCCTGGAAGGTCGCGCAGAAATCGCCCAGCAGTTGCGCGTCGCCGTCCGCGCGCACCCCGTACTGGCGCGCCAGACGGATCGCGCCGGCCTTGATGCCGCTGTAGGAGAAGTCGGTCGAGTCGTCCTTGAACTGCGGCACGGGAAATGGAAAGCGGCGCCGATCGGCCGTGCCGAGGCGGGCGTGCTTCTCGATCTGCGGCCCGCCGGGGTACGGCAGGCCGACGAACTTCGCCACCTTGTCGAACGTCTCGCCGATGGCGTCGTCGCGCGTGCGGTTGAGCATTGCCGCGCGGCCGCCGCGCACGTCGTAGATCGAGGAGTGGCCGCCGGAGATCACCAGCGAGAGAAACCGCCCCGGCAGCGGGACGGCGGGGCCTTCGCGCTGCAGATAGGGAGAGAAAATGTGGCCCTCGAGGTGATTCACGGCGATGAGCGGGATGCCGAGGCCGTAGCTGATCCCCTGCGCGCCGGCGACGCCGACGAGCAGCGCGCCGATGAGACCCGGGCCCGCGGTCACGGCGATCGTCTCCACGTCGTTCCACTCCGCCTGCGCGTCGCCGAGCGCGCGGCGCACGAGCGGAAAAAGGTGCTGCAGGTGCTCGCGCGAGGCGATCTCCGGCACCACGCCGCCGAAGGGCTGGTGCCGCTCGATCTGCGAGGCGATGAGGTTCACGCGCACGCTGCCGTCGTCGCCGAGGAGCGCGACCGAGGTCTCGTCGCAGGAAGTCTCGATGCCGAGGATCACGATGATGCAGAAAGCACGCTGGGCGCCGTGTCATTCCGAGCCGCAGGGGGGTCCCTCGCTTCGCTCGGGATGACACCTCCGTATAATCGCGGCCTTTCGCCATGAAGCAAGAGTTGGACAAACGATACGAGCCCGCTCAGTTCGAGCAGCGGATTTACGAGCAGTGGAAGCGCGGAGAGTTCTTCACGCCGCTGCTCGACGCCGACCGCCCGAAGTTCTCCATCGTCATCCCGCCGCCGAACGTCACCGGCCGGCTGCACATCGGCCACGCCCTCGTCAACACCCTGCAGGACATCGTCGTGCGCTGGAAGCGCATGAGCGGCTTCAACACCCTCTGGCTGCCCGGCACCGACCACGCCGGCATCGCCACGCAGATGGTCGTCGAGCGCGAGCTGGCCAAGGAAGGCGTCAACCGCCACGAGCTCGGGCGCGAGAAGTTCGTCGAGCGCGTCTGGCAGTGGAAAGAATCGTACGGCCAGCAGATCCTCGACCAGCTCGAGCGCCTCGGCTCCTCGTGCGATTGGACGCGCACGCGCTTCACCCTCGACGAGGGGCTCTCCCGCGCCGTGCGCCACGTCTTCGTCAAGCTCTACGAAGACGGCCTGATCTACCGCGACCTGGCGATGGTCAACTGGTGCCCCTTCTGCCGCACCGCCATCTCCGACGTGGAAGTGGAGTTTCAGGAGCGCAACACGAAGCTCTGGCATATCGACTACTTGGTGCCCGGGACGGATCGCAAACTGACCGTGGCCACGACGCGGCCGGAGACAATGCTCGGCGACACCGGCCTGGCCGTGCATCCGGACGACGAGCGTTACAAGGACCTCATTGGACGGAAGGCCCTGCTGCCGATCGCCAACCGCGAGATCCCCATCGTCGCGGATCCGATCCTCGTCGACCCTGAATTCGGCACCGGCGTGGTGAAAGTCACGCCGGCGCATGACAAGAGCGACTACGAAGCCGGCAAGCGCAACGGCCTGCCGGAGCTGCAGGTCATCGACGAGAGCGGCCACATGACCGCCGCGGCCGGCGCGGAATTCGAAGGCCTCGACCGCTTCGAAGCGCGCAAGAAAGTCGTCGCCCGTCTCGAAGAAGAAGGCCTCCTGCGCGACACGAAAGACTACACGCACACTGTCGGCGTGCACGGCAAGTGCGACACCGTCATCGAGCCGATGATCTCGCGGCAGTGGTTCGTGAAGATCGAGCCGCTGGCGACGCCCGCTATCGAGGCCGTGCGCAACGGCACGATCCGGATCATCCCGCAGTCGTGGGAGCCGACGTACTTCAACTGGATGGAAAACATCCACGACTGGACGATCTCGCGGCAGCTCTGGTGGGGCCACCGCATCCCTGCGTTCTACTGCGACAACGGGCACATGACCGTGAGCGAGAGCGACGTCGCGGCCTGCCCGCAGTGCGGCTCGGCGAACATCCGCCAGGAGACCGACGTCCTCGACACCTGGTTCTCCTCGGGACTATGGCCCTTCTCGACGATGGGATGGCCGGACGACACGCCCGACTACCGCATCTTCTATCCCACCGACGTCCTCATCACCGGCTTCGACATCCTCTTCTTCTGGGTGGCGCGGATGATCATGCTCGGCCTCCGCTTCACCGGCCGCGCGCCGTTCCATACGGTGTTCCTGAACGGCTTGGTGCGCGACGAGCACGGACAGAAGATGTCGAAGACGAAGGGGAACGTGATCGACCCGCTCGAAGTAATCGAGGAGTACGGCGCCGACGCCGTCCGCTTCACCCTGGCCATCTTCGCCTCGGGGCGCGACATCCCGCTGGCCAAGAGCCGCATGCAGGGCTACGCCGCCTTCGCGAACAAGATCTGGAACGCGGCGCGCTTCGCCATGACGTACATCGAAATGCCGCTGCGGGAGGCCAAGCAGATCGACCGCGACGAGCTCAAGACCGTGGAAAGATGGATACTCTCGCGCATCAACGCGACCACGCACGACGTCAACAAGTCGCTCTCCGCGTTCCGCTTCGACGAGGCCTCGAACGCGATCTACCACTTCTTCTGGCACGAGCTGTGTGACTGGTACATCGAGATGGCCAAGCCGGTGCTGGCCGGCCGCCACGGCGACGACGCCGACCGCCGCCGCGCCGTGCGCGTGCTCCTCGAAGTGCTCGACCGCTCGCTTCGCCTGCTTCATCCGTTCATGCCGTTCATCACCGAGGAGATCTGGCAGAAGCTCGAAGGCGTGGAGCCGTCCATCATGGTGGCGCCGTATCCGATCGCCGAGGAAGTGCTCGAGGACGCGGAGGCGGAGCGGCTCGTCACCGCCGTGCAGGCGATGATCACCGCCGTGCGCAACGCGCGCGCGGAGCGCGGCTTCACGCCGAAGGACCGCTTCAAGCTGTACATCCGCGTCGACTCCGACCGCGACGCCACGTTCTTCCGCGACCATGAGTATCTGCTGCTCGAGCTGGCGCGCCTCGACGCGGTGCGCGTCAACGCCGAGGCGCCGGAAGGAGCGCAGCACGACGTCGTGGAGGGCTTTCACATCGCCATCGAGCTCCCCGCGAAGGTCGTGACGAAGGAGCAGCTCGAGCGGACACAGCGGGAGCTGGAGAAGTGCCGCAACGAGCTCGCCGCGGCGGAAGCGCGGCTGGCGAACGAGCAGTTCGTGCGCAACGCCCCACCCGCCGTCGTGCAGCAGGCGCAGGCGCGGCAGGCGGAGCTGCGGGCGCGGATCGAGAAGCTGCAGCAGAATCAATGATGATGTGGAGTGCGCCGGCCATGCCGGCGCTCTGACAGCGGCGGCATGGCCGCCGCACTCCAGAAATGATCGAGCTCGACACCAGACGCATCGTCGCGCGGCTCAAGCGCATCGAGTCGCTTGCGGTCGTGCCGCGCGTCGCCTCGACCAACCTCGTGGCCCGCCGCGTCGTCGCCGAGTGCATCGAGAACGAGCTTCCGCTGCCGCAAGCGATGATCATCGCCGGCGAGCAGTTCGCGGGGCGGGGGCGCAACGCGCGGCAGTGGTCGTCGCCGCCGGGCAAAGGCATCTACGCCACGACGATGCTGACATGCTCGGCCGACGAGCTGCCGCTCCTGCCGCTGGAAATGGCCAACGTCGTTGCGTCGTACCTGCGCGGCGTCTTCGGCATTGACGCGCGCATCAAGTGGCCGAACGACATCCTCGCGGGCGGGCGGAAGATCGCCGGCATTCTCATCGAGGCCCGAATGCAGGACGAGCGTGCCCACCTTCTCATCGGCACGGGCATCAACGTCGAGCCGGTGTACGACGACGCCCGGCCGAACGCCGTCTCGATCGCCGAGGTATCGCAGCGCGAGTTCCACGGCATCGCCGCCGCGACCGAGGCCTTCATCGAGCACGTCGACGAGCGGCTGGCCCGGCGCTTCGAGCGCGAGCGCGTGCTCGATGAGTGGCGCAGCCTGGCCGTACACCAGCCGGGTGACCGCATCGCCTGCGTCATCGGCGAGCGCAACGTGAGCGGCACGTGGAGCGGCATCGACGACCACGGCCGCGCGCTGTTGCGCGACGGCGCGGAGGTCGTGGCGGTGAGCGCGGGCGATTTGATTCTCATGTAGGGGCGCACGGCGTGCGCCCGGGTGACGAAGGGCGCACGCTGTGCGCCCCTACCGCTGTTACCCTAGCTCCGTGAACCTCCTCGTCGTCGACGTCGGCAACACCAACATCGTCCTCGGCGTCTACCGCGGCGACGAGCTGGCCAGCTCCTGGCGCCTCGCCACCGCGCGCGAGCGCACGGCCGACGAATACGGCATCGTCGCGCGGCAGCTCATCGGCGCGGAGTGGTCGCTCGAGGGCGCCATCGTCTCCTCCGTCGTGCCGCCGCTCAACGGCACCGTCGCGGCCATGATCGAGAAGTTCTTCGGCATCGAGCCGATGTTCGTCGAGCCGGGCGTGAAGACCGGCATCGCCATTCACGTCGACAACCCGCAGGAAGTCGGCGCCGACCGCATCGTCAATTGCGTCGCCGCGCACGAGCGGTGGGGCGGGCCGCTCTGCATCGTCGACTTCGGCACCGCCACCACGTTCGACCTCGTCACCGCCGACGCGCGCTACGTCGGCGGCGTCATCGCGCCGGGACTGAACATCTCCGCCGAGGCGCTCTTCGCGCGGGCGGCGCGGCTGCCGCGCGTCGACATCCGAAGGCCGCCGCATGTCATCGGCACCAACACCGTCGTCAACATGCAGTCCGGCCTCTACTTCGGCTACCTCGGATTGGTCGACGGCATCCTCGCGCGCATCAAACGCGAAGTGCCGGACTTGAAATCAGTGATCGCCACCGGCGGCTTGGCCGCGCTGCTCGCCGGCGACAGCGAGCACATCGAGCACGTCGACGACAACCTCACCCTCAGCGGTCTGAAGATCATCTACGACCGCAACCGCGCCGCGCGCCGCAGCCGTCGATGAGAATACCGGGGTTCCTCGCTTCGCTCGGAATGACACTGGCCCCGGCCCTCTTCGCCGGCTCGCAAGTCACCGCCCACAAGGCCGCGCTGGCGACGACCTCGCCCGTCACCACGCAGCTCGGCCTGCGCATCCTGCAGGGCGGCGGCAACGCCGCCGACGCCGCGGTGGCCATCGGCTTCGCCCTCGGCGTCGTCCAGCCGCACGCCGCGGGGCTCGGCGGCGGCGGCTTCCTCGTCTACTTCGACGCGAAGACGAAGGGCGTCTGGACGCTCGACTTTCGCGAGGCGGCGCCGCTCGCGGCGAAGCCCGACATGTTCAAGTCGCGCAGCGCCCGCCTCGGGCCGATCGGCGCGGGCGTCCCCGGCACCGTCGCCGGCCTCGCCGCGCTGCACGAGCGCTTCGGATCGCAGCCGTGGCG
>DATDFB010000203.1:0-12371 GCA_036522835.1 Thermoanaerobaculia bacterium | reverse complement strand
CTTCGGCCACCCTCTCCCCGCTTGCGGGGAGAGGGACCGCGAAGCGGGGGTGAGGGGCGCCACTCGCGAACGCCAACGCCGCTGCGGCGAGCAGCACGAGCCGGGAGCCTCGTCTCACGACGCTGCGCAACGCATGGAATGAAACGGCTATGCCCGTCATTTGAGCGAGCGCATGCGTCTCCGCCCCCTTCTGGCCGCGCTCCTCGTGCTCTCCGCCGCCTGCGCGCGGCAGGGGAGCATCGACACGAAGGCGCCGATCATCCTCATCTCCATCGACACGCTGCGCTCCGATCACCTCCCGGCCTACGGCTACGGCAAGGTGGAGACGCCGAGCCTCGATGCGCTGCGCAAAGACTCCATCCTCTTCCAGCGCGCCTACGCCGACTGCCCGCTCACGCTCGTCTCGCACGCCAGCGTCCTCACCGGCCTTCTCCCCGCCGAGCACGGCATCCGCGACAACCTCGGATACAACCTCAATCCGCAGGCGAAGACCATCGCCGAGCTGCTCAAGTCGAAGGGCTACGCCACCGGCGCCGCCGTCTCCGCCGTCGTCCTGCGCGGCGACTCCGGTCTGAAGCGCGGCTTCGACTTCTGGGACGACGACATTGACCTCGACACCACCGCCATCAGCATCGCCCGCTCGCAGCGCAGCGGCGAGAAGACGCGCGAGAGCGCGGAGCGGTGGATCGGCGCGCACAAGGGCCAGCCGTTCTTCTTCTTCTTCCACATCTACGAGCCGCACACGCCGTACGATCCGCCCGAGCCGTTCAAGCTCAAGTACGGCAGCACGTACGACGGCGAGATCGCCGCGGCCGACGCCATCGTCGGCGAGTTTCTCGACTCTCTGAAATCGCAGGGCCTCTACGACAAGGCCACGATCGTGCTCATGTCCGACCACGGCGAAGGCTTGGGGGAGCACGGCGAGGACGAGCACGGCGTGCTCCTCTACCGCGAAGACATCCAGGTGCCGCTGATGCTCAAGCTGCCCGGCCGCGCGCAGCACGGGCAGTCGGTGGCCGCGCCGGTGCAGCTCCTCGACATCTTCCCGACCATCGCGCGCGCCTTCGGCTTCACGCAGAAAACGGAGGGGCAGTCGCTGCTCGACGTCGCCAACGGCAAGGTCCCGGCGGACCGCCCGCTCTACGCCGAGACGTACTACCCGCGGCTGCACTATGGCTGGAACGATCTCCACTCCATCATTGAAGGGGCGGACCATTACATCCATGCGCCGAAGCCGGAGCTGTACGACGTCGTCGGCGATCCGGCGGAGCTCCGGAACGTGCTCGCCGACAAGCGCCGCGTCTACGCCGCGCTGCGCGACCGCATCCAGCCGTACATCCACGCCGCGGCGGCGCCGGCGGCGGTCGACGAGGAGCAGAAGCAGAAGCTCCTCGCCCTCGGCTACGTCGGCTCGACGGTGTCGACCAAGCCCGACGAAATCCTGCCCGATCCGAAAGAGAACATCGCCAAGGCCAACGACATCGGCCGCGCCTACCGCGCCTATCTCAACGGCAACTACGCGGACGCGGACAAGATCACCGGCGCGCTGCTCGCGAACAACGTGCACATGGTCGACGTCTGGACGCTGCGCGCGCGGGTGATGGCGAAGCTCAATCGGATGGACGAGGCCATCGACTGCGCGAAAGAGGCGCTGAAGCTCTCGCCCGGCACGACCAGCCTGGCGGCGATGGTGGCGAGCTACTCGCTCGACGCGCAGCGCTACGACGACGCCGAGAAGCACGCCCAGCTCACGCTGAAGGACACGCCGTTCGAGGCCCACCAGTTGCTGACGCAGATCTATCTGGCCAAGAAGGATTACGCGAAGGCGCGCCAGGAGGCGATGCTCGCTGAGAAAGTGCATCCGAACCGGCCGTCGACGATGCTGCTCTACGCGCGCATCGACATCGAGCGCGGCGACGCCGAGGGAGCGCTGAAGACGATCGAGGCGACGATGGCGAACCTCGCCAAGCGCGGCTCGAAGCCGATGCCGAAGCTGAATTTCTACCGCGGCGACGCCCTGGCCCGCCTCGGACGCGCCGACGAAGCGGAGGCCGCGTTCAAGGAAGAGATCCGCCTCTTCCCGACCGATCCGCAGCCCTACCGGAACCTCATCCTGCTCTACGCGGTGGAAGGGAAGACCCGCGAGGCCACGGCGCTGATTTTCTCGCTCGAGAAAGCGGCGCCGACGCCGCCGTCGTACATCGCCATCAGTGAGACGCTCAAGACCATCGGCGACCGCGCCGGCGCGCGCTACTGGGCCGCGCGGGGGTTGAGCAAGTTCCCCTCCGACCGCCAACTGCAGGCCGCCGTCCGCGGCTGATGTGGAGTGCGCCGGCCATGCCGGCGCTGTCAGAGAGCGGCGGCATGGCCGCCGCACTCCACAAGGGAATGAACGGGCTCAGCGGGCTCTTTTTCCGCGGTTGATGCGGACGCGCGCCTTCCTGCTCCTTCTCACGCTCTCGCTGGCCTGCCATCCGCGCGAGACCACGACGCCGGGCGCCGACAAGCCGGACATCATCCTCGTCACCATCGACACGCTGCGCGCCGACTCCGTCGGCTTCGCGGGCAACACGAAAGTCAAGACGCCGTTCCTCGACAAACTCGCCTCCGAGGGGGTCGTCTTCGCCAACGCGCACGCGCACAACGTCGTGACGTTGCCGTCGCACACCAACATCCTCACCGGCCTCTATCCGTATCAACACGGCGTCCGCGACAACGCCGGCTACAAGCTCGCGCCGAAGTTCGAGACCGTGGCCACGATGCTGCATCAAATCGGCTACACCACCGGCGCGTTCATCGGCGCCTATCCGCTCGACTCGCGCTACGGGCTCAATCAAGGCTTCGACACGTACGACGACAATTACGGCAAAGGCGCCGCCTCGCTCGACTTCGCCGTGCAGGAGCGCCCCGCGGCGGCGGTGCTCGACGCGGCGGCGAAGTGGTGGGCGGCCAACGCCGGGAAGAAGCGCTTCCTCTGGATCCATATATACGACCCGCACGCCCCCTACCGCCCGCCCGAGCCGTTCGCCACGCAGTACGCCGCCGACCCGTATCTCGGCGAGATCGCCGCGGTCGACGACGCGCTGTCGAAGCAGCTCGCGCCGCTGCTGGAGTCGAATCCGCTGCTCATCGTGACGTCGGATCACGGCGAAGGGCGCGGCGACCACGGCGAGCTGACGCACGGCCTCTTCGCCTACGAGGCCACGCTGAAGATCCCGCTCCTCGTCCATCAGACCGGCGTCGTGCCGCACCGCGTGGAGAACTCCTACGTGCGGCACATCGACATCGTCCCGACCATCCTCGAGCGCGCCGGCGTCGCCAAGCCCGCCGCGCTCCTCGGCGCGTCGCTGCTGAAAACAGGCGTCGCGCGCGACTCGTATTTCGAGTCGCTCAGCACGTCGATCAACCGCGGCTGGGCGCCGCTCACCGGCGTCATTCGCGGCACGGAGAAGTACATCGACCTGCCGATCTCCGAGCTCTACGACCTTCCGCGCGATCCCGGCGAGAAGGACAACGTCCGCGATGCGCGCCGCCGCGACGTCGAGCAGGCGCGCGCGTTTCTCAAATCGCTCAACGCGCAGATCAACGCGCCGAACCGCGACGTCAGCGACGAGGAAAAGGCCAAGCTCCGCAGCCTCGGCTACGTGAGCGGCAGCGGCGCCATGAAGACGAGCTACACCGCCGCGGACGATCCGAAGAACCTCGTGCAGCTCGACAACGAGATGCACCAGGTCGTCGAGGCCTACGAGGCGCGCGACATGGCCACGGCGCTGCGTTTGGCCAGGCACGTCGTCGCCGCGAGGCCGGAGATGGCCGCCGGCCGCGAGCTCCTCGCTTTCGTGCTCCAGCAGTCGGAGCACGTCCCCGAGGCCATCGAGAATCTGCGCGCGGCGATCAGAAACGGCGGCGAGAACACCGGCACGCGCGTGCAGCTCGGACTGCTCCTCACCGAGAGCGGCAGGATCGACGAGGCCGTGCAGGTGCTCGCGCCGCTGGCGGCCTCGAACGATCCCGACGCGCTGAACGCGTACGGCGTGGCCCTCGCTGATCAGGGGAAGCTCGACGACGCCGCGAAGCAATTCGACCGGGTGCTGCAGTCCGATGCGAACAACGCCCCCGCGCTGCAGAATCTCGGCATCGTCGCCCTGCGCCGCGACGACGTCGCCGGCGCGATGTCGTTCCTCGGCCGCGCGCTCGCGCTCAACCCGCGCCTCCCGCTGGCGCTCAACACCCTCGGCGTCGTCTACGCCCGGCAGGGCGACTACGCGCGCGCCGTCGAGTCGTGGAACCGCGCCGTCGACGTCGACCCGCGCCAGTACGATGCGCTCTTCAACATCGGCCTGGTGGAAGGGCGCGCCGGCCATCGCGCCGAGGCGCGCGCGGCGCTGTCGCGCTTCATCGCCACCGCGCCGAAAGAGCGCTACGGTGAGGATCTGGCTACGGCGCGGCAGGCGCTGGCGTCGTTGCAGTAGCGTTGGACGGTGTCTGATCGCGGCGATGATGCTGCCAGAAGCGGTAGAGCTGTTCGACCGTATAGTCGAAGTAGAGATTGGAGCAGATCAGCTCGATCGCTTCGCGGCTCATCCCCATCTTCTTCGACAGCTCGTCGAGAATGGCGTTCGCCTTCGTGGTGATCTTGCTTTCCGGCTCGGTTTTCTCGAGCGTATAGCTGTATAGCGTGGCCAGGTCGATGGCGCCGGTGATGCCGACCTTGCGCGCCTCGGAGATGTCGCGGCGGAAATAGCTGATGAGGATGGCCTGGTCGATCCAGTCGATGATGCGGTTGAACGGGTAGAGCGTTTTCGCGGTCAGTTCGCCGGGCTCGGACGTGGCCAGATGCTGAACGTCCCAAATTCCGAGCTCGTCGAGGATGTCGATCACGCCGTCGTCGAGGCCATCGACAAAGCAAAGCGGCAGGCGGTCGCACGGATCATTCGGCTGGTTGAAAACGGTGCGCGCGCGGGCGCGCAGCGCCGACAGCCCCCAGTCGGTGAAAAGCCCGATGAGAAAGAAGAGAGTTCCCTGCAGCGTGGACTCATCTTTCAATTCGAACAGATTGACTTTGCCCGCGATGAGGCCGATCAGCATGGCGATCGCTGCGCGGAGCGCGGCCGTGAACATGAACCGCGCCGAGAGCGCGTTGGCGTTGATGCGGTTGATCATCCGCCACATCACCGCGACGAAGGCACCGAGCGACGCGAAGAGAAACCCGCTCAGGACGTTCGGATCGAGCTCCAGCGGGAATCCGGCCAGCGGCCACGTGGTGCCGCGTCCGTTGGCGACGCCCGCGGGAATCTCGAAAACGAGTGTCAGGATCACAGCCGCCCAGATCGCGATTGCCGCCGAGGGACGGTACGACCGGAGATCGTTGTCGTAGGGGGAGCCGTTGCGGACCTCGATCATCCTCTCCGGCGCCGACACCAGCTTGGCGTAGCCCGCTTCCCTGAGCTTCCGCGGCCACCCCTCTTCCAACCACCAGACGTCGAATCCGCGGCAAAACGCCTGGTAGTCCCTCACGGTTTCGCGAACGGTTTGAAAGCGCGGCAAGACGGTGGAGAAGTGATTGACCAGCCCGAGCACACCGGGAAGCGTGGCCAGGACGCCAAACCACGTGTGCGGGATGAATTTCACCGGAGGAGAGGTCCAGGCCCAAAACAAAAGGGCGATGACGAGCGCGGTGCCGAACCATTCGACCAGGTCGGTGGTGTGCACGGCGAGCCAGTGCCACAGTCTGGCGAACCAACGCGTATCGTTTTGTTGAGCCATGTCTATAGGAGTGTCACGAATGCCCGTTTTCCTACTGTAGACTCGTGCCATGAACCTCAAGCCCCTGGTTGCAGCCGCGCTCTCCTTCGTCACCGTCTCCGCGTTCGGCGCGGACGGAAAGTTGACCCTGGTGGCGACGTCGACGCCGATGACCGTCGGGCAGGCCATGCAGCGTCTGCGCGAGCGCGCCGCTACGCGGCGCGGCGGCGTGCGGCCGAACGTCATCCAGGTCGAGCGGCGCTCGGGGGCGTTCCTCATCCCCGCGGCGGGCAGCGTGCAGGGCGCCAACGGCGTCTTCTTCCGCTCGGACGTGACGTTCGCGAATTACGAGGACCTCAAGCGCAACATCGGCGTCGGGTTTCTCATGGCCGGGCAGGACAACACCAAGGAGCCGCTCGTCCACTTCACGCTCGATCCGCAGAGCGTGACCACGGTCAACGACTTCGTCGGAACGGGATTGAATCGGAGCGGTCTCGGCGCGCTGCTCGTCTTCTCGTTCGACAGCGCCGGGGCCGAGATCGACGACGAAGCGGCGTCCATCGACGGCTTCTCCCGCATCTGGACGCCGCAGCCGGGATCGACGGGAACCGTGTCGCAGAGCTTCCCCTCGGTGGCGCTGTTCGTTTCGACGGACAACGTCACCGCATATGCCCTCGGCCTGCGGCAGGGCAACGGCTTCCGCACGAATGCCGGCGTCGTCAATCTCGACGCCGCCGAGCACACCTGGACCGTCACGTCCATCAATACCGGCGCCACGATGACGATCACCGTGAAGCCGTTCTCGCTGAGCCAGCCGGGTGTGCCGGCGAGCTTCGCGGGGACGAGCGGAAATCTCTCGCTCGCTTTCGACGTGCCCGACGCCAACATCACGTGGAGCGCCTACGCCAGCTCTGTCGACAACACGACCGGTGACGGCTGGGTGGCGCGCGCGACGCAATAGAAATCGAGGCCGATGAACCGCTGGCCGGACTGGTGGAATCAAGCGGAGCGCGATCTGGCGCACGCGCGCGTCGCGTTGGACGCCGGAGGCTGCCATCGATGATGCGAACACGCTCCTCGAATTCGTCCGGAGCCGTTTACCTCGACCGTGAGGCGCGGCTGGGCGAGGTGAAGGCGATGGCCCGGCGCGCCGCGGAGCGCATTCCGGAGATTCGCCGCGTCCTTCTCTTCGGCTCGCTCGTCACGGGGATTCCGACGCCGCGCTCCGACGCCGACCTCCTCGTCGAGATCGACGGCGAGATCGCCGCCGATCCGCGCGACCGCGCGGGCGCGGTGAGCCAGGCCATGTCGCCGCTGCCGTGTCCGGTCGACCTCTTCGTCTACACGAGCGCCGAGCTGCATGAGCTCCTCGCGGAGAGTGCGCCCGTCGTCGCCACCGCCCTTCGCGACGGCGTCGACCTTCTGGCATGAACGACCTGACCGGCTTCGAGGAGCGTATCGGCCACCGCTTCACGCGGAGCGAGATCCTCACGCGCGCGCTCACGCACAAGTCGTTCGCGCACGAGGCCAAGCAGGATGACGTCCGCGACAACGAGACCTTCGAGTTTCTCGGCGACTCCGTGCTCGGCTTCGTCATCGGCGATCTGCTCTTCCAGCGCTTCCCGAAGCTCGACGAAGGGGCGCTCTCGAAGATCAAGGCGTACTTGGTGAGCGCGACGAGCCTCGCTTCGAAGGCGCGCGAATACGGCATGGGCGACGTGATCTACCTCGGCGTCGGCGAGGAGAAGTCGGGCGGGCGGAAGAAGGACTCGCTCCTGGCGAACCTGTTCGAGGCCGTCATCGCGGCGATCTACCTCGACGCCGGCATCGAGCCGGCGCGCGCGCTGATCGAGCGCTCCTTCCGCGACGACATCGAGCGCATCGACGCCGACGACCTCCTCTTCCACGACTACAAGACCGCGCTGCAGGAGCTGGCGCAGGGAAAGGGGCTGCCGCTGCCGGAGTACACGGTGATCGGCGAGGTCGGCCCCGATCACGACAAGCGCTTCATCGTGGAGGTGAAGGTCGGGAGCCTGACCCGGCGCGGGGAGGGAACGTCGAAGAAAGAGGCGCAGCAGCAGGCGGCCAAGCATGCATTGCGGGAGTATGGGACGTAGGCTCCTTTTGTGGAGTGCGGCAGCCATGCTGCCGCTCTTGCTGCGCGCGGACAGCGGCGGCACGGCCGCCGCACTCCAGGTCCAAAAAATCCGCGGCGAGATCGCTCGGCTCCGCCAGCGCCTCGAGACCGTCAAATCGCAACAGCAGAGCGCGCAGCAGCAGCTCGAAGAAGCGGACCTCGAGCTCGGCATCCGCACGCGCGAGCTGACCCTGGCGGTCGACACGCAGACGCGGCTCGAACAGGAGCAGAAGAACGTCGAGATGCAAATCGCGGAGCTCGGCCCGCGCATCGCCCAGCAGAAGAAGTTCCTCGCCAAACGCCTCGGCGCGCTCTACCGGCTGGGCGGGCTGAGCTACGTGCGATTGCTGCTGTCGATCGACGACAGGCGCGATCCGATCGAGGCCATGTCGATGCTCAGCTACCTCGTGTCGCGCGACGCCCGCGCCGTGTCGCGCTTTCAGGCCTCGCGCGCGCAGCTCGCCGCCCGCGTCACCGACCTCGCCGAGCGGCACACGCGCGTCGAGGCCATGCGGCAGGTCGTCGAGGGACGCCGGCAGGCCGTGGTCGCCGCGCGCAACGAGCAGCAGCGGCGGCTGGCGTCGCTCGAGCAGGAAGGCTCGCGGTCGGAGCAGCGCATCGCCGAGCTCGAGGAGAAGGCCAAGCGGCTGGAACGCCTCATCGACACGCTTTCGAAACAGCGCCAGGGGCTGCCGGCCGCGGCCGACATCCGGACGCTGCAAGGAGCGCTGCCGTGGCCGTTGCAGGGCAAAGTCATCGAGCAATTCGGCAAACAGGTGAACGCCAAGTTCTCGACCGTGACCTTCAGCAACGGCTTGAAGATCGCCGCGGCGCCGGGGACGGAGGTGCGGGCCGTCTTCACGGGAACAGTTCTTTTTTCGCAGTGGTTCAAGGGATACGGCAATTTAGTGATACTCGATCACGGAAACCGCGTTTTTTCCCTCTACGGCAATCTCAAAGCGCCGGCGGTGGCGGCGGGCGACCACGTCAGCGCTGGACAGGCGATTGCAGGGGTCGGCGAGGCGGAGGACGCCGGATCCGGCTACCTGTATTTCGAGATTCGTCAAGACAATCGCCCCGAAGATCCGCGAAAATGGCTTCGCTAACGCAACGACCGATGAGCAAAAAGAAAATCGCCTTCCTCTCCATCTCCGTGGCCCTGATGCTGTCGCTGATCGGCGGCGCGCTGTTCGGCCAGGCCTCGCCGAAGAACAACGTCTACCGCTACCTCAGCATCTTCACCGAGGTCTTCGACCTGGTGCGGAGCAACTACGTGGAGCAGGTCCCGTCCGACCAACTGCTCGACGGCGCCTTCAACGGCGTCACCGACGCGGTCGACGAGTTCAGCTTCTACGTCCCGCCCGCGCAGATGGCCGCGTACAAGAGCTTCGCCGACGTCGACGACAACGGCGTCGGCCTGGTGGTGACGAAGCGCTTCGGCTACGGCTACGTGATCGCGCCGGTGGCAAACTCGCCGGCGGCGAAGGCGGGCATCGAGCGCGGCGACTTCATCGAGAAGGTCGACGGCCAGCCGACGCAGAAGATGGCGGTGTGGCAGCTCCGCAACCTTCTCCGCGCCAACCACCCGGTGCACCTGCAGGTGCTCCGCGGCGGGCAGACGAAGCGCGACGAGTTCACGATCCAGTCCGCACAGTTCCATCCGGTGCCGCTGACGACCAAGCAGTTCGACGGCGTGGCCTATATCAAAGTGCCGTTCTTCGAGAAGGGCTCGGCCGAGCAGTTCCGCGCCGCGCTGGAGAGCGTGCGCAAGAGCGGGACGCGCAAGCTCATCGTCGACGTGCGCGGCAACGCCGGCGGCGATGTCGACGAAGCCATCGCCGCGGCCGACGCGCTCTTGACCGGCGGCATCATCACCTCGCTCGAGGGACGCCGCATCGAGCCGCGCCGCTGGACGGCGGACCGCAACGCCGACTACGACGGCCAGGTCGAAGTGCTCACCGACAGCTCGACCGCCGCGGGCGGCGAGATCTTCGCCGCGGCCATCCGCGGCAACAACCGCGGCAAGACCGTCGGCGTGACGACGTACGGCAAGTCGGTGGTGCAGAAGTTCATCACCCTTCCGAGCGGCGGCGGGGTGTACATGACCATCGCCCATTACACGACGCCGGAGCTCAAGCCGATCAAGGACGGCGGGGTGAGGCCGGACGTAGTCGTCGATCTGACCGCGCAGGTCCTCCGCGACCCGAACGCGAAGAACGACAACACGCCGAAGAAGCCGCAGCCGGATGTGATCCTCGACAAGGCCCTGCAGTTGTTCAGCGAGCCGGCGGCGGCCAAGAAGGCAGCGTAACCTGCGCCGGGTCGCCGCGCTCGCCCTCGCAGCGATCGCGATTTTTTTCGGCTTTCTTGCGGCGTGGCATTGGTTTGGACCGGCTCCCGCTGAGGTGCCGGGCGGCATCTATGCGCTCGATCACAAGTTCACGCAGCATCGCGGGATCGTGCGTGAGGTGGCGTGGAGCCCCGACGGCGCGCTGCTCGCGACCGGCGCGATCGACAACAGCGCGTTGATCTGGCGGCGGAGCGACGGCGCGATCGTCCATCGGCTGCCGCACCCCGCCCCGGGCGTCACGGGACTCGATCTGCGGCGCGACGGGAAGGTTCTCGCCACCGCTGCGTACGACGGCAACATCCGGCTGTGGGACGTGTCGACGGTAGGGGCGCACGGCGTGCGCCCTCAGAACGCGGCAATGGGCGCACGCCGTGCGCCCCTACAGACGTTCCACGATCAGCCGTCGACGGTCTGGACGATCGCCTTCAGCCCGGACGGAAAGCTGCTGGCGAGTGGAGGCAACGATGCGCTCGTGCGCGTCTGGGACGTGGAGCGCGGCGCGCTGCTGCACACGCTTCGCGGCCACAAGCGCATCGTCTGGAACGTCGCCTTCAGCCCCGACGGGCGGACGCTGGCGAGCGGCAGCTACGACTTCACGATCCGCCTTTGGGACGTACCGAGCGGACAGCAGCGCAAGGTCATCACCGGCCATACCGAGACCGTGGTCACGCTGGAGTACACGCCCGACGGGCGCCTGGTGAGCGGAAGCGACGACAAGACCGCGCGGCTGTGGGACGCGAACGGGAATCCGCTCCGCGTGTTCGAAGGGAGCGCCGAGCACGTGCAGGCGCTCGCCGTGAGTCCGGACGGGAAGTGGTTGATCACCGGCGGGCGCGACAAATCAATGCTCGGCGAGCTCGCCCAGAATTTCTTCGGCGACTCGACGTCGAATCCCGGCGTCTCCATGCGGCTGTGGGATCTCGAGAGCGGGCGGCTGCTGCAGACGTTCCGCGGACACGCGAACGACGTGAACGACCTGGCCTTCAGTCCGGACGGGCAGTGGATCGCCAGCGCGAGCTCCGACCGTACGGTCGGGCTGTGGCGGCGCGTCGCGCGCTAGATCGGCAATTCCGGCACGGATTCCGCGGCTTCATTCAGCACGAGTGTCGTCTGCCGCTTCGTGGCGTTGTACTGCCGCGTGCAGAGTGCGATGAATGAGACGACGGCACCGATGATCATCTGCTGCCGCGACACCCTTGGTCCGGGTGCGAGCGCCAACAGCACGAATGCCACGACGAGGTTCGCGCACAGCATCACCTCGGCAGTGAGCTTGTTCAGCACGTTGCGATTGCGCTCGCAGAGATGCTCGAAGAGGCGCGGAAGATCGTTCTCGTACTTTTTCCGCTGCTCTTTGAGGACCGTATTTTTTCGCGCGGCCCACCACCAGGAGAGGTGCCACACCCCCACTGCCAGCCAAATGCCGGCGCCGCTCAACACGATGCCGGCGGTATAGCCGAACAACAGAAACGCGGCAACGACGCCGGCCGTAATCTCTTTCGGCTGCAGCGGGTGGTGCGCCGCCGCAAGAATGCCGAGCAGCACGACGCCCGGCGGAACACGCGCAATCAGGTCGTAGTAGACCTCCGGAACAGTAGCGGCCAGCGCGCTCGAATCGCTCACTCTGCTGTAGGAGTGACCAATTCCGCGCGATTGGCACCCCCGTCGCACTCTTACGAGTGAAGGAGGGACGCGATGGAAACATTGAATCCGAGCAGTTCCGACCTGCACGCGCCGAGCGGTCTGGAGGTGGAGTCCGCTTCGTGGCGGACGAAGCTGAATGCGGTACGCCCGCGCGTGCTGAACATGAAGTCGAAGGTGTCGGCGGGCGCGAGCGGCGTGGCCACGAAGGTCAACGGCCAGTTGCACGCGAAACCGGCGCTCTTCGCCGGCATCGCCGCCGGCCTGGGGTTTGCCCTTGGATTGACGGGGCGAATGGCGCGGCGCCGCCGGGCCATGAAGCGAGTCCCGGCGTTCGTCGTCGTCGAAGCCTGCTGACGCGGCCGCTTTGCGCCGCGTCAGCTTGCCGTGCTCGAGCCGACGCGCTTTGCGCGCGGCTCAACGACGGCGAGCCAGCGCTGCTCCCGCGTTCTAGCGCTTCCACGTGATCTTGGCGTCGCGGAAGCGGATCGCCTTTCCGCT
>DATDFB010000202.1:0-10026 GCA_036522835.1 Thermoanaerobaculia bacterium | reverse complement strand
GATAGACGATGACCGGGCCGCTCTTCGCCATCGCCATCCCCGTCGCGCAGCATTCGCACGTCCGCGTGTCGAGCGCCACCTCGGAGCGGACATCGCCGCGCGCGTCGACCGACGCGTAGCGAATCGACATCTTGCCCTCTTCCTTCCCCTCCGCCATGTTGCGCCCGTCGAGCACGTTGCGCCGATCCCGCCGCCGGGCAACGGCGCGAGCGAGACGAAGCCGAGCAGCACGGAAAGCGCGAAGAGCTTTTTCATGGCCGGGTCTCTCAGTGGTGATGTTCGGACGAGCTGCCGCCGCGAAGGCGCAGAAACGCATAGAAGGTGTGCGGACTGCTGCCGTAGTACGGCCGGATCGCGCTCGGAACGGAGTAGAGCGTGACGTTCCCACCGATCGCGCCGGTCAGCGCGCGCGTGGCCAGCACGTCGCGCGAGTAGCCGAGCGTCAGGGCCTTGACGCGGAACACGCCGTGCTCGATCGCGGCCGGCACCGACGCGTCCTCGGCGAAGAGCTCGTCCTTGTCGACGATCTCCCCTCGGCCGGTGATCGAGTTGCCGCCGGCGAGCTGCAACACCGACTCGGCCAGCCATGCGCTCGTGCCGCGGCCTTCGCTCTTGTCATTGTGCCCGAAGACGAAGCTCGTATCGAGCCGGCCGAACGGCGTGCCGCCGCTGTAGGACAGCGATGCCGTCGTGCGCTGGATGTCGCCCGGCTCCAGCGCCTCGGGATGTTCGAGGTGACCGGTCGATACTTGCGCCGTCCAGTGCGGCGACGGATCGAACGTCACGCGCGCGGCCCAGGAGTCGATCTTGCCGTGCTCGATGTCCCATCGCTTCTCGTCCGGCTCGCGGCCGTGGAAGCCGCTGAAGGCGAATCCGAGCCGGCCGCGCTGTGCGCCGAGCGTCAGCACGCTCGCCGCGATGTGCGTGGAATCCTGCACGTGATGGCCGAGCGCGCCCTGCGGGATCTCGGCGGCGGAAGCGCGGTGCGGATACGCAACCGGGCCGAGCGACGGATCGCCCATCGGCGCGGCGTAGACGTAGCCGATCGTGCCGTCGCCCAAGGGGTGCGCGTACTCGGCCGCCAGCTCCATGAAGAAGTCGTGCGGGTGCTGCGCGTCGATGATCGGCCGGCCGTGCAGCGTCTCGCCGGTCTGGAACAGCTCGGGGTATTTGTCGCCGGCCGTGACCGGCTCGAGACTGAGCATCGAGCGCAGCATGAGGCGCCCGCCGCCGAGCGGCCGATCGGCCATGCCCATGATCCAGTTCGTCGAGAAAAACTTGTCGTCGCCGCGCGGGCCGCTCTGCACGACTTCATTGACGAAGGCGAGACCGTGCAGCATCAGCATCCAGTCGCCGCGCTGCCACATCGACATGTGCATCGGCGCGGCGGCCGGATTCATGGCCGTGCCGGATGCCTGGCGCATGAGCAGATCTCCCACCGGATCGCTCGGCATCTGCATGCCGCTCATGTCGTGCTGCATGCCGCTCATCGTTTGCGCCTGCGCGCCGGCGGCGAGCAGCAGCAACAGAATCGTAGATTTCAGGGACTTCATGATCGGAGCTCTCCTTGGCAAGGCGCGGAACGGCCGTGAGCGCGCGCGGCGAAGGCGGGCAGATCAAATCAGAAGCGTGGCCACGAACAGTTGAAGACCGACGTCGCGGTCGCAGCGAACCGCGCCGAGTGTGATGAAGCTGCGGTACGTCGAGGCGTTCGTCGCTTCGATGCGCCGCGCCGCGGCAAAGGCAGCGTGCAGATGGAAGGCGCGCGGAACCTCGGTGACGAGACGTTTCACGGGCTCCTGCCGCTGGCGCGCGGGCGCCTGTTGCCGGTTCGCGCCGGCCGCGTGCTCGCCGTGAATGACGTTGATCGCGAGACTGCACAGCGGCATGACCTTGTGAATGACGCCGTGGAACGGAAGCACGCAGCAGCCGAAGATCATCACCGTCGCGAGAAGCAACGGAACGGTGGCTCCGACGAGCCAGGCGGCGGCAATGACGGCGCGCCTCATCTGCGGGCATTCTATCCTGTGATGAGCGCGTACTCGGCGGGATGCGGCACCATGCCGTTCCTCGGCAGTTCGCTGACGAGCTCGACGGCGTCGACTTCGCCGTCCTGCAGCACGAGCGACGCGAGATCGACGTCCCGCCGCACCACGAAGACGTCGTGAATCTCGTTGTCGATGTACGTGCCGCCGTTGAGCGCGCACGACTCCCGCAGCGTGGCGATGAACTGCAGCTCGCGCGCGTCGATGCGCAGGCCGAGCTCTTCGAACGTCTCGCGCACCGCCGTTTCGCGCGACGTCTCGCCCGCCGAAAGATGCCCGGCGGCGCTCACGTCCCAGAGGCCGGGATAGTTCTCCTTGCGCAGGGAGCGGCGCTGCAGGAGGAAGCGCCCGTCGGATGCGACGATCCAGACGTGCGCGGCGCGGTGCCAGTCGCCGTCGCGGTGCACCTCGGCTTTCGTTTTCGTAACGCCGGTGGGCGCGCCGTCGGGCGTCAGGACGTCGATGAGCTCCATTTGGATCTGTTCTTAGGTTCTTAGGTTCTTAAGTTGTTAAGTTCTTGAGTGGACCGAAACCAAGAACTTAAGAACCCAAGAACTTAAGAACCTAAGAACCCAAGAACCTAAGAACCCAAGAACTTAAGAACCTAGGAACCAGACCCCATCCACTCCCGCACCCGCTCCGCGACTTTTTCCGGCGTGAAGCCGAGGTGCTCGGCGATCTGCTCGTACGGCGCGGAGGCGCCGAAGCGGTCGATGCCGATCACCAGCGCGTCGTGGTTCACGTACTTGTACCAGCCGTCGCTGCGACCCGCTTCGATGGCCACGATGCGGCTGCGGTTGCCGAGGACCTCGTCGTGGTACTCGATCGACTGCTTGTCAAACAGATCGAGGCACGGCGCCGAGACGACGCGCGCGCTCGTCCCCTGCGACCGCAGCAGATTCGCCGTCGCCACGGCGAGCGGCAGCTCGGAGCCGGTGGCGATGAAGGTGATGTCGCCGTCGCGGTAGCCGTCGAGCACGTACGCGCCGCGCCAGACCTCGTGCGGATCGAAGCTCTGCGCCACCGGCTCGAGCTTCTGCCGCGTCAGGGCCATGCACGTCGGCCCCTCCGCCTTCGCCACCGCCCACGCCCATGCCATGGCCACCTCGGCCGGCGTACCGGGGCGGAAGAAGGTCATGTTCGGAATCAGGCGCAGCGCGAAGTAGTGCTCCACCGGCTGGTGCGTCGGCCCGTCTTCGCCGAGGAAGACGGAGTCGTGCGTGTAGACGAAGATCGAAGGGATGTCCATCAGACAGGCGATGCGCACCGAGGCGCGCATGTAGTCGGAGAAGATCAGGAACGTCGCGCCGTAGGCGCGGAACGAGCCGTAGAGCGTGAGGCCGTTGACGATCGCCCCCATGGCGTGCTCGCGGATGCCGAAGTGGAGATTGCGGTTTTTGAACGTGTTCAAATCCGGCGGGTGTCCTTCTGACCCTTTGGCCCGCTCGATGCTCCCCGACTCCTTGATTAGCGTATTCGTCGACGGCGCGAGGTCGGCGGCGCCGCCGACGACGAACGGCGCCAGCGCGGCGAGCTTCTGGATGACCTGTCCGGAAATCGCACGGGTGGCCGTCGCCTTCTCGACTTTCGAGGCCTCGACGAGCTGGGCCTCGAATCCCTCCGGCGTCGACTTCGACCAGTAGCGGTCCCACTCCTCGGCGAGCTGCGGATTGCGCGTCCGCCACTCGGCGTAACCCTTCTCCCATTTGCGGCGCGCGGCCGAGAGTCGCTTGGTTTTTCGCGTGAACTCGGCGCGCACGTCGTCGGGCACGTAGAACGTCGGCTCCTCGGGCCAGCCCAAGGCCTGCTTCGTCGCTTTCACTTCGTCGGCGCCGAGCGGCTCGCCGTGCGCGCGCGCGGTGCCGTGGAACTTCGGCGAGCCCCAGCCGATGATCGTCCGGGCGATGATGAGCGACGGCTTGTCCGTCACCTTCTGCGCGCGGCGAATCGCTTTGCGGATGGCGTTGCGGTCGTGACCGTCGATCTTCTGCGTGTGCCAGCCGACGGCGTCGAAGCGCTTCTTCACATCCTCGGAGAAGGCCAGCCGCGTCTCCCCTTCGATCGAGATGTGGTTGTCGTCGTAGAAGTAAATGAGATTGCCGAGGCCGAGGTGGCCGGCGATCGACGACGCCTCGGCGCTGATGCCTTCCATCAGATCGCCGTCGGAGCAGATGCCGTAGACGTAGTGGTCGACCGGCTTGAATGCATCGTCCGTGTTGAAGCGCGCGGCCATCATCTTCGCGCCTAGGGCCATGCCGACGCTGTGCGCGAACCCCTGGCCGAGCGGGCCGGTGGTCACTTCGATCCCCGAGGCGTGGCCGTACTCGGGATGCCCGGCCGTGCGCGAGCCCCACTGCCGGAAGTGCTGGAGCTGCTCCATGGTCATGTCGGGATAACCGGTGAGGTGGAGCAGCGAGTAGAGGAGCATGGAGGCGTGGCCGGCGGAGAGGACGAAGCGGTCGCGGTTCGTCCAGTGCGGCGCCTTCGGATCGTGATGAAGAAACTCGGTCCAGAGGACGAAGGCCATGTCGGCCATCCCCATCGGCGTTCCGGGGTGGCCCGACTTCGCTTTCTCGACGGCGTCGACGGCGAGGAAGCGGATGGTGTTGACGCAGAGCTCTTCGAGCTTGTCTTTCGCTCCGATTTTCGGTTGGTTGCTTTCCTCGGCGACGGCGATCGCGGTGCTCGCCTCGTGGGCGGCGTCGCCCGTTCGTTGATCCATTCGCAGGCCCTCCAGCGGGAGTCGGATTATACTCGGCGCATCCCGGACAACTTCTCGCTCGCGAAAGGTGACGCGATGACGAACGAGACCGTTACGGTCAAAGGTTCTCCCGTTCGCAGTCTTCAGAAGTTCATCGACGCCGAGCTCACCGCGGACCAGCGCGGCGCAGTGCTGAGCGCGCTGCCGGCGGAGTACGGCGCGCGCCTGCGCGGACCGGTGCTGGCCACGGAGACGATCCCGGTGACGGTGCTGAACAAGTTCACCGAGGAGGCGGCGAAGGTCAAAGGGGAGCCGGTGGAGCAGTTCGCGCGGCGCGCCGGACGCGAAGGGGCCAGCGACGCGGTGAAGGGGATCTACCGTTTCTTCGCGCTCGTGCTCACGCCGCCGGCGCTGCTGTCGAAGGCCGGACAGATGTGGAGCTCGCTGTACAACCGCGGCGAGCTGAAGGTGGCGAATCAGACGGAGCATGGCGCGACGATCAAGCTGCTCAACTTCCCCTCCGAGCTCCCCGGCTGCGCGCGCATCACCGGCTGGATCGAGCGGATGGCGGAGCTGACCGGCGCAAAGAACGTACGCGTGCAGCAGACGCAGTGCTACGCGAAGGGCGCGCCGCACTGCGAGTGGTCGGTGCACTGGCAGTGAACAAGCTCTTCGCAATCGAATCGGATCATCCGCTCTTCCGCTATTTCACGGCCGAGGAGCGCGCGCGCGTGGAATCGCTCGGCGAGCTGCGGCGCGTGGCGCAGGACGACGATCTGATCCGCGCCGGAGAATCGGACGCGACGCTGTTCGCGGTGGAGGAGGGGCGGCTCGACATCGTGGCGGTGCGCGAGGGGCACTCGACGGTGGTCGCGACGGTCGGCCCCGGCGACGTCCTCGGCGAGGTGTCGTTCATCGACGACTCGCCGCGCTCGGTGTCGGTTCGGGCCGGCGAGGCGACGTTGGTGCGCGCGTGGGAGAAGAGGACGCTCTCGGAGGCGCTGGCGTTCGAACCGCAGCTCCTGGCAAAGTTCGCGGTGGCGATGTGCGAGCTGCTCGTGGAGCGGATGCGCGACATGGCCCGGAGGGTTTGACGATGATTGCAGAGTTTCGCGGATTCCTGACCAAGACGAACGCGCTGGCGCTGGCGGTCGGCGTGATCATCGGCGCCGCGGTGGGCAGCGTCGTGACCGGGCTGACCAACGACATCCTGATGCCGGTCATCAGCCTCTTCCTCCCCAGCGGCGGCTGGCGCGAGGCGCGGTACGTGCTCCGGACGACGACCGACGCCGCCGGCAAGACGACGGAGAACGCGATCCTCTACGGGCACTTCTTCGGCGCCGTGCTCGACTTCCTGATCATCTCGTTCGTGGTGTTCCTGCTGGTCAGGTGGCTGGTGAAGCCGACACCCGTCGCGGCACCGGAGCCGATGAAGAAGTGCCCGGAGTGCCTGGAGATGCTTCCGGCGGCGGCGCGGCGCTGCCGGGCGTGCACGGCGACGGTCGGTTAAAACTTGAAGAGCAGCGTGGCGAAGAGCGCGCTGTCGCCTTTCTTCACGTCCGCGGCCGCGGGCTTGCTTTTGTAGTCGTAGACGTACGAGAGCGAGAGCTCCGCGCGCGTGGCCACCTTCGCGGCCAGACCGGCGTCGAAGTGGTAGAGCGCGTCGCCGAAGTCGCTCGTCTTCCAGATGCCGGTGAGCTTCTGCGCGATCTTGCTCGCCTCCGACAAGGCCCAGTCGAAGTTCTCCCCTGCTTTCAAGGCGCCGCCGCTGGAGCGGCCGGCGGCGCCGCTGCTCTCGATCTCGGTGCCGGCGGCGCCGTCGACGGTGAGGTTGCGTGTGTCGCTTTTGATGATGCGATAGCCGCCGCCGGCGAGCGGGGCGACGAAGTAATTGATGTCCTTGAACGGATCGCGGAGGTACGAGACCTCGCCGAAGGCGAAGGTGCGGTCGGAGACGGCGTACTCCTCGCGCGCGTCGGCGGTGGCTTTGTCGACCGTCGTCTCGCCGTTCGAGGCGCCGCGGAGGTAGAGCGCGTCGGCCTTGAAGACGAGCTTCGTCTTCGGGTCGTACTTCGTGGCGAAGGTGAGGTTGTAGTTTTTCGTGTCGGTGTTGCCGCTGGTGAGGGCGATGCCCGCGCCGAGGCTGGTGTTCCACGGCTTGGGCGGCGGGGCGGGATCGGCGGCGAAAGCGGGGGCGGCGGCGAAGAATAGGACCAGCCCCGGCAATCTCTTCTGCATGCCGCGCGCGGTAGCAAAGGTCGAGCCCGGCGTGCTCAGCGCTTCTGCTCCCACGGCCGGTACCCGAGCACGAAGTCGATCCGCCGCCCCAGCGACGGGTGCGAGTAGCGCCACCACTCGATGAACCTTGGCGGACGCGGATCCGTCTTCGAGTCCTCGGCGAATTTCACGAAGGCGCTGGCCATCGGCTCGTTGAAGTGCGTGAGCTCGAGGCCGAAGACGTCGGCCTGGTGCTCGATGTGGCGCGAGAAGCCCGACGTCAGGGGCGAGATCAGGAACGTGATGACGGTGCTGAGGATGAGGAGCCACGGGAGGGCGGCGGGGTCGCCGCGCGCCTCGCGGATGCCCCAGCGGCTCCCCCACCGCTCCAGGCCGCGCTCGTAGAGGATCTGTCCGATCCAGAAGATGAAGAACGAGAGCGCGACGGAGAAGGCGATGCCTTTCCAGAGGTGATTCAGCACGTAGTGCCCCATCTCGTGGCCCATGACGGCGAGGACTTCGTCGTGGTCGAGCTTCTGGAGCAGCGTGTCCCACATGACGATGCGCGCCGAGGGGCCGATGCCTGTGACGTAGGCGTTCATCTCCTTCGTCTGTTTCGATTTGTCGACCTGATAGACGCGGCTGTGCGGAATCCCCGCGCGCCCGGCCTCGGCGAGGAGATCGCGGCCGAGCACCGGATCCTTCAGCGGCTCGAACTTGTTGAAGATCGGATCGATCACGAGCGGCGTGATGAGGACGCCGATGAGGATGAGCGGGATGGAGCCGAGCCAGGCGACGATCCACCAGCGCTTGATCTTGCGGATGGCCAGCAGAATGAGGCCGCCGACGAGGGCGCTGATGATGAGGCCGACGCCCAAGGCTTTCACTTCGTCGCCGAGCCACATGGCGAGCGATTCGTTGGTGAGGTCGAATTGGTGCGGGACGACGAAGCCCTCGTAGAAGGCGAGCGGAAATTCGAGGAGCGTCATCGCCACGACGAGGAACATGACGTAGACTGGCGCGGCGGCGCGCGTGCGCTCGGCGAGATCGCGCAGCTTCGCCGAGGCGCCGCTTCGCAGAAGGAGGAACAGCACCGCCAGGCCGTAGACGACGTTGACGAAGTAGAGAACGTCGAGGAGGCGGCTGTGGCGGAGCATCTCCGGCGTGACGGTCGGCTCGAGTTTTCGTGCCGCGCCCAAGGCGACGGCGGCGAGCGCGAGGAACATCAGCTTGCGCATGGCCGGTATGATCGCAGCTATGTTCGCGATTCGTGAAGCGACCGAAGCCGACGTCTCGCTGATTTTGCAGTTCATTCGCGACCTCGCCGAGTACGAGCGGCTCTCGCACAAATGCGTGGCCACGGAGGCGCAGTTGCGCGCGACGCTCTTCGGCAGTCCGCGCTTCGCCGAAGTGATCATCGGCGAGGACGACGGCACCGCGGTCGGCTTCGCGCTTTTCTTTCACAACTACTCGACGTTTCTCGCGCAGCCGGGCATCTACCTCGAGGACCTCTTCGTGAAGCCGGAGGCGCGCGGCCGCGGCTACGGCAAGGCGCTGCTCGCGCGCCTGGCACAGCTCGCGCGCGAGCGCGGCTGCGGACGGGTGGAGTGGGCGGTGCTGAACTGGAACACGCCGTCGATCGATTTCTACAAAGCCCTCGGCGCGGTGCCGATGGACGAGTGGACGGTCTTTCGCCTCACCGGCGACGCGCTCGACGCGCTCGCTAGTGCGGCGCGATGACGGTCACGTGCTGTGTGGCGTTGTTCGTCACGGACACGAGCGCGGAGATCGCGCGCCGTCCGCTCTCGCCGTCGACTTCGATCCGCAGCGGCCCCTTGCCGGCGAGTTGGGGAATGCTCTGCACGAGGTCCGGCATGTTGAGCGAGCTGTAGCCGAACGGACCCGGCGTCAACTGCACCTCCGCGTCGACGAGCGGCTGCACGGCCGCCGCGGCGAAGATGCGCAGCCGTGCGACCGGTCTTCCGTCGATGCGGACGATGCGCAGGGCCACGCGGAACTTCGGATCGGTCGGCACGAGGAGGATGTCGAACGGGCGGTCGTAGAGGTTTGTCTCCCGCACGACCGGGATCTCCGTCCCGAGCGCTTCCGACTGCTTCGACAGATCGCGCGCCAGGACGTCGAAGAAGACGCGCGGCGCGAACTGCCGGGCGACGTAGACGACCATTCCGGGCGGCACGTTCGCGCCCGTCACCGTCACGCTGCCGACGGCGGGGACGCTGTCGAAGAACGGCGGCGCGATCGGCAGCGCCAGGCCCGGCACAACGTCGAAGTTCGTCTGCAGGGCGACGTCGGTCGTCCATTGCGAGCCGAATGCGCCGGGGCCGGTGAGCAGCGCGGGGAAGACTACGGGCTCGAAGAAGGCGAGGTCGGGGATCTGATCGGGCTCGTAGAAATCGAGCGCGGCGGTGGCGGTCCGAGAGTTGGCGCCTTGCTCGACGGTGACGTCGACCGCGCCCGCTGCATGCGGCGGCACCGTGACGGCGATGTCGAATGGCGAGAGAACGAGCGTCTTCACCGCTTCCCCTGCGATCTTCACCGTGAACGGCGGCGCGCAGATGACGGGTGATGGTCCGAAGGCGCAAACGACAGCGGGGTTCCGCAGGTGGACCTCCCCGCCCGACGTCGGCAGGACGTTCGGCACGACGCCGAAGGGCGGCGCGGCGTCGCGCACGACGAGCGTCCCATGCTCGGACGTGCCGTTCGCCACGACGTCGTAGACGCCCGCCGGCACGGTTCCGAGGCTCACGGGGACGTCGAGCGGAATGCCGCTCGGCGGCGCGAGGATCGGGCACGGCGGATAGTTCAGCGCGATCGAGATCGTCGAGCCGTTGCGGGCGACGCCGGCGACCGTTGGCGGGCAAAACGTCGCCGGCACGTCGACGTGCGCGACGATAGGCGTGGCCGAGGTTGGGTTGGGGGGGTCGAAGGAGGTGGCGGCGGAGAGCGTTGGGGCGACGAGGAACGGGAGCACCAGGAGCGGGCGCATGTAGTGGATACGACTGCGCACGCTCGGGTGTCTACGCGGGCGGCGGGACGCCGCCC
>DATDFB010000201.1:0-36186 GCA_036522835.1 Thermoanaerobaculia bacterium | reverse complement strand
CTACGCGGGCGCGCTCGTGGTCGGCTCGCTGGCGCTGGCGCTGCGGGGCCGGGCGGGCGCGACGGAGGTTTTCCCGCTCCGCGCCTGCCTATTCGCCCCACTGTGGGTGCTGGAACGCTCCGTCAGCGTCTATTGGGCGCTGTTTCGCAAGCTGACGGGCGCCACGGTCGAGCGGCCGGTCGAAGTCGCCTCAGGCGTTGGGATGAGAACCTCTTCCGGCGGCGTTACGTCACACCGCCGATGAAATCGTTACTCGCTATCCTTTTGCTCTCCGCCTCTACCGTTGCTCTCGCCGAGCCGTTGGCCGTCCGTGTCACCGTCTACCAGCGCACGCCGCAAGTCGCCGATGACGGCACCGGCGTCGAGGCCGAGCTTCCCGGCAAGCTGGTCCCGGCTCCGAAAGACGGATGGCCGTCGTCCTATGACGGGATCCGCCAGGCCCTCACCGCGCGTAAGCCCGGCCGCCTCAACGTCATGCTCGCCTCGATCTATCCGGTCAAGCCGTTGACGGCGGAGCAGAGCGCGGCATTCTTCATCAACGAGCTCGGCCGTCCGGCGGAAGTGAGAGCCGACGGCGACATAGTCCTTCCCGATGGGAAGCACGCCACGATGCCGATCGCGCCCAACACGACGGCGATCTTCGGCGCGTCCGACGAGCAGTACTACCTGGCCGTGTCGATTCTTCCCGAATCAGCCGTGCGCGATGACGTCGTCGTCATCATGAACGGCGAGAAGCCGCTGAACCTCGTCAAGCGCGTCGAGCCGAAGTACCCGTCGATCGAGGCCATGAAGCACCGCACCGGCATCGTGCTGGCGCAGCTCCGCATCGAGCCCGACGGCTCGGTCGGCGACGTCAACGTCCTGCAGAAAGTGCAGCCGCTGATCGACGCCGCGGCGATCGACGCCTTCAAGCAGTGGCGCTTCGAGCCGCCGCAGCGCGAGGGGAAGCCGGTGACGGCGTACATCGTGATGACGTCGCCGTACCGGATCGAGTAGGAACGGGTCACAGGTGACGGGTGATAGGTGACAGGTTTACGGGTTCCACCTGTTACCCGTCACCCGACATCCGTCACCCGTGACCTCATTTCCCAATTACCAGCGGTACCGCCTTCGGCAGCCGCACGTCTGCGGGCTTCGTGCCGTTGATCACGCCGTTGTACCAGTCGTCGCTGCGCGGCGCGCCGCCGTTCTGCATGATGTAACGGGCCAGGTCGTAGACGTCCTGCTGGGCCATGCGGATGCAGCCGTGCGATGCGGCGGCGCCGAGGGTATCCTCCTGATCGGTGCCGTGGATGTAGTAGTCGGGCTCTTGGAAGAAGAGCTTCACGACCTTCATCGGGTTCTTCGGATCGTTCGGCGGCGCAGGCTTCTTTCCTTTCGACCACTTCGCTTTCGGCGGAACCCAGGCTGGATTCCAGACGATGTGCCGGACGCCGAAGTGGCCCATCGGCGTCGGATGTTTCGGCAGGCCGACGGCGACGTCATACTGCTTGACGTCGCGCCCGTTGACGCGCACGACGAGGATTTTTTTCTGCGTGGAGACCGCCATGCTGAGCGGTTGCGGCGCGGGCGCGCCGGCGAGGAGGAAAAGGGATAGGAGGAGAGCCGTCATGCTCCACTCCCACTGCAGCTTCCGTGCTACGCGTGGAACGCTTTGAGCGCCTCGGCCTCGGTCTCGTATACGCTGAACATCGGCAGGAGATTCGTGAGCTTGAGCGTCTTGCGCACGCGGTCCTGCGGCTTGAGGAGAACGAGCTGGGCGCCGAAGCGCTTGGAGGTCTTGAGGCTCTGAACGAGCTCGCCGAGGCCGTTCGAATCGATGTAGTCCATCTCGGAGAGGTTGAGGAGGATCTTGCGGTTTCCCTCGTCGAGGAGCTCGCCGATGAGGCCCGGAAGCACCTCGTCGCCGACGCCGACCGCCAGCCGCCCCTGGAAGTCGACAATGACCACGTCGCCTTTCTTGCGCGTCTCGATGTTCATGGTGCGGGCGATGATATACGAATGAACCTCGTCCTTCTCTTCGAAGACGACTTCGTCGCCGACGGCCGCGTGCGCCTGAACGGACGGCGGCGGCAGCACGTCGCGAGCGTGCACCGCGCAGCGGCGGGGGACGAATTGACGGTCGGCCTTTGCGGGGGCCGCATCGGCCGCGGCCGCGTGCTTCTCGTTTCCGATGATGCGCTCGAGCTGGAAGTGACGCTCGACCGCGACCCGCCACCGCCGCTCGACCTCACCTTGATCCTGGCCGTGCCGCGCCCCAAAGTGCTGAACCGAGTGATCGCGGCGGCGACGTCGATGGGCATCAAGCAAATTCACTTGATCAATGCGTGGCGCGTGGAGAAGAGCTACTGGTCCTCTCCGCGGCTGACGGAGGAGAACCTCCGCCTGCAATCGATCCTCGGTCTCGAGCAGGCGCGCGATACGGTGCTGCCGTCGATTGCGCTCCACCGCTTCTTCCGCCGTTTCGCCGAGGAGTTGCCTTTGTCGACGCGCGCGTTCGTCGCCCACCCGCCCGCGCGCGCGCCGCTCCCGCGCGGCGTGCGCGAGCCGGTGACGCTGGCGATCGGCCCCGAGGGCGGATTCATCGATGAGGAGATCGCGTCGCTGGAGCGCGCGGGATTCGAGGCCGTGACGATCGGTGAGCGCATTCTACGCGTGGAGACGGCGGTGGCGTGGGCGGTGGCCACGCTCAGCTCGCTTCCGCAATAATCGCTAAGTAGAATTCCTCCCATCGCGATGGAAAGGGAGGATTCGATGCAGAAAGTAGCCCGTCTCTCACTCGCTCTCGTGTTGCTGTTTGCCGCGTCCACGTTTGCTCCGCCAGCGAAGGCGGCCCCTTGCCAGGACATCTTCACGACCTACTACGACTGCGCCCTGAACGAGGTCGGCCACCGTTATCTCTTCTGCGGCGGCGGCTCGAATACCGGCGGGACACTGAGCGGCGCGTTCAAGGAGATCGAGACCGATCCATGCTCCTGCGGCGACTTCAGCGACACCTGGTATCAGTGGAACGGCTCGACGTGGGTGCAGCTCTCCGGCCCGCCGTCGCCGACCTGCTGATTGCCCAATCCGTCCGGCGGCGCGCAATCGAACTGCGCGCCGCCTCACCCCGACGCGCGGGTCGCGAACGTTTCCGAAGAGAGTCACGCTGCCGATGCGAAGGGAATCATCGTAAAGCTGCCGGATGAGCCGACGCTGCCTGGCGGCTGCCGCGAAGGCTACCCGCAAGATCTACCGAGACGTCATCGACGGAGCTGGCTTCCCCGGTCGAAGTGTCTCCGCGATGATTTGAGACTGCTTGGAACAGCGGCGCGGCGCGCGGAGATCGCGCGCGCTGGAGCGCGCCGGTTTCGAGGTGACGATCGTGGAGTGCACTGAAATGAGGATAGACTGCCTAACGTGGCACATCTTGCCGAGATCGAGCGGTATGCCAAGAGAATTGCTCGCGAGTTTCATCCGCAGCAGATCATTCTCTTTGGCTCGCACGCATCTGGCGCCGCGCGTGAAGACTCGGACGTCGACCTCCTGGTCGTCATGCCCCACCGAGGAAAGAGCTGGGACCAAGCCGCGGAGATTCGTTCACGCGTTCGCCCGACGCTTCCGCTCGATCTCCTCGTGCGCTCGCCTGAAAAGCTTCGCGAGCGGCTCGAGTTGCGCGACCCGCTTTTCGTAGAGATTGCCACCACCGGACGAGTTCTGCATGACACCGCTGACGAGTGAGTGGGTCGGGAAGGCCGAAGCGGATCTGGCGACGGCGCGCAACTCGTCGAAATCGATGTACGTCCGCCGAGAACACACGACCTGAGTGTGCTGGCGGATCTCATCGGTTCGGCCGATCCGGCGTGGGCCGCGTTGCAGCCCAATCTGGACTGGCTGACAACGTTGGCCGTCGAAATTCGTTATCCCGGTGCGAGTGCGGCGGCGGATGACGCGGCGCGTGCGCTCGAGATCGCCGAGCGTATTCGAGCCGTGATCCGTTCAGCTCTCCGCGTCGACTGAGCGTCACGCCCGCCACTCATCGATCAAGCTCGCGACCAACGCCGTCCATCCCGTCTGGTGCGACGCCCCCAATCCTTCCCCCGTGTCGCCGTGGAAGTACTCGTAAAAGAGCACGAGATCGCGCCAGTGCGGGTCGTGCGCGAAGAGCTCGGCCTTGCGCGTGCCGCGCGGGCCGTTTACGGGGCGGTAGCCGTCGCGGTCGGGGAGGAAGATGCGGATCATCCGGTCGGCGATGTCGCCGGCGAGACCGGTGAGCGTCGTCGAGCGCACGGCCGGCACCGCAGTCGAGATCGAGCGGCCGCGGGCGCGCGCGGCGCCGGCCCCTAAGCCTTCGTCGGCGCGCGTGTCGGCCATGGCCGTGTGATCGAGCGCGCGCTCCTGCGTCGTATCCCCGGCGTGCAGCGCCACCTTCACGTCGCCGCCGAACGCCTTCTCCAGCTTGCGCAGGCTCTCGATGATCAGAAAGCTCGTCGGGAACCACACCGGGCCGCGCCAGTTGCTGTTGCCGCCCTTCAACTTTTCCACCGCTTCGCCGGGCTCGTAGCCGACGGCGCGGTCGCCGAAGCGGAAGGGATTCCGCTGATGCGCCTTCGACAGGCTGCGGATGCCGTGGCGGGAGAGGAACTCGTTGCGGTCGACGACGTAGGCGAGGAGGTGCTGGAGCTGGGCCTGATCGACGACGCCGAGGACGTGCGTCACGTCGTCGCCGTGCTCCACGGTCGTCACGCAGCTCTCCACGATGTCGCGGCGGTGCTTCATGAACCAGGCGAGGTTCTCGGTGAAGACTTCGAACGGCTCGATCCACTTCCCCTCCAGCCGCTCGATCGCGTAGAGCGGAATCAGGCCGACGAGCGAGCGGACGCGGAACGGCACGGCGTTGCCGTCGGGGAAGCGCAGCAGGTCGTAGAAGAAGCCGTCCTCGGTGTCCCACAGCGTCTTGTCACCGCGCAGCATCTTCATGGCCGCGCCAATGTAGACGTAGTGCTCGAAGAACTTCGTGGCCAGCCCCTCGTACGTCTCGTTCTCCTTGGCCAGCTCGAGGGCGATGCGCATCATGACCAGGCTGAACATCCCCATCCATCCCGTGCCGTCGCTCTGCTCGAGATGCGCGCCGCCCGGCAGAGTCTCGCTGCGGTCGAAGAAGGCGATGTTGTCGAGCCCGAGAAAGCCGCCCTCGAAAACGTTGTTGCCGTCGCCGTCGACCTTGTTCACCCACCAGGTGAAGTTGAGCATCAGCTTGTGGAAGCACTTCTCGAGGAAGGCGCGGTCGGCCCGGCCGCTGCGGATGCGGTCCATGTTGTAGACGCGCCACACCGCCCACGCGTGCACCGGCGGGTTGAGGTCGGCGAACTCCCACTCGTACGCCGGGATCTGCCCGTTCGGATGCTGGAACTGTTCGAAGAGCATCAGCCAGAGCTGCTCTTTGGCGAAGTGCGCATCGATGATCGCGTAGACGACGGCGTGGAAGGCCAGGTCCCACGCGGCGAACCACGGGTACTCCCACGTGTCCGGCATGGCCAGGATGCGCATGGAGTTGAGGTGCCGCCAGCGCGCGTTGCGCCCGAAGTGGCGCTGTGGCGGCGGAGGCCGGTTCGGATCGTCGCCGTCGAGCCAGACGTCGACGTCGTAGAGGTATGACTGCTTCGACCAGAGGAGGCCGGCGAAGGCCTGGCGCTGAACGCGTTTCTCTTCATCCGACGCGTTCTTGGGGTGGATGGAGACGTAGAAGTCGTCGGCCTCTTTGCGGCGCATCTGGAGTACGGCGGCCACGCTGCCGCTCTCGACAGCGGCGGCATGGCCGCCGCACTCCAGACGCATGTCCATCGTGGACGACTGTCCCGGATCGATCTCCACGCGCAGCCAGCCGCACGCCTTCGTGCCGCGCATTGCCGGATTCACCGCCGACTCGTCGCCCTCGACGATGCGGCGGTGGAACGCGTCCTTCGTGAACGCGCTGCGCGACTGCGCGCCCGGCCCGAACACGCGCGGCCCGTTCGTCTCGTTGTCGGTGAAGAGGAGGCGCGTCCCGGGCGGGAGCTCGAGGCGGTGCGGCCCGAGCCGCGTCTCATGCAGCAATCCCGCGAGCGGCGGCGCCGCGGAGTCGTCGGCGAGCAGCGCGCCGTCGTCCGTTGCCGTGATCGCCGGCGGCGTGGCGTTGCGCCCGTCCCAGGCCCACGTGTTGCGGTACCAAAGCTGCGGAATGAGATGCAGCGGCGCGCGCTCGCGGCCGCGGTTCCATGCCGTCACGCGCATCACCAGCGCGTCCTCGTCTTCCTTGGCGATCTCAATCTCGATGTCGAAGTAGCGGTTGTCGTCGAAGATGCCGGTGTCGATCAGCTCGAATTCTGTTTCGTGCGCGCTGCGGCTGCGATTGCGCTCGATGAGCTCGACGTAGGGAAAGGCGCGCTGCGGATACTTGTAGAGCATCCGCTGATAGGCGTGGCTCGGCAGCGCGTCGAGGTAGAAGTAGTGCTCCTTGACGTCCTCGCCGTGGTTCCCCTCGTACGGCACGAGCCCGAAGTACCGCTCCTTGAGAATCGGATCGCGCTCGTTCCAGAAGGCCATCGACCAGCAGAGGATCTGGTAGCGGTCGCAGAAGCCGCCGATGCCGTCCTCGCCCCAGCGGTAGGCCTTGAAGCGGGCCAGGTCGTGCGGGAAAAAGCTCCAGGCGTCGCCGTTGGCGCTGTAATCCTCGCGCACCGTTCCCCAGGCGCGGTCGGCGAGGTACGGCCCCCACTTCCGCCAGCGGGCGAGGGCGTGCGCATCGCCGCCGAGGCGTTGTCGCTCTGCATCCATCGGAATGGTGGCGACAGCTTACCAACTCTGATAAAAACGACGCTTCGATGCGACTGGTTACGCGCGCAGACCTCGACGGGCTGACGAGCGCCGTCATCATCACGATGAAAGAGCCGATCGACGAGCTCCTCCTCGTGCATCCGCAGGAGATCACCGACAAGCGCGTGGAGATCCGCGGCGACGACATTCTGGCCAACCTGCCGTATCACCCGAACGCCGCGAAGTGGTTCGACCACCACCTCCTCACCGACAGCAACGAGAAGCCGCCCGCACAGTTCGAGGGCCGCTACCGCGTAGCGCCGTCCGCCGCGCGCCTGGTCTACGAGTACTACACCGAAAAATATCCGGACGATGCCGCGCTGCAGCGCCTGGCGCAGCTCGTCGACGAGACGGATCGCCTCGATGCCGCCCAGCTCACCCCCGACGACGTCGAAAGCCCGCAGGGCTACATCCTCCTCGGATATACGATCGACTCGCGCACGGGCCTGGGCAACTTCGAGGAGTACTTCCGGCAGCTCGTGGCCTGGCTGCGGACGTCGACGATCGAGGAGATCCTGGAGCAGCCCGAAGTCAAGCGTCGCGTCGCCCGCATCCGCAACGAGCAGGAGGAGTTCCGGTCGCTCTTGCAGCGGAACAGCTTCCAGATCAACAACGTCGTCGTGACCGACCTGCGCGAGATCGAGCGCGTGCCGGCCGGCAACCGCTTTCTCGTCTACTCGCTCTTCCCCGACGCGAACGTGTCGCTGCGCGTGCATTGGGGGCCGTCGCACGACACGGTCGTCGCCGCGGTCGGGCACTCGATCTTCAACCGGACGTGCAAGACGTCGGTGGGGGAGCTCATGTCGCGCTACGGCGGCGGCGGCCATCGCGGCGCGGGGACGTGCATCCTGCCGATCGACAAAGCAGCCGAGGCGATCGACGAGATCTTGTACGAGCTACAAGCAAACGGTTAGCGATTCGAGCGGGTGATGAGCCGCGCGCCGCGTTGAAACGTCACGTACGCCCACGCCCACTGCAGCAGAACGAGCAGCCGGTTCCGGAAGCCGATCAGATAGAAGATGTGGATGCAGAGCCAGGCCATCCAGGCCACGAAGCCGCTGAGGTGGAGCCGGCCGACGTCCGCGACCGCGGCGGCGCGGCCGATGGTGGCGAGCGAGCCTTTGTCGCGGTAGTGGAAGGCGCGCAGCGGCTGGCCCTCGAGGGCGCGCTCGATGTTGCGCGCCGCGTGAAGGCCTTCCTGAATCGCCGCCGGCGCGACGCCCGGCACGTTCGGGACGGCCGCCAGATCGCCGATGACGAAGACCTCCGCGTGCCCCGGGATGGTGAGATCGGGATTGACGATCACGCGCCCGGCGCGGTCGAGCTGGACATCGAGCGACGCCGCCAGCGGCGACGCCTGCACGCCCGCGGCCCACAACACAGTCCGCGACGGAATGGTTTTCTCGCCGATGCACACCTCGCGGTCGTTGAGGCTCGTGACGACGGCGTCGGTCACGACCTCGACGCCGAGGCGCTCGAGCTGCGCTTCCGCCTTCGCCGAGAGATCGGCGGGATACGTCGGCAGGACGCGCTCTTTTCCTTCGACGAGGATCACGCGCGCGCTCGACGGATTGATGCGGCGGAAGTCGCGCAGCATGGTCTGCCGGGCGATCTCGGAGAGCGCGCCGGCGAGCTCCGCGCCGGTCGGCCCCGCGCCGACGATGACGAAGGTGAGCCAGGCGCGCTGCCGCTCGGGATCGGTCTCGCGCTCCGCTTCCTCGAAGGCGAGGAGCACGCGCCGCCGGATCTCCAGCGCATCCTCGATGGTCTTGAGGCCCGGCGCGTCGCGCTCCCACTCCGGGTGGTTGAAGTAGGAGTGCGTGGCGCCGGTGGCGACGAGGAGGTAGTCGTACGCGACCTCGCCGTCGTCGAGCACGACCACGCGCCGCTTGGTGTCGACGCGCTGGGCCTCGCCGAGCATCACGGAGACGTTCTTCTGCCGCCGCAGAATCGAGCGGATCGGCGCGGCGATGTCGCTCGGATTGAGCGCCGCCGTGGCCACCTGGTAGAGGAGCGGCTGGAAGAGATGGAAGTTGCGGCGGTCGACGACGGTGATCTCCGCTTCTGCGTGCCGCAGCGCCCGCGCTGCGTAAAGTCCGCCGAAGCCGGCGCCGAGGATGACGATGCGGGGGCGGTGCATGCGATCATGATGTCATGCGCGACTGCGGTGCTCCTCTTCCGGATGCCACACAGGCGACGATCGCGTCGATTTGCGAGCACTACCGTCAGACGAACCAGCGGCTGCAGTTCGAGCGCCTGCGCTTCTCGCGTTTGACGATGCACGAAGCCATCGAACGCGCGGCGAAGGGACAGCGTCCGGTGGAATCTCGCTGGATTCGCTGCGCGCATCACACCCGCAAGCCGCGGGTCGCGCTCCATGAAGCGGCGCGGCGCCTCCTGGCGCTCGATCGGGCCATTGCCGCGGCTCGCGATTTCGACGCTCTTCACGAACTTGTCGGACGCACGACGTCCGGCTTGAAACGCCTCGGTCCACTCTATCGGTACGACGTCGCGCCGCGCATCGGGCACAAAACCGGCGTCGCTCCGAACTGCGTCTATCTCCACGCCGGCACGCGCACCGGTGCCGCGGCGCTCGATCTCGACGTGGATCGCGAGAAGATTCCTCGCCAGGAGTTTCCCGCGCCGCTCTCATCCTTCACTGCCGCGGAGATCGAAGACATCCTCTGCATCTACAAAGAACGATTCGCTACACTGCGCGCGTGATTGACGTCGACGTCCCCGGCGAATACGCCCGCCGCCTTCTCAACCGCATCGGCGACCGAGACATGTTCGAAGTGTTCGAAGCGACGCCCGCGGCGTTGCGCGCGTCCTTCGACGGCGTTGACGACGCGGCGATGCGGCGTCCGGAGGCGGCCGGGAAGTGGTCGATGATCGAGGTGGCGCAGCACCTGGCCGACAGCGACATGGTGGTCGGCGCGCGCGTGCGGATGATGCTCGCCGAGGAGCAGCCGACCATTGCTGCATACGACCAGGATCTCTGGGTCAGGAACCTCCGCTATCGCGAGGCCGCGCTCGAGGACGTCCTCGCGCAGTTCAACGCGGTGCGCGCCGCGAATCTGCGCCTGGCGCGCCGCCTCGGACCCGCGGAGCTGGCGCGCTTCGGCGTCCACTCCGAGCGCGGCGGCGAATCGGTCGGCTACACGCTGCGACTGCAGGCGGCGCACGATCTCGTGCACCTCGACCAGATCGCGCGCATTCGAAAGGCCATGGCATGAGGCGCGTCTGCGTCTTCTGCGGCTCCTACTCGGGCGTGCGGCCGGACTACGCGGCTGCGGCGCGCGCCATGGCGGCGGCGCTCGTGCGCAGCGGACTCGAGCTCGTCTACGGCGGCGGGCGGGTGGGGCTGATGGGCATCGTCGCCGACGAAGTGCTGCGGCTCGGCGGGACGGTCATCGGCGTCATCCCGCAGGCGCTGGTGGACCGCGAAGTGGGGCACGACGGGCTGACGGAGATTCACGTCGTCGAGACGATGCACGCGCGGAAGAAGCTGATGGCGGACCTCTCCGACGCGTTCGTGGCGCTCCCCGGCGGGCTCGGCACCATCGAGGAGATCTTCGAGATCTGGACGTGGGGGCAGCTCGGGATGCATCAGAAGCCCTGCGGCTTTCTCGACGCCGCCGGCTATTACGCGCCGCTCGCGGCGTTCCTCGACCACGGCACGCGCGAGGGCTTCATCCGGCCGCAGATGCGCGGGGCGGCCGTCTTCGAGAGCGATCCCGACGCGCTGCTGCGGCGCTTCGCCGGCTTCACGCCGCCGGCGGTGGAGAAATGGATCGACCGTGCGGGGACGTAGCTCGTTCGCCGTCGCGCTCCTCTTTCTGAGCGCATGCACGCTCTACCGCGTCGAAGTCGTCGACACGCTCTATTTCGGCACGATGAAAGCGGACGGCAGCGCCGTCACGGACGCGCAGTGGAAGGCGTTCGTCAACGACGTCGTCGCGCCGCGGCTCGAAGGGTTCACGACGTGGGACGCCGACGGGCTGTATCACGCGAGCAGCGGCGCGGTGCAGCGCGAGCGGACGCATGTCGTGCAGATCATCCGCGCCGACGAGCGCGCGGTCGCCGAGATCATCGCCGCGTACAAAAAGCAGTTCGCGCAGGAGTCGGTGCTACGGCTTCGCGGCCGCGCCGGCGTGGCGTTTCAGTAGCGCCTCGCGGGCGAAGAAGAAGAGGCAGCCCGCGGCGATGACGAAGAGCGCGCCGATCTTCAGCCCCTTCTGCGGCGACCAGGCCACGTAGGTCCAAAGGCCGAGAGCGATGATCGCGGGCAGCGGGTAGAGCCACATGCGGAACGGGCGCGGGCGCTCCGGCTCGCGTACGCGCAGGATCACCGCGGCGATCACCTGCGCGATGAACGGAATGAGCACGCGGATCGACACCAGCCCCTGCACGACCTTCGGCAGTGGCAGGAGACAGAAGAGCGCGGCCACGAGACCGAGGAAGAGGATGGCCACGTGCGGATACGAATCGCGCGCATGAAGGCGGGCGAAGATGCGGAAGAAGTTCCCGTCGCGCGCGGCGGCGTAGAGGATGCGCGAGTAGCCGAGCATGAGCGAGAAGATCGAGGCGAAGGCGGTCCAAAGGATCAGCACCGTGACCCACTGCGCCGCGCGCGTGCCGAGGAGAAGCGCCAGGTAATCGCCGACGATCGACTTCGAGGCAATGGCCTGCCGCATCGGCAACACCGAGATGAGGCACGCGTTCATCAGCAGATAGATCGCGCCGATGGCGAGGATCGACAGCACGATCACGCGCGGGATGGTGCGCTCCGGGTCGCGCACCTCGTCGCCGATGTAGCAGATGTTGTAGTAGCCGAGGTAGTCGTAGACGGCGAAGATCAGCGCGGCGCCGAGGCCGGCGTAGCCGGCCCCGCCGTCGATGCGCGGCGCGCGCCAGAACGCGAAGGCGTCGAGACGCAGGTGCGGCAGCCCCGTGCCGATGACGATGGCCAGCGTGCCGAGGACGCCGATCCACAGCAGCACCGAAAGCTTGCCGATGGCGCGGATGTGGCGGTTGAGCAGCAGCATCGTGAGGATGCAAACGACGGCGGCGGTCGCGCTGATGTGCGCGCCCAGGCGCGGCACGAGCACGGTGAGGTAATTCGCGAAGCCGATGCAGCCGGAGGCCATCGACAGCGGCGCGGAGAAGAGGATCTGGAAGAGAAAGAGGAAGGAGATCAGCCGCCCGAAGCGGCCGTAGGCATGGCGAAGGAACGCGTACGAGCCGCCCGATGACGGCAGCTCCGCGGAGAGCTCGGCGGTGACGAGGCCGTCGCTGATGGCCAGAAGACCGCCGACGATCCAGGCCAGCATGGCTCGTCCGCCGCCCATCTCGCCGAGGATGTACGGGATCGTGATGAAGGGGCCGATCCCGACCATGTCGATCATGTTCAGGGCGATGCCGCGCCAGAGGCCGATCTCGCGCTTCAGTTCGGGCACGGCGGGAGTGTAATGTGGAGTGCGCCGGCCGTGCCGGCGCTCTCAAAGCGGCGGCTTGGCCGCCGCACTCCAGATCACCGCTTCGGCCGGATGATCTGATTGATCACGGCGACGACCTTCATTCCCCGCTTCGACGCGACCGCGATCTCGGCGCGGCTGTCGGTCATCAGGCGTTTCTCTCCGTGCTTCTGCCACCAGCGGCCGATGTAGATCTCTTCGCCGACCTTGCCGAGGACCAGCTCGCCCGTGGCGGCGCGGCCCTTCGTGCGCAGCTCGATGAGGAGGAGATCGCCGTCTTCGATGCCGAGGTCGCGCAACTCCTCGCCGCGCGCGCGGAAGACGATTTCTCCCTCGTCGATGAGCGACGCCGGAATCGCCACGGTCTCGCCCTCGCTCAGCTCCCGCACCGGCTGCCCTTGCCGCACCTCGGCCGCCACGCTCACCTGCGCGACGTTGGCATCGTGCTCGGCGACGGCGCCGGCGATGCGCTTCGGCGTCACGTTGAGCACGCGCGCGGCGAGCTTCGGGAAGTGCGCGACGATCCCGATCTTCTTCTCTTCGCCGAACAGCGACTCGGCGCGCGCCAGGAGCGCCTGCGTGCGCAGCGCGCCGGTATGCGCCTCGTGCAGCGTCTCGGCGAGCAGCGGAAGGTTGATCGCCGGCGTGGCGGGGCGGATGGTGTGGAGCGTGACGTCGCCGAGCTCGATGTCGGTGAGCTCGAGCACGCCTGCTACTTTTTTCAGCACCAGCACCGAAACGTTCGCGCCTTTCTCCAGCGCAGCGAGGTGTCTGCGGCTGACTCCGGCAAGGCGGGCCAGGCGGGCCTGAGTAAGTCCCTTCTTGATGCGAGCGGCACGGATGATCTGACCGAGCATGACTAAGTAACCTTTACGTTACTCTCGTTCGAGAGTACAAGCAAGCATGAATCGACACAAGTCGCGCCCTGTCATGGAGATGCCGTGAACCGTCTCAGCGTCCGATTGGTGGATTCAGCCATGCCGCTACTGTCGCACATCCGAACGCAAGGCTCGCAAATGTCCACTTTTCGTAGAGATAGGGGGTTCAGGATGCCTCAGGGAGCGGGCGAGAGCATGTGCAGGATACTGCGGCACGTCCGTCTCGTCAGAAGTGCAGATTGACGCCTATCCTGCTCGGATGTATAGTGCAGTATCCTGCACATGTATACAAAACTCGAAGCATTCATGAAGCGGTATCGGATCAAGCCTGCGCACCTTGCTCGGGAGTCGGGTTACAGCCGCCAGCACCTGCTGCGGATCCGGATGGGAAGGATGGAGCCGACGCGGCGATGCATCGCTGCGATCGTCTCGGCCTGCCGCCGGCTCAGCCACCATCAAGTGCACGCGGACGAGCTATTCGATCTCGAGGAATGAGGGCGGGATCCTGCACATCCGCAACGGCGCGGCGACCGCGTGGTCCACGAGGCGAAGACGCATCGGTGGCAAAACGTCCGAGGCGGGAAGGCGGCTCGATCCACGCAAAGTAGAGGTCAAAAACGGTATTTTCGGCGTGGTTGGTCCTTCTTGCCGCCCACATTTTTTCCCGAGAGGGCCCAAGGTTTGCGAAGATGCGCTTTGCCGCAACCGGTGCCACGCGCCGCGCCGGCAGAAAGTGATGGGACGATGTCATCGAAAGTGTTCGTAGGGAACTTGGACTTCAACACGACGAAGGCCGAAGTGCAGTCGCTTTTCTCGCAGATCGGCGAGATTCGTGACGTTTTCCTCCCGATGGATCGCGAGAGCGGCCGCCCGCGCGGCTTTGCCTTTGTCGAGTTCACCTCGGACGAGGACGCCGCGAAGGCCATCGAGAAATTCAACGGCTATCAACTCGGCGGCCGCGCCCTCCGCGTCAACGCCGCGGAGGATCGCCCGCGCGGCAGCGGACGTCCGCCGGGCGGCGGCGGCTACGGCGGAGGCGGCGGCTATCGCCCAAGCGGCGGTGGCGGCTACGGCGGTGGTGGCGGCTACGGTGGTGGCGGCTACGGCGGCGGTGGCGACTTTGGCGGTGGCGGCGGCTACGGCGGCGGCGAACGCTTCCCGCCCTCGAAGCCGAAAGGCAGCCGCAGAAACATCCGCGGCAAAAAGCGCAGCCTCTAAGCAACCGGCGGGACAGGCATCAACGCCTGTCCCACGCCGAGAAACGCGCGCAGCTCGTCGAGACGCGACTCCACGTCGTGCTCGCCGATCTCGATGAGCGTGCGCGTGTAGTTCGGCTCGAACATCAACATCGACAGCACGTCGGGCGACTCGGTCTCGCGCGCGCCCATCGCCCGCGTGAAGAGCTTCACGCTCGGCGGCAAATGCTTCTCGAACTTCGCGGCGAGCCGGCCGAGGTCCTGCGAAGGACGGAGCACCATCAGCTCGATCGGCTTGAAGCCATTGCGCTCGCGCGCGTCGAGCTTGCGGATCATGTCGTTGAGGCGCTCCATGCGCACCACGTCTTCGTCGATGACGTCGAGGAAGACGGCGTTGACGAGCTGGCCGATGATCTGCGCGGCCGGCGGGTAGCCGCTGACGACGGGCGTGCTGGCCTCGTCCAGCGTGCGCTGATATCCGGTCGACATGGCGATGATGCGGCGCGCCCCGAGGTGGACGGCCGCCGAGAGCGGCGCGGAGAGACGGATGCCGCCGTCGCCATACCACCCTTTGCCGATCTGCACCGCCGGAAAGACGAACGGCAGAGCGGCGGAGGCGAGCACGTGCTCGACCGTGATCTCGGTCCGCTCGACGCGGCGGTTCGGCCCTTCGAAGCCGTCGTTCTGGCGCCCCTGCACCCAGCGGACGCTCTGCCCGGTCGAGTAGTCGAGCGTGATTAGTGCAACCGCTTTCAGTCCGCCGCCGGCGAGGTTGTGGCGGATGCCTTCGATCGGCATGCCGCGGTACGGGGTGTTGAGCACGCGGCGGAGCAGGTCCGCGAGCGGACCGGCGTTGAAGAGGCCGCGCGGGAACTTCGCGTAGCGCCGCGGCAGGACCGTCCGCAGCGCGCCGCGGAAGGGGAGAAGCGCGGAGTAATTGGCGGTGAAGACGTGCGCGCACTCGAGCGTGCGCCAGAGCTCGTGCAGCTCCCGGACGCGATGCTCGAGGTTGCCGTGCATCGCCGCGAGATAGACGGCGTTGATGGCGCCGGCCGAGACGCCGGTGACGATCTGAAACTCCAGATCGGGGAAGTGGCGGGCCAGACCGCGCAGGAGCCCGACCTGATAGGCCGCGCGCGCGCCGCCGCCGGTGAGCATGATGCCGAGGTCGGCGGCCGGGGGCTCCGGCTCAGGCGCGATGTGAAGCTCCGCAACGCTCACGCTCTCAGCCATTTCAAACGATCTGCCAATTTCAACCGCACGGGTTTGCGGGACATGCAAAAGGTCAGCCGCGCGATACGATGAGGCCGTGCGCATCGCGGTCGTCGGCGGGGGCATCAACGGCTCGGGCGTGGCGTGGGAGCTGGCGCGCCGCGACTACGACGTCACGCTATTCGACAAAGGCCAATGCGGCGCGCAGACGTCGGCAAGCACGACGAAGCTGATCCACGGCGGCATCCGCTATCTCGAGCGCGGTCACCTCGGATTGGTGCGCGAATCGCTTCGCGAGCGCGCCTGGCTGCTCGAGCATCTGCCGCAGCTCGTACACCCGATCGAGCTCTACCTCCCGGTCTACGACGACAGCCCACGCATGCGGGCGACGCTGTCGCTCGGTCTGACGATGTACGACGCGCTGGCGGGGCGGCAGAACATCGAGCGCCACCGCAGCGCACCGGCGGAGGAGATCGCCGAGCGGGCGCCGCTGACGCGCGCGGGCCTGCGCGGCGGCTTCCGCTTCTTCGACGCGCAGACGGACGACTTCGCCATGGCGCGCGCGGTGGTGGCGTCGGCCATGGCCGAGGGCGCGGCGGTGCGCGAGCAGACGCGGGTGACGTCGTTGAAAAAGGATGGGAAGCGGTGGATCGTGAACGACGAAGCGGCCTTTGACTTCGTCGTGAACGCCGCCGGGCCGTGGATGAATGAGCTGCTCGCGGCGAACCACCTCCGCTCGCGCTACCTCCTGACGCTCGTGCGCGGCTCGCACCTCGTGCTGAAGCACCGCGTGGCCGACGCGGCGCTGCTGCTGCAGTCGACGGGCGACCGGCGCATCTTTTTCGTCCTTCCGTGGAAGGGGACGACGCTCGTCGGCACGACGGAGGTACTACACACGCAGCCGATAAACGGCGTCCACGCGTCGGACGAGGAGATCGACTATCTGATCGCGCGCTTCAACCGCTACGTCCGCGCGCCGATCTCGCGCGGCGACGTCGCCTCGACCTTCGCCGGTGTGCGGCCCCTGGTCGGCCGCGCCGCGAACCCGAGCGCGATCGGCCGCGAGTACCGCATCGAGCGCCGCGGGAATCTCATCAACATCTTCGGCGGGAAGATGACCACGTTCATGTCGTTGGCGCGCAAGGTGGCGATGCGCGTCGACAACTTTTTCGGCAAGCCGCGAAGCGCCCGCGAGCCCCGATTTACAATCCCCTCATGACGATGTCCTCGGTCACGAATCTCGATGGCGAGCGCAAGCCCCGCAAGCTCCCCGCGCGCGAGCTCGACGCGGTGGAGCTCCGCGTCCTCGGGTCTCTGATGGAAAAGCAGCTCTCCACGCCGGAGTACTACCCGCTGACGTTGAATGCACTGGTAGCGGCGTGCAATCAGAAGTCGAATCGCGAGCCGGTGATGGAGCTGTCGGAGTCGGAGATCCAGCGCGCGCTCGACCGCCTGCAGGACGAGAAGCTGGCGTGGAAGGTGATGGGCGGCCGCGCCGTGCGCTACGACCACAACCTCGACTCGCAGTGGCAGCTCGACCGCCGCTCGAAGGCGCTGCTGACGCTTCTCTTCCTGCGCGGGCCGCAAACGGCCGGCGAGCTGCGCGGCCGCAGCGACCGCCTGCACCAGTTCGAGGCCATCGGGGAGGTGGAGGAGACGCTGCAGTGGATGGCCACACCGCCGTCGCCGTTCGTGCGCGAGCTGCCGCGGCGGCCCGGGCAGAAGGAGTCGCGGTGGACGCATCTCCTCGGGGGGGCGGTGGCCGAGGCGCCGGAGCCGGAGACGGCGGCGACGGCCGAGCCGTTGTCCGCGCGCGTCACCAGGCTCGAGGAGCAGGTGGCGATGCTCGCGAGTGAGTTGCGGGAGCTGAAAGGCAAGTTGGGGGAATGATGTGGAGTGCGCCGGCCATGCCGGCGCTGTGACAGCGGCGGCATGGCCGCCGCGATGGTAATCGGTGGCTCGATCGCGCCGACTCGCCGCCCCCGCATCCGCGCGCGTCGCCAGGCTCGAGGAGCAGGTGGCGATGCTCGCGAGTGAGTTGCGGGAGCTGAAAGGCAAGTTGGGAGAATGATGTGGAGTGCGCCGGCCATGCCGGCGCTCTGACAGCGGCGGCATGGCCGCCGCACTCCATATCTACTCCGTCCGCGCTCGCATGAAAAAGTGCACGCTCTGCGGCTTGTGGCCGTAGCGCGAGGTCAGGTGGCCCGTTGCGGTGTGGTAATCGGTGGCCACGCCGAGGCCGATGCGCTTCACGACGTCGAAGATGTAGCCGAGGGAGATGTGCGTGGTGCGGCGCTGGAGCGGCTCGATCGCGCCGGCGGGGCGGTCCGCCGACTCGACGCGCGCCATGAGCGTGTTGCGCCGCCCGCGCAGCGCGCCCTCGACGCCGTAGGCCACGAGCCGGTCGCGCTTCGTCCAGAGCGCCGTGGCGGCGACGCGCTCGCGGGACCACGTTGCCGAGGCGCTCGTCACCGGCTCCTTGGCGTCGCCGAGCTTGCCGTGCGAGACCTGCAGCGACACGGCGTCCGTCGGGCGCAAAGTGACGCGGCCGCTCCACGAGTCGACGTTGCCGTTCGTCGTGCCGGCGTGGAACACCGCCCCCTCGATCATCAGCGGACGCGTGTCGATGGCCGCGCCGGCCACGCGTCGCGCGAACTTGAACGACTCCGCGACGTCGTACGAGAACGGCGCGGTGGGGAAGTCGATCGACGAGCCGCGCTGCCGGTAGGGCTCCGCGCCGAGCGGCGGCGCGCCGGCGACCTCGGCGTCGAGCCGCAGCGCGCGCAGCCAGAGGCGCACGCCGGCGTCTTCGAGGAATTCGTGCCCCGGCATTCGGTCGGCGTTCTGGCGCGACACGTACTGCAGCAGCAGCGGGTAGCCCTCGTCCGGAACCGTGGCCGGCTCCGCGGTCACGCGCGCGTGGAACTCGATCGACGAGCGCCCGAACGAGCGCTCCGCGTGCCCTTCGAGCCAGTTCGTGGAGAAGAGCTGCTTGCGCGGCTCCGCGGGGCCGGTCTCGGTCGTGTAGATGCCGAACACGGCGCCGCGGCCGAAGAAGCGCCACTCCTGAGCGGCGAGAGGGGTGGCGAGGAGAAGAAGAAGGATGACGGCCAGGCGAAGTCGCATGGCCGTCATTGTAGCCAGCGTCAGTGCCGCACGGCCCTCGGCCTTGGGGCCACCAGGCACCCGTCCGGATCGAGCGGCGAATAGGCGCGCACGGCGTTGGTGGCCGTGCCGTTGTCGCCGCTCGGATTCGTCACGGCGATCGTGGCGAAGCCGGCGGGGAGGGGAGGCGTCACGACGTCGATGTGCGTCGCGTCGACCACGTTCGCGCTCGCCGCGGCCACGCCGCCGATCGTCACGGTCGCTCCCTCCAGGAATCCGGTGCCGGAGATCGAGATCGTCGCGCCGCCGCCGATCGGAATGCACTGCGGCGATGCGCCGTACACCACGATGCCTGTCGGCGACACCGTGACGCGGCCGCCTGTGGCGACGACGCTGCCGCCGTTCACGATGGCCAGCTCGTGCTCGCCGGAGGGGAGCGGTGGCACGCGCACCACGGCGCGCGTGTACGACTCGCTCACCAGGCGCGCGGCCACGCCGCCGATCGTGAACGTGTAGGGTGGGCGGAAGCCGCTGCCGTCGATCGTCAGCTCCGCGTTCGGCGGCGCGACGGGCGGCGCGATCTTCGTCACCTTCGGCGCCACGGCATCGAGCACCGTGAAGATCGGCCCCGTCGTCGAAGCGGCCACCGTCACGCTCACCTTGCCGGCCGGCAGCGACGGCACCACGACCACGTGTGAATCGGGCGTCGTCGAGAGCACCCGCGCCTGCGCGTTGTCGAACGTCACGACGTCGTTGGTACGGAAGTGCGTGCCGCGCACCGTCACCTGTGTGCCCGGCACGGCGGAGAGCGGCTCGACCGTCGTGACGATCGTCGACGGCTCCAGCGTCCCGACGTAGGTGAAGCCGTTCGGCAGCGCCCCGGCGGCGCCGCCGCCGTTGCAGCGCAGCTTCACCGTCACCGCGCCGGCCGCGTGCGCCGGCGTCGTGGCGATCATTTCCGTCGCGCTGATGACCTGGACGTTGCGGGCCAGATCGCCGCCGAACTCGACCCAGCAGTCGCTGACGAGATCGCGGCCGCCGATGCGCACCGTGGTGCCGCCCGCGGTCGTGCCGCTGGCGGGATCGATGGAGGTGATGTCGGGCGACCCGCCGGTGTAGACGAAGCCGTTCTCGAGCGTGGCCGTGGTGCCGTTGCATGTCGCGGTGACGTCGACCACGCCCGGCTTGTGCGCCGGCGTATTCGCGGTGAGGAGCGAGGCGTTGCCGAACGAGACGTTCGACGCGGCCACGCCGTCGAAGGCGACGGTGCAGTCGGGCGTGAAGTTGGAGCCGTCGATCGTCACCGGCGTGCCGCCCGTCGTCGCCCCCTGCTTCGGCGCCACGTCGAAGATCGTCACGGTCGGCGGCGCGTTGCCGACGGTGCCGGTCAGCGGAACTTTCGTGCCGCCGTACTGCGCCGGCAGCGTCACTTCGATGAAGATCGGGCCGCTGCGGATCGCGCGCAGCGTGAACGTGCCGCCGTTCGCGTCGTTGACGTCGACGCTCGGCGGCACTTCGACGGTGAACGAGCCGCCGTTGAGCGCCAGCGTCATCGGCCCGACGAACGGCACGCTCTTCACCACCACGCTGATGCTCTGGCCGACGAAGAGCTGCGGCGACGGCGGATCGAAGACGAGGTCGATCGTCTGGTACGTGTGCACGCCCGCGGCGAGCGTGCCGCCGCCGAGCGCGGGCGTGAGCCGGACCTCGACGCGCGCGTTGCAGGGTCCGGTGAGCGCGGTGACGTTGATCGGTGCGCTGTGCTTGCCGGCCGAAATGTCGACGCTGGCCGGCACTTTGATGCAGGCGTCGCTCGCCGACACGGCCAGCGTCTGCGTGGCGCCGACGTTGTTGCCGACGTCGACGACGAGGTTGCCGCTCTGTCCCGTGCCGAGCGTCAGGTTCGACGGGGCGATGCCCATGTCGTCGTTCGCGATGGTGACGACGACGTCGGCATGCGGGAAGAGCAGCGCCGGATCGCTCGACGACAGGTGCACCTTGAACTGCTCATCCGACTCGGGGACGTTGTCGCCGTTGATCGTGACCGAGAACTGCTTCTCCGTCTCGTTGTTGAACGTGACGTTGCCGTTCGCCGGCACGTAGTCGCTGGCGCCGAGGGCGCTGCCGTCCTGCGTGGCGTAGTGAATCGTGCTGGTGATCGGCTGGCTCGACTTCAGCTTGATGGTCACGCTGGTCGTGCCGTTGCCGCCTTCGACGACGGCGACGTCGTCGGCGGAGATGACCGGCTGCGGATCGTCGTTGGCGATCGTGCCGGTGCCGGCGGCCTTGTCGATCAGCATGTTGACCGGATTGCTGAGCGCGACGGTGAACGTCTCGTCCGGCTCGTACAGCGTGTCGCCGGTGACGGCGACGGTGATCGTCTTCTGCGTCTCGCCGGCGGCGAAGTGGAGGGTGCCGTTGGCGGCGACGAAGTCGGCGGTTCCGGCCGTGCCGGGATTCGTCGTCCAGGCCACGCTCGCGGGCGACGTGGGCGCGGGATTGAGCGTGACGGTGAAGTTGGCGTTGACCGTGCCGCTGTCGCCTTCGGTCACGCGCACGTCGGCAATGACGGCGCGCGACGGCACGTCGTCGTCGTTGATCGTCACGGTCGCCGTCGTTGGCGGGACCACGATCGCGCCGCCGCCGGGCGTCGAGAGGGTGACGGTGAAGGTCTCGTTTCCTTCGTAGACGTTGTCCTGCAGGATCGGGATCGCGATCGACTTCGACGTCTCGCCGGGGCCGAACGTCAGCGTGTTGCTGGTGGCGGTGTAGTCGGAGCCGCTCGTGGCGGTGACGTTCGCGGTGGCGTAGTTGACGGTGACGGTTCCGCCGGCGCCGCTGATGCGGTTGACGGTGACCGAGGCGCTGCCCGCGCCTTCGCCGGCCGACGCCGAGGAGCTGGCGAAGGTGATCGCGCCGCTGTCGGTGACGTTCGTGCAGTGCGAGAGCTCGGAGGTGTTGCCCGCGGAATCGGTCGCCGTCGCCGTGATCGAGCGGCCGGCCGCGATGGTGGTGTTGAGCGTGACGAGGAACGCGGCGTTGCCGTTGGCGTCGGTCGTGGTGTTGAGCGCGCCCAGATAGGTTTCGGCGGAGCTGTTGCACGCGCTGTTCGAGTAGAGCTCGATGCGGTAGCTGCCGAACGGAGCGCTGTTGAGCGTGCCGGCGATCGTTGTCGTCCCGTTGCCCGAGGTCGCCGTGTTGATGACGGGGTAGTTCTGCAGGTTGTTCGGGCCGCTGTCGCCGTCGCCGCCGTCGTTGGCGGTGACGCCGTCGTCTCCCAAGTCGATGCCTGGGGCGGCGTTGTTGACGATGATGTTGCGCAGGATGGACGCGCTGGCCGAGCCGACGACCGTCACCGCGCCCCCGGAGTGACTCCGCAATCCGTTGAAGGTGTTGCCGGCCCCGTCGGCCGCGCCGCCGACGACATTCTGTTCGGCCGTGGCGAAGATGGAGTGGATGTTGACGCCCGCGTCGACGTTCGTGAAGGTGTTGCCCTGCATGCTGTTGCGCGGCGAGTCCTGAATCGAGATGGCCAGGTCGTTGCTCCAGAGGAACGTGTTGCCCGCGCCCGGAGCGCTGCCGCCGATGACGTTGCCGGCGCCGAAGCCGATGGCGATGCTGGAGTAGGTGAGCGTGCCGGAGACGCCGAAGGTGTTGCCCTGGACGGTGAGGTTGCTGCACTGATTGAGCGCCACGCGGCCGGTGATGAGATTGCCGTCGCCCGGCCCCGTGCCGCCGACCACGTTGCCGCCGCCGCTCATGTTGTCGAGGTAGAGGCTCCAGTAGTTCGAGAGCTGCATCGGCCCGCCGGAGACGTTGGTGCCGAACCAGTTGCCGCGGATGCGAGTGCCGCCGATGCTCGCCGAGCCGTACGTCGACTCGATGCCGCGGTCGTTGCCGGTGATGAGGTTGCGCGTGGCCCAGGAGCCGGAGCTGCCGCCGATGACGTTGCCGCTCGCGCCGTTCTCGATGCGCACGCCGACGTCGTTCTTGCGAACGCTCGTGCCGGTGAGGTCGGTGCCGAGGAAGCAGTTGACCACGGTGTTGTTGCTCGAGGCCAGCGCGATGGCCGCGCCGGTGCCGAGGCCTTGCGTGTTGTCGTGGTTGGAGTAGTTGTTGATGACCAGGCCCTTGATCGTGCTGTTCCCTCCCATGAGCCGGAACCCGACCGTTCCCTTGTTCGCGGCCGCCGCGGCGGTGCCGTCGATCTCGACGATGGGGGTGCCGCTGTAGCCCGGCTGCGTGGTGCCGTCGATGACCACCGGCTTCGTGAGGTACGCCCACTGGAAATTCGGCTTGATCGTCACCGGCCCGCTGCCGATCGAGAAGCTGATCGTGTTCGTCGACGAGGCCGAGGCGACGACGTCGTTGATGGCCTGGTAGAGCGAGCCCGGACCGTTCTGGTTCGTGTTCGTGACGGTGAACGTACCGGCGTTCGCGGCGGCAGCGGCGGCAAAGAGAAGGGAGAGACCAAGGTTGAGGGATCGCATAGACCGGTTATCCTCTGTAGACGTGATGAAGACGGTGCTTATTGGTACAGCCCTACTGGTTGCCGCTTGCGCGACGCGCAATTCGCTCGATTTGTCGCATTCGGAAGTAGTGGACCTGACCTATTCGTTCGACGAACACACCTTGTACTGGCCGAATTCTCCGAGCGGCTTCGAATTGAAACGCCTCGCCTTCGGCCCGGCGCCGGGCGGCTACTTCTACGCCTCGAATTCGTTCTGCGCGCCGGAGCACGGAGGCACGCACCTCGACGCGCCGATCCACTTCTCCGAGCATGGACGAACGCTCGACGCCATTCCGGTGCAGCAGTTGATGGCGCCGGCCGCGGTCATCGACATCGCCAGCAAGGCGGCCGCGGATCCCGACTATCGCCTGACCGCCGGCGACGTGGCCGACTGGGAGCGCGCGCACGGCCGCATCGAAGCGGGCACGATCGTGCTGCTGCGCACCGGCTGGGGAGCGCGCTATGGCAACCGCAAGGCGTACTTCGGCGACGACCGGCCGGGGGCAACGGACCAATTGCACTTCCCCTCATACGGCCCCGACGCCGCGCGCGTCCTGGTCAATGACCGCCGCGCCGGCGCGCTCGGCGTCGACACGGCGAGCATCGACTACGGGCAGTCGAAGGACTTCCTCGTCCATCAAATCGCCAACGGCGCAAACGTGCCGGGCCTGGAGAACGTGGCCAATCTCGACCGCCTCCCCCCGCGCGGCGCGACGGTGATCGCGCTGCCGATGAAGATCGCGGGCGGGTCGGGAGGGCCGGTGCGGATGGTGGCGGTGGTGCGGAAGTAGGGAGGGTGACAGGTGACAGGTCACGGGTCACAGGTGTGCACCCGACTCGGAACACTACCTGTCATCCGTCACCTGTGACCCGTGACCTCCCTCCCTACTTCGCGAACACCTCGTCTACCGGCACGATCTTCACGTTCTCCGGCTTGATCCCGAGTTCATGGAACCGATGACCTTGTCCTCGGCGGCGCGACGGTGATCGCGCTGCCGATGAAGATCGCGGGCGGGTCGGGAGGGCCGGTGCGGATGGTGGCGGTGGTGCCGCGGTAGGGGCGGACAGCGTCCGCCCCTTGGTGCGTAGCGCTTACTTCTTCCAGTGAATCTGCAGCGTGCCGGTCGCCAGCTCCTGCTCGACCGTGCGCGCGCCGTCCCAGCTCGAGGAGAACCAGAGGCCGCCGCCGCGGTTGAAGAGCACGAGGGAGAGCTTCGGCTGCGTCTTGGCCGGGGAGTCGTCGATCACGGTGAGCAGCATCGGCGCGGCGCTGGCCACGACGACCGGCTGCCGGGCGTCGGTCACGTCGGTGAGCGTGGCCGAGCCGGCGGCGTAGGCGATGCCGTGATCGTTGTGCACGAAGCTCAGCGAGATCGTGGCCGGGTCGGCCTCGATGGCGTAGTCGTGCGCGTGCCCGTCCGCCTCGGTGCGGCTGAAGGTCAGGCGGAACGAGCCCTTGACCGCGCCGCTGTCGTACAGGAGATTGAAATTGAACTTCTGCGGCGTGCCGTTCGCGGCGCCCTTGGCGCCGGCCGATTGCGAGGAGACGAGCGAGCCGCCGCCGGTGATGAAGTCCTCCGTCGGCGCGCCGACCGTGACGGTCACGTCGTCGGCCGCGGCGTCGCGCAGGTAGTGGCCGCCGATGCGCAGACCGATCTGGTACGTACCGATGGCCGCGGAGACGGTGCAGGTGCCGGCGGCGATGCGCGTGTCGTTCGCGTTGACGAGATCGAGCGGCGCGGTGCAGAGCGCCTGGCCGCTCGAGCGGTCGACGAAGGTCAGCGTGGCGTTGCGGATGTCGCCGGGATCGTTGTCGCCGTTCGCGGAGGCGGTGGCGCTGATGTCGAAGACGGTCGCGGAAAGGACGACGCTCGCGGCGCCCGACGCCGTCGAGGCCAGCGGCGCGGTGAAGAGCGCGCGGGCATCTTCCTGCGTCACCGTCAGCGTGCCGCCGCTGTAGGCGATCTCGTAATTCGGCGAGGAGAGACCGCCGATGCTGATCGGATACGAGCCGGGGGCGCTCGTCTTCGTGGCCGTGGTGGCGATGGAGAGCGCTCCGCCGAGCACCGCCGGCGTCTCGCCGAGGACGAAGCCTTGGAACGCGGCGGTGAGCTGCGGGATCGGGTCGCTGTACTGCTTCGAGGCGTCGTTGGCGGCGATGGAGAGCGGCGCTCGCGTCACGGAGAGCGCAGCGTTGGCGATGCTGACGTCGTAGTTGCGAAGGCGGCCGCTCGGATCGGTCAGCGAGGCGACGATGGCGTAGCTGCCGGCGGGGGAGGAGACGGTTGCGGCGGTCGCGTACGCGGCGCCGATGGCGTCGTGGTTGACGACGCCGCTCAGCGTGCCAGTGAGCGGCGGGACGGCCTGGCCGTAGACCTTCGTCTTGTCGTCGGCGCGCAGCGAGAGCGGCGCGCGGTCGACGTCGATCGTCACGTGCGCGCTGGCGGCCTCGTAGTTGGCGGTCTCGGCGGCGGTGACGGTGAGCGTCTGCGCGCTGCCGGCGTCGAGCACGCTGCCGCCGGCGGGGGTGTACGTGAGCGCGCCGGCGGCGGCCGGTCCGACGACCGTGACCGCGGCGTTGAGCTGCGCGGCGCCGAGCGGCGTGCCGTAACGAATCGCTGCGGGCGCGGCCCAGGCGATGGTCTGCTGCGCCTTGGCGACGTCGATCGTCGTCGACGCCTCGGCAGTTTCGTAGTTCGCCGTATCCGTCGGCGTAAAGACGGCGTGTAGCGGCCGCGCACTACCGGCGTCGAGGATCGTGCCGGCGGCGGGCGAGTAGGCGAACGATCCCGGCACGTTGGCGGTGGCGTTGAGCTGCGCCGTCGACAGCGGCGTGCCGTAACGAATCGCTGCGGGGGCGCTCCACGTCAGCGACGGCGTGGCTTTCTTCACCAGCAGCGTCACCGAGGCGGTGGCGGCGTTGTAGTTGGGCGTCGCGGCCGCGGTGGCGGTTAGCGTGTGCGTTCCGGCGTCGAGAATCGTGCCGGCGGGGGGCGCATACGTCAGCGCGCCGGGGCCGCTCACGGTGGCGTTGAGCTGCGCGGCGGAGAGCGGCGTACCGTAGACGATGTCGGCCGGAGTCGCCCACTGGATGCTCTGCTCGGCCTTGGCGACGTCGATCGTCGCCGTGGCGCTGGCCGCGGTGTAGTTCGCGCTGTCGGACGGGGTGAACGCAACCGACAGCGTCTGCCCGTTGCCGGCGTTGAGCAGCGTGCCGGCGGCAGGCGAGTAGGCGAACGTCCCCGGCACGTTGGCCGTGGCGTTGAGTTGCGCCGCGGACAGCGATGTGCCGTAGACGATCGGCGCCGGTGCGGCCCAGGTGATGGTTGACGGGGCCTTGGCGACGTCGATCGTCGTCGTGGCGCTGGCTGCGGTGTAGTTCGCGCTGTCGGACGGGGTGAACGCAACCAACAGCGTCTGCCCGTTGCCGGCGTTGAGCAGCGTGCCGGCGGCGGCAGAGTAGACGAACGTCCCCGGCACGTTGGCCGTGGCGTTGAGCTGCGCCGCGGAAAGCGGCGTGCCGTAGACGATCGGCGCCGGCGCGGCCCAGGTGATGGTTGACGGGGCCTTGGCGACGTCGATCGTCGTCGTGGCGCTGGCTGCGGAGTAGTTCGCGTTGTCGGACGGGATGAACGCAACCGACAGCGTCTGCCCATTGCCGGCGTTGAGCAGCGTGCCGGCGGCGGGGGAGTAGGCGAACGTTCCCGGCACGTTGGCCGTGGCGTTGAGCTGCGTCGCGGAAAGCGGCGTGCCGTAGACGATCGGCGCCGGCGCGGTCCAGGTCAGAGACGGCGTCGCCTTCGTCACCAGCAGCGTCACCGAGGCGGTGGCGGCGTTGTAATTTGCCGTCGCGCCGGCGGTGGCGGTGAGCGTCTGCGTTCCGGCGTTGAGCACCGTCCCGGCGGCGGGAGCGTACGTCAGCGCGCCGGGGCCGCTCACCGTGGCGTTGAGCTGCGTCGCGGACAGCGGCGTGCCGTAGACGATCGGCGCCGGATCGCTCCAGGCGATCGTCTGATTCGCCTTGTTCACGGTGATCGTCACCGTCTTCGTGGCGCCGGTGATGCCCGGCGTCGACGGGACGAACGTCACTTGCAATTGCCGCGCGCCGGCGTCGAGGATCGTGCCGGCCGGCGGGTTGTAGGTGAACGTGCCGGCCGTATCGGCGGTTGCGTTGAGCTGCGCGGCGCCGAGCGGCGTGCCGTAGACGATGTCGGCGGGGTTGTTCCAGACGACGGTGGCCTGCGAGTTGCCGACGGTGATGGTCACGCTCTTGGTCGCCTCGGCATAAACATCGGTCGCCGGCGCCGTGACCTTGAGCACCTGCGTGCCGACCTGCAGCGACGTCCCCTCGGGCGGGTCGTAGACGAGCGGGGAGGGGTCGGCGTTGCCGGAGCCCGTCACCGTCGCGGTGAGAAGGTTGTCGGGGCTGAGGATCGTCCCCGGCGCCACCTGCGTGGGCGGCGTCCAGGTGATCGTCTGCGTCCCCAGTCCCATGAAGAACGTGCTCTGCCCCGAGGAGCCGGAGTACTTCTGGTCGCCCGCGAAGAAGACGTCGAGGCGATAGCCGCCTGGGAAGTTGAGGCTGGAGAGGAAGGCATCGTTGAGCGTGGCCGTGCCGGCGGCGTCGGTGATCGCAAATCCGGCAGTGGAGAAGCCGACCTGGAAGGTGATGAAGCGGCCGGGAAGCGGATTGCCGTCGGCGTCGGTGAGGTGCGCCACCATCGTGGACGGTCCCTGATACGGACCGGAGGCCGGGTCGGCCGTCACCCTCGTCGGGAACTTGTCGGGCGGCGGCGGCGCGCCGAACTGGCGGGCGTCGTAGAAGGCGGTGGTGTAAACGCCGTCCTCTTCCTCGATCGGCAGGAGCGCGCCGTTGCGCTCCTCGGCCAGGCGGAGGTTCAGCTTGTACGGGCCGTTCACGGAACTGGCGTAGATGCCGGCGCCGGGGAAGGGGAGGCTGAAGCGCACCATCGCGGAGAAGGGGATGGTCAGCACGAACGGCGCGGTGGTGACTTCGTTGCCATTGAGATCGGTGAGGACGCCGAAGAGGCGATACGTTCCGGGCTCGACGACGTTGAGGTTGCCTGTGACGAGCAGCGTGTCGAGGCCGGGAACGCTGGGATCGGTGTTGAAGGCGGCGTCGGTGTACGGACCGTCGAAGCGGGTGAGGCTCGCGGAGACGTTGCCGCTGACGATCGTCTGCCTGCTGAAGGCGGGTTGGTTCGGCCGATGGTCCTCGGCGGTCACGACGAAGTCGTACTTCCCCGAGACCGGCGTGGCCACCTCGGCGCTGTAGACGCCGGAGACGCCGTCGTCGTGCAGGGTGATCTGCTGCTGACTCTCGTCGGGAAGCGTGACGAGGGCGGTGGCGGTGGCGCCGGTCAGCGGCGCTCCGCCGCGGGTGACGGTGGCGCGCACGCGCAGCGGCGTGCCGGTGTGAACGACTTGCGGTTCGACCGCGACGTCCATGGCCGTGCTGGGAGTCTGCAGCAGACCGGTGACGCCGAAGTTCGTCGTTCCCGCAGCGAGGCCGGTGACGTTGAGCGTCCAGACGCCGACTTCCGGCGCATCGAAGTTGTACGACTTGATGCGCGCCTGCGTGGTGGGGATCTCTTCGTCGCCGTTGGAGATGCCGGAGGCGTCGCCCCACACCTGGTCCCAGGTGTAATGGAGGCCGGACGGCGACACGAGCTCGGCGCCGATGGCGGTGCCGGAGTAGAGGATGGAGAAGGAGGCCGGGTGGGCGTCGTCGATGGGGACGGAGAACGACTTCGTCTCCCCCTGCTGCACGCTGGCGGGCGTGGAGGCGGTGAGGGCGAACTCGGCGTCTTCGTCGTCGACGTCGTTCGCGGCGGCGACGGGACGAACGCCCATGGCGGCCGGTTGCCGCGGCGAGCCGCTGGGAACGGTGCGGACGAGGCTCCAGAGCGCGTCGAAGGCCGGCTGCGCGGTCACCTCGTTCCAGTGCATGGCGTTGTGGTTGTTGCCGAACGACTCGTACTTGGTGTTGAACGACCAACTGAGGCACTGCGCCGACTTCTGCGACACGATCAGGTCGCCGAAGCCGACGATCGCTTGGAGGGCCTTGTACGGACTGAACGTGTGGGCGTGATAGCCGCCGGCCAGCGTCGAGTAGCGGACGTTCGGGTTGTGGCCGTGATAGCGGTTGTAGAGTTTCATCGACGGCGTGGTCAGCTCGGGGACGAGCGGAGCCTTGATGTCGATGGCGATGCCGATCGGGATGAGCGGTCCGAGGTGAGTCAGCACCTCGGCCAGGTCGAACAACTTCATCCCGCAGTGCGGCGCGCCGACCATGGCCACGCGGTCGACGCCGCCGCGGTGCTCCACGGCGTGGCGGGCGTCCAGCCCCCCCTTGCTGTGCGTCTCGATGTTGACTTTGTCGGCGCCCCAGCGGCGGAGATGATCGTCGATGAAGCTCGACAGCACCCCGGCGTTCTCCTCGATGGTGCGGCGGCCGTCCTCGGGGAATCGGACCTCGTCGTGCGGCACTCCCAGCTCATCGAGCTTGCCGGTCCAGAACTGATGCCATGTGCCGGGCGTGGCGAATCCGCCGTGGGCGAGGATGATGGGACGCACGACCTGGAACTCCAGGCTCACCCAGTCGATCTCCGTGCTCCACACCGGCACGTGGTTGTCGGCGTCGACCGCGACGCGGAGGGTGTTCTCGCCGGGGAGGAGCGGACCGCCGAAGGTGTCCTGGGCGAAGTTCACCCACTCGATCGGCACCGTGAACGTGGTGATGCTCCACTGCGCGCCGTGGCCGACGAGGATGCCGAGCTCGTGGTCGTTGAAGAAGACTTTGTCGTGCTCCTGCGCGGCGCCGCGCGGCACGCGCGCGAAGTCGCCGGTGTTGACGTCGAAGGCGGCGACCTTGATCGTCGCGTTCAGGCTGATCAAGTGGTTGGCGACGAGCTTGGGGACGTCGCCGGCCACGCGGTCGACGCGCAGCGTGGCTTGCGGCGAGGGATCGGTGTTGTGGACGAGGGCGTCGAAGGTCGGCGAGCAGTCGGCGACGTAGTGCTGTTCGTCCGTGTCGGCCGGTGCGAATGGACTGACCGTGCAGCCGCTGGCGCCGTTCGCCGCCAGGTGGAAACGCCCGGCCATGCTCTTCGCGCCGGCCGGCGTTTTCTGCGGCGCCGACACCTCGCCGGCGATCGAGAATGCGGCAATGAAAGCCGCAACGATAGCGGCGGAGAGAATCCGGAGGTGCTGCATAGAGACTCCTGGTCTGCGACCCGTCAGTTGCCGGCAGAACCTTCCCGTGACGGGGAGACTCCCGTGAGCTCAGTAATGGGAAAAGGGACCTGCGAGCGGTTGAGCGCGGCACTTTAGAGGGTCTACGGGGAAGTGTCAATCGTCGTTTGGCGCGGTGGGTATGATTGGCGAATGCAGTCCATCCCGGTGATGCTGGCGCCGCCGCCGCGCCGTGTGCCGTTGTCGCTCCTCCTGCCGAACGTCTTCAATGGATTCGCGCAGATCGCCTGGCTGGTCTTCGGCTTCGGCATGATCTTCGGCTGGGCCTTCATCGGCAACGCGGACGTCTCCTTTCTGACGTTCCGCGGGCCGTACGCGCAGTCGCCCGGGCGCGTGACGAGCGTCGAGCCCACCGGCGCGTCGGTGAACGAGCAGCGGGTGATGGCCCATCGCTACGAGTTCTCCGTGGCCGGGTCGACGCTCCGCGGCACGTCGTACACCAACGGCGAATCGAGATCGGCCGGGGACGAGGTCACGGTCGAGTACGACGCCGATCATCCCGAGCGCTCGCGCATCGCCGGCATGCGCCGCGCGCAGTTCTCGGCCGCGGTCGGGTTGGTGATGATCTTTCCCTTCATCGGAGCGGTCCTGGTCTTTTTTGCGACGCGCAGCGGGCTCCGGCGCAACCGGATTCTCCGCCGCGGCATCCTCGCCGAGGGAACGCTGTTGGGACGCGAGCGCACCAACGTCGTCGTCAACGGCCACCCGGTGTGGGCGCTGAGGTTCGAGTTCACGGCGCGCGACGGCCGGCGTCACGAGGCGGTGGCGCGCACGACGTACACGGCCCGCCTCGAGGACGAAGCGCGCGAGCCGCTGCTCTATGACCCGGATCGTCCCGAGCGCGCCTATCTCCTCGACGAAGCGCCGGCGCGCCCGCAGTTCGAGCCCAACGGCGACCTCCGCGGCCGTCCCGCCGGCTTGCTGTCCGCGATCGTCCCCGGCATCGTCATCGCCGCGAACCTGCTGGCGCTCGCGTTCAGGATCGGCTGGCTATAGGTGACAGGTGACAGGTCACAGGTGTGGACCCGACCGAAAACACTAGCTGTCACCCGTCACCTGTGACCCGTGACCTCCCTCCCTACTTCGCGAACACCTCGTCCACCGGCACGATCTTCACGTTCTCCGGCTTGATCCCGAGTTTCATGGAACCGATGACCTTGTCTTCGGCCATGATCTCGTCGGGCTTCGGCGAGTCGTACTTGATCGTCGACACCGCGTCGCTCACCAGCGCGTCGCGCAGGCCCTGGGCGTCCTTCGTCACGATCACGACGCTCAGATTCTTCGGCGTGAGGTACGTCTTGAGCGCGCGGTTGACGTCGTCCTTCGTCAGCTTCGAATAGAGATTGCGCACGTACGACGTGAACTCGGGGATGCCGTACCACCACGAGTCGAGGTCGTAGCCGAGGCGCTGGTCCTGCGTCGACGTCATCACGTAGGCGTTCTTCATCAGGTACTGGCGCGTGGCTTCGAAGTCCGCCTGCGACAGACCTTCATTCACCAGCTTCTCGAGCTCGTGCAGGGCGATGCGCAGCGACATGTGCGCGTTCGCCGGCACGACCGGGCGGATCCAGATCTCGAAGATCTGCGCGCGGCGGGCGATGTTCGCGCTGGGGAAGAACTGCCCGCCGGGGCGGTTGAAGAACTCGATGTACGCGTAGTCGCCGTAATTGAGGCCGCGGATCTCGCGCAGGCGCTGGAAGAGGCGCCCCTGCGACATGCGGTGCTCGCCGAGCCAGGCCCGGGCCACGTTGAGCGCGGCCCAGTCGGCGCCGCTCGCGCGCGTGAGCGGCAGCGGCGCGCCGATGGAGATGGCCGTGGCCCGCGTGTCCTTCTGGATGATCTCCACTTCGAGACCGTTCGCTTTGTGCCCCTCGATCTTCGGCAGCGCCTTCAATCCCTGCGCGGCCGCCGTGCCTTCCGGCAGTTGCGCCGTCGCGGTATTGAGGCGCGCCACGAGCGCGTCGGAGAAGTCGCCGGAGATGCCGGCGATGAGGTTCTGGCGCGTGTAATTCGCGGCGATGAATTGTTTGACGTCGTCGAGCGTGATGGCCTGAATGCCCGCCACCGTGCCCAGCGGCGTGTGGCCGTACGGCGTTCCTGCGTAGATGCGGTTCTGCAGCTCTTCCTTGCCGAGCTCCTCTTCGTTGTTGTTGCGCAGCGACTCCTTCAAGGCATTGAGCTGCGCGTCCTTGAGGCGCTGGAAGTCTTCGTCCCGGAAGCCCGGCTCGAGGAGCTGCGGCAGGACGACGTCGAAGAATTTCTCCCAATTGTCTTTGTGGATCGACGCCGTCAGCGTGGTCATCTCCTTGTCGACGCTGGCGTAAAACGCGCCGGCCATCGGATAGAGGGCCTTGCGGATGGCGTCGATCGTCATCGTGCGCGAGCCGGCGTCGGCGATCATGTCGGACGCCAGCATCGCCAACCCTTCTTTGCCGGCCGGGTCATTGGCCGAGCCGGCGTTGAAGAGGAGCTTGACCTCGATCTGCGGCAGGAGGGATTTCTGCTTGACGATGTGCAACGGCGCCGCGGTTGCCTGTCCCCCCTGCGCGGCCGGCGCCGGCAATGATCCGGCGGCGTTCTCGGTGAGCCCCGCGCCTTTCCACAGCGTCGTGACGACGAGGTTCTCGTTCGTGAAGTACTTTTTCGCCGTCTCCTGCAAGTCCTTCGGCGTGAGCGAGGCCTGCACGCGATAGAAGTTGTTGATGGTGTCGTACGACCGGTTGAATTTCACGAATTCCGCGAGCGTCTCCGCCACGGCCTCGGTGTTGTCGAGGCTGCGCACGAGCGAGTAGCGGGCCTGCGACTTCGCGTCCTCGACGCGGTCGGCCGGCTCCAGGCGGTCGCGCACGCCGGCGAAGGTCTTCTCGATCTGGTCGCGCACGTACGGCACGTCGGCCTGCTTCTTCACGCGCGCGAAGACGGTGTAGAGGCTCGGGTCGACGTGCGGATCGTCGAAGTAGAAGAGCTGATCGACTTTCTGCTCGTCGTTGACGAGGCGTTTGTAGAGGTCGGAGGTCTGGCCGAACTCGAGGTCGAGCAGCGTCGACATCGCCGCGGCGTCTTTCTGCGTGTCCGAGAAGGCCGGGCCGTGGAACGCCACCGTCACCCACGGCAGCGTGTTCGACGGCCAGTCGACGTGCGCATACACGGGGCCTTTCGCGGGCGGCTCCTGCGGGATGTCGGCTTTGTAGGTGCCGCGCTGCCAGCCGCTCCAGTATTTGTCGACGAGGGCGAAGACTTCGTCGGGCTTCACGTCGCCGGCCACGATGATGGTGGTGTACTCCGGGCGGTACCAGCGCTTGAAGAACTCTTTCGAGTACGCGTACTGATTGGGCATGTCCTCGATGTCTTTGAGGAAGCCCATGGTGGTGTGCTTGTAGGTGTGCGTCGAGAAGGCGTGGTCGCGCTGGACCTCGAGGAGCTTGCGCACGGGGCTGGCGCTGTTCTTGTTGTACTCGCCGAGGACCGCTTTCGACTCCGTCTGGAACGCCGGCTCGGGGTACGAGAGGTTCATGAAGCGGTCGGCGTAGATCTCCATGATCTTCGGCAGGTCCTCGCGCGCGAAGACGATGTGGTAGACGGTGCGGTCGTCGGAGGTGTTGGCGTTCTCGCGCGCGCCGGCCTTGGTCACCACCTCGTTGTACTTCTCGGGCGGATAGGCGGGCGTGCCGCGCGACATCATGTGCTCGAAGAAGTGGGCGAAGCCCGACTTCCCCGGCTCGATCTCGTTGCGCGAGCCGGTCTGGACCGGGATGTAGAGCGCCACGATGTTCGGGAATCCGGTGGGAACGACGATGACCTTGAGGCCGTTGGGGAGGGTTTTCTCCGCGGCCGGGAAGGGGAGGACGTCGCCGGTGGCGGCGAGCGCGGCTGCGGGCAACAGGAGCGCGCAGAGGAGTGCTGTGAGGGTTGCGATTCGCATACGCGGGACTCTAACGCAGTTTCGCGGGCGAATTGATCCGCGTCTAACGGCGCATGAAACAGAAAGTTTTCGCGCTGCTCGCGCTCGCCGCAATCTCCTGCAAGGCCGAGCGCGCCTTGCCGCCTCCCGAGTCCAAAGCCGCCAACGCCGATTTCGCGCGCGCCGCCGGCCTGGCGCCGCCGCCCCCGCCTCCACCCAGCGCGAACGCCGTCGCTTCGGCCCCCGCGCCGCAGGCACCGGCGCTGCCGCGCATGATCGTCCGCACCGCCGAGGTGAGCTTGATCGTCGGCGACACCGGAAGGACCGTGGAGACGCTCGCGCAGCTCGCCGCCGCGAACGGCGGCTACGTCACCGACTCGAAGCTCTGGCGCGACGGCGAGGTGATGCGCGCCACGCTCACGGTGCGCGTGCCGGCGCCGAAGCTCGACGCCGCGCTCGCCGCGATCCGCAAGGCGGCCGCGCGCGTGGAGTCGGAGACGGTCAGCGGCGACGACGTGTCGCAGGAGTACGTCGATCTGGAGTCGCAGGTGCGCAATCTCGAAGCGGCCGAAGTGGAGATGCGCCAGCTCATGGCCACGGTGCGCGAGCGGACGAAGAAAGCGGAGGACATTCTCGAGGTCTACGAGCAGTTGACGCAGCTCCGCGGCCAGATCGAGACGGCCAAGGGACGGATGCGGTATCTCGCGCAGATGTCGGCGATGTCGACGATCAAGCTGACGCTGACGCCGAACCCTGTCTCGAAGCCGGTGGTGGAGGCGGGGTGGCAGCCGGTGGCGGTGATGAAGGACGCCAGCCGCGCCCTGGTGAAGACGGCGCAGGGGTTCGCCGACGTGGCGATCTGGGCGGTCATTTACTTTGGGCCGCTGCTCTTTGTGTTCGCCGGCGTGATTTTCATCGCCTGGCGGATCGTGCGCCGGCGGGCCGGGTGGGTGCGTGCGTCGTGAGATCGGACTCATTCGATCGCCCATCGCATGGGTCTCAGCTTGAGGACAGTTGGGCTGCGACATGAACTCCTGTGGCCTCTCGCGAAGATTTCAACCGCTGCATTGTGCTAAACACGTGCATTCGGCGGTAGCAGTGCGGCGGCGAATGCCGCCGCTTCTGCCGAACTGAGTTCCAGAAACCAACATTGCCGGAACTGCTCCGGTCGCGATGCCGTAGCCGGCTATTCGACGCAAATCCTGAACAACGCGAAGCGTGCGGCGGCCGCCGCGGCCTCGCCAGTGCGTTTCATTAGCACGAAGTTCGGTGCGCTTACGGTTTTCACGCACCGGAATTTCTTGAGCCGATCGAATTGACAAAGCGTACGGTTTCCCAATCGCTGGCCGCGATTTGACCGACGAAGCGTACGAGAGCCTGGATTGCTTGCGGGATCGAACCGACGATGCACAGGGTTGCAGTCTGACCGTGCGAAATGGCAGCACTGGTGTTCTCGGCAGCCCAACGTGATCACTCTAAGCTGCAAAAGCCGCCCTCCACGGCGACCTCAGGAGAGCGGCACGACGGCTGCCGCGACCAACACGACGTGGCAGGAGCGAACTGCAGCCGGCGTGACGCGCGCGTGCAGTTCGAGCCGCCCGAAGGCGGCTTCGCCGCCGAGCCAAGGCTCGGCGGTTTTTGTCAGCTTGTGAGGATCGTTCTATGAAAGCGATTGTCAAGGGCAGTTTTCTTCTTTGCTGATTGCTTTTCGGTCTTCGCCTTGGCAATCAGCCGCGACCGACCGGAACGCGGCGATCGCGAGGACACGCGGGTGGGCGGAACAGTCGTACGCCGCTGA
>DATDFB010000200.1:0-10333 GCA_036522835.1 Thermoanaerobaculia bacterium | reverse complement strand
AGCGTCGCCGATGACGAGGACGACCGCGCGGCGCCGCCCGCCGGCAGCGGCGGCGACGCCCGCGACGGCAACGGCATCCGCCCACTGCCGCGGCGTGCCTCCTCCGACCGAGCCGTACGACGACGCCAGCGCGTAGTACATGCCGGAGGTCGACGCGTCGAACGAGAACGTCGGCGTGAAGAGCGTCGTCGTCTCCGCATCGGATTGGACCTGCTGCGGAACGGGCGAGAAGATCTGCCCGAAGGTGCCCTCGTCGAGCGAGGCAATCGCACGCTGCGCGCCGAGATTGCCGAGATTCGCCGAGCCGCGGCGCCCCAGCGAATAGCCGCTCTGCGCGCCGGGATCGCGGACGAGCATGACGTCCGCGGTGGAGAGCTCGACGGAGCGAACGTTCAGCGCCGCGCCGTTGGCCGTGAAGCATCCTTCCGCCGGCGCGTCGCCGCCGGCAGTGCGCGTGACGACGAGCGGCGTGAGCTGGGCCTGCGCGGACTCGGCATATTGACCGCCGAAGACGACCTCGCGCCGCGCCACGGCGCCGTCGGCGAAGCGCGCCTCGGCGGTGAGGACGTGCGGGCGCAGCATGTCGATCGGCGGCAGCTTGGCGGTGAGCTCCTTGTCGAGCGCGAGCGCTTTGTCGTCGAGCTTCATCGACGCGCTGCGGAGTTTCTCGTGCGCGATGTGGCGCGTCACGAGCGCCGCGCGCAGGGGCGTGCCCTTCGCGTCGGGCGTGAGGACGACGTCGGATTCCGCGTTGCGCCGCGGCAGGTTCGCGAACTGCGTCGCGCGCGCGACCTCGTGGCCCTTCGCGTCGAAGCCGACGGCCACGATCTCGTGCGGAAGCAGCGCCGCGCCGAAGTTGAGCTCCAGACGCCACGGCGGCGCGCTCATCGTCCACACCGTCGCCCCGTCGACCACGATCTCGATCGACTTCACCGCCGGATCGGCGCGCAGCTCGAGCGGCTGCGGACCGCTGACCAGGCCGAGGTAGAGGGTGAGAAAGACGATCATCGCGCCAGCCGCGCGTACGCGCAGCCCTCCTTCACCTCGGCGTGCAGCGCGGTGAAGGGATCGGCATAGATCCAGGCGATGCGCTGGCTGTCGAGCGCGCTGCGGATCTTCTCCGTCGCCGCGGCCATCTTCTCCATCGTCGACACGTCCTCGACGGCGCCCCAGTGGGCGCCGACGTCCGTGTTGCCAAACACCGACCACACGAACAACGGCACGCCGACCGAAGCGAGATATTCGCGCACGGCCTCGGGCGGGTGATAGCTCATGTCGGGCTTGTTGCCGAGGACGAGGAGCACGGCGCGACGGCGCCCGCTGGAGATCGCCTTCACCGCCGCGACGGCGACGGCGTCGGCCCAGCGGCGCTGCGCGTCGACCGCGGTGCCGCGGATCTTCGTCGAGGTCAGAAACCAGTAGAGGCCGATCTTCGGCTCGTTGTTGGTGAACGATGGAAAGAGGATCGCCGTCGGCCGATCGGGCTCGACGATGCGGTCGGCGGCGGGCGACATCAGCTCCATCACCGTGTCTTGGTCGAGCGTCGAGGCGCGGCGCATGACGGCCGTGTCGATGCTGCCGTTGACGACGGCGCTGAACATGAGCGCGCCCTTGACCTCGGCCGGATCGGGATCGCGGACGACGATGAGCGTCGCCCCCGGTTTCTCGACGTTGCTGACGCGCAGCGGCGTGCCGTGGTCGACGAAGCAGTCGGCGGCGGCCGCGCCGGCGCGCGCCGTCACCGCGGTCGGCGTGAGCTGCGTCGGCATCGTCTCCGCAAACTCGCCGCCGAAGACGATCTCGCGCCGCGCCACGGTGCCGTCGGCGAAGCGCATTTCCGCCGCGAGGTCGTGCGGGCGGCGCATGTCGACGGCCGGCAGCGCGGCGCGGAAATTCTTGTCGAGCTTGAGCGGAACGACGTCGAGCTTCAGCGTGGCGCGGCGGACGTCGGCGTAGCTGACGTGGAAGCCGGTCAGCGTGGCGAACTTCGGGACACCGTTCGCATCGCGATCGACGACGACCTCGAGCTCCGCGGTCGGACGTGGCAGGTTGATGATCTGCGACACCCGGGCGATCTCTTCGCCTTTTTCGTCGAAGCCCTTGGCCACGAGCTCGTGCGGCACGATGGTCTGGCCGAGATCGACGATCGCGTGCCACGGCGGCGCGCCGAGGGCATCGACTTTCTCGCCGTCGAGGTAGAGGCGGACCAGTTTCACCGCGGGATCGACGCGCAGCTCGAACGGCTGCCGGCCGGTGATGAGGCCGAGGTAGACCGTCAGGAAAACGATCACCCCACGAGTCTACTCGCCCAGGCCGCTCGTCAACGAGGTGAGCAGCAGCGCCAGCACGACGGCTGTTATCAAAACGTAACGGCGGTCGCGCTGCGCGGCGAAGAGGACGACGGAGATGGCGACGCGCACGACGGGCGTGACGATGAGGAGAAGGATGCCGAGCATGGCGATCGACTGCCCGCGCAGCTCGCGCACGCCGCGGAGGACGGCGCCGGTGGTGTTGGCGAAGATCTCGCGCGAGTTGGTCAGCTCGCCGAGGGCGGGGCGGGAGTGGAAGTAGTCGGGATGGTGGACGAAGGTGACGATCACGCCGAAGAGCATCACGGCGACGCTCAGCATCACGCCGATGCGGAGGGTCGTGCTGATGAAGAGCTCGATGTCGCGCTTCATCCGGCGATGCCTTTCCAGATCATCTGCAAGCAAACGACGACAAGGACGACGACGAAGAGGCGGCGGAGGCGCTCGCTGGAGACGTGCTTGAGCGCGCGCGTGCCGAGGAGCGCGCCGCCGAGGACGCCGAGGGCGACGGGGGCGGCGATGAAGGGATCGATCTGGCCGCGCGCGAAATAGAGTCCGGCGCTGGCCGCGGCGGTGACGCCGATCATCAGGTTGCTCGTCGCGGTGGAGGCTTTCATCGGCAAGCCCATGCCGAGGTCCATGGCCGGCACTTTCAGCGCGCCGGAGCCGACGCCGAGGAGGCCGCTCACCGTGCCGGCGCCGAACATCATGCCGAGGCCGAGGAGCGGGCGGCGGACGGGGTACTCGACGGTCTCGCCGGTGGCGTGGTCGAAGTACGAGCCGTTGAGCCGCAGCCACTCGGAGAGCGCGCCCGGCGGCTCGTCGCTCGGCGCGGCGTGGATGCCGCGCAGCATGGCCACGGCGGAGTAGCCGAGCATCGCGCCGAAGAGGACGTAGAGCCCGCGCGGATGGACGACGCCCGCGAGGTAGGCGCCGGCGATCGCGCCCGAGGCCGTGCCGAGCTCGAGGAACATGGCCACGCGGATGTTCGCCAGCCGCTCTTTCACGTACGCCGCCGCCGCGCCGCTCGACGTGGCGATGACGGAGATGATGGACGCGCCGATGGCCAGGCGGATGTCGACGTGGAGCAGGAGGGTGAGGACCGGGACGACGATCAGGCCGCCGCCGAGGCCGAGGAGCGCGCCGAGGAAGCCGGCCGCGAGGGAGACCAGCAGGACGACGCCGACGAACAGCAGCGGCGTCATCGCTTCAGGCCCCTCGCCCCGCTTCGCGGGGAGAGGGTGGCGCCGCAGGCGCCGGGTGAGGGGCGAGTGATGGGAAGCATGCGCCCCTCATCCGCCGCTTCGCGGCACCTTCTCCCCGCGCGCGGGGAGAAGGATCTGAAGGGCGCCGGCGATGAGGATGAGGACGCTGATGAGCTGCGCGATGGTGAACGGGCCTAGGAAGCGGTCGTCCTTCGCGCGGACGATCTCGACCAGGAAGCGCTCGATGCCCATCAGCACGAGAAACGCGCCGAAGACGCGGCCGCGGTGGTGCGGGCGCTTCGCCAGCGCCAGGAGGATGACGAACATCACGAGCGCCGCCGACGATTCGTAGAGCTGCGTGGGATGGACTTTCAACACTTCGCCCGGAAGGCAGTCGACGCGCACGCCGAAGTCGTGCAGCGACTCGCACGTGGTCGGCGGCGAGCCTTTCGGAAAGGCGATGCCGGCCCACGAGTTGGTCGGACGGCCGTAGTCGTCGCCGACGAGGAAACAGCCGATGCGCCCGAGGGCATAGCCGATGGCGAGGGACGGCGCGGTGGCGTCGGCGGCGGTGAGGAAGTCGACGTGGCGCCGCCATAGCAGGAACCAACATCCGAGGAAACCGCCGATCAGACCGCCGTACCAGACCAGGCCGGCGCGGTCGAAGAGGAGGTGCCAGTCGCGAAAGAGGATGGCGTAGTAGATCTTCGCGCCGATGATGCCGCCGACGGCGGCGGCCATGACCATATTCGACGCAAGGTCGTCGGAGAGGCCGTAGCGGCGAAACTGCCGCGTCAGCACCCACCCGGCCACGATGAAGGCGAGGAACATCATCAGGCCGAAGGTGGTGATCTCGAAGTTGTGGAACTTGAGGAGGGTCGGGTACATGCGCGGCGGAAGGATAGCAGGGCTTCAAGGGGGCAGAGCGCAGGAGGCAGGGCGCAGGTGATGATTTTGCCGAGAGTGAGCGTGCGGCCGGCAGGGACATCATCTGCGCCCTGCCCTTGCGCTCTGCCCCCTATTCGATCGTCGTGACGATGAGCTGCCAGCGCGCCTTCGAAAGACGAACGTGAAACCCGAGTGGCGTCCGGACTTCAAAGAGGTTCGATGTGGAGTGCGGCGGCCATGCCGCCGCTCTCATCTGACAGCGGCGGCATGGCCGCCGCACTCCACATCGAGGGCTTCAAGGGGGCGGGGCGCAGGTGATGATTTGGCCGAGAGATGATCGTGCAGCCGGCAGGGGACATCACCTGCCCCCTGCCCCCTGCGCTCTGCCCCCTATTCGATCGTCTTCCCGAACGTGATCCAGAACCGATTCAGATCGCGAATGATGACCTCGCGCATGCCGTAGATCGCGTCGTGCGGCGGCTCGACGACCTCGACGCGGGCTTTGAGCCGCTCGTAGAGGTCATCGACGTCGTCGACGTAGATGTAGAGGTCGACTTCGCGGCGCCAGGCGTCCGACGGCTTGCCGCCCTCGCTGAACATGATCCGGCTCTCGCCGAGGGAGAGCATCGCCCAGTCGTCCTCGTGCGTGGCCACCACGGTGAAGCCGGCGACGTCGACGTACCACGCGGTGGCGGCGGGGACGTCGGGGACGTGGAGCATGGGGAGGACTTTGGGCATGGCGCCCTCAAACCGCCGCCTTCTCCAGCGACGCCTTCTGATCGGAGATGAACCGGAACACGTCCACTTTGCTCGAGGCGTCGAGGTGCTGCGACACCTCGAAGAGCTGCACCGACAGCAGCGTGTTCAGCCCTTCGTCGAGCGCCGGCTTGCGCTTCTCGAACGGCAGCTCCGAGATGTTCGCGATCAGCATGTTCTCGTCGAAGCGGCCGAACTGATCGAAGAACACGCCGCTCCAGAGCTCGTCGCTCTCGGCGGTCTGCAGCGCGGTCATGAAGATGTCGCGCGCGGAGTCGTCGCCCACCGCGTTCTGCAGCGCCGCGTAGAGACGGCCGAACATGTCGTTGTACGTCGAGATCACCTTGAGAAGCTCCGGCGAGTCTTCGACGTCGAGGAACACCGGGCGGAACGACTTCTCCTCCGGCGCCACCTCGATGAGCCGCGCGGAGAGCAATTGGAAGAGGATGCGCGAGACCTCGAACTCCGTCATCTCCGACTTGCCGATCAGCTCGCGCACCGTCAGCTTGCCGTCGATGTTGCGGTAGACGTTGATCTCCGCGTCGTTCATGTCGAGGGCGCGGAAGTCGGGCGTGGTGTTCGGAACCTTCATGAACACCATCTCCACGCTCGGCACCTTCTCCTTGATGCGCGCCGTCTCGTCGAGCCGGCGGATGCCCTCCATGATCACGCTGGGCGTGTTGATGGCCAGGACGATGCGCTCCGTGGCCAGCTCGTCGATCGAGTCGACGAACGCGAACGTCCCCTCTTTCCAGTTGAAGAGCGAGTAGATGATCTCCAGGGCCTGGTGCTTGACGCCCCACCAGAGGTCTTTCGGCGAGATCGCCCCCATCTGCACGAGGAGCTTGCCGTGGCGCGTCTGCGCGGTCACGCGGCGCTTCGACTCCTCGTACTGGGCCTGGGTGATCTTGCCGTTGCGGAGGAGGAACTGCCCCAGGGAGTGCTCGGGGGAGTTCGAGTTGGCGAAGACGATCTCGCCGTCTTTCCAGTGGATCGTCCGCTCCAGGTGGTTGTTGCGCACGAGCAGCTTGCCGCTGCCGCGGATCATGGAGAGGAAGCTCAGGACGTCCGGCAGTTGGATACGCGAGAGATCGCCCTGAAGGACGGTAACGGGATCAGGCATCTGGTAGGACCCGGACACAACTGTGGCAAAGAAACCGGGCTGGAGCAAGGGTTATTCGTCTGACAGCGCCGGCATGGCCGGCGCACTCGACATCGTGCGCGGCACAACCTCATGGATCACGGCGATGGCGCGGTCGATCTCCTCGGCGGTGGTGAGGCGCGACAGCGAAACTCGGATCGTCGCCCGCGCTTCCGTCTCGGAGAGCCCCATCGCCGTGAGCACGTGGCTCGGCTCGATGCGCCCCGAGGAGCAGGCGGCGCCGGTCGAGACGGCGATGCCGGCCAGGTCCAAGCCGATGACGATCCCCTCGGCGTCCGCGTCCTCGAACGTGACGCTCGTGGTGTTCGGGAGGCGCTCGACGCCGGCGCCGTTAATCGTGCAGCCGAGCGGCGCGATGGCGGCCTCGAAGCGGTCGCGCAACGCGCGGACGCGCGCCCGCGGCGCCGCGTCGCGCGCCAGCTCCGCCGCGACGCCGAAGGCCACGGCGAGCGGCACGTTCTCCGTACCGGCGCGGCGGCGGCGCTCCTGCGCGCCGCCGAAAAGGTAGCGGTCGAGCGAGAGCCCGCCGCGGACGTACATCGCTCCGATGCCCTTCGGCGCGTGCAACTTGTGCGCGGAGAGCGACAGCGTGTCGACGCCGAGGGCCTTGACGTCGATGTCGATCTTCCCCGCGGCCTGCACGGCGTCGCAATGAAGATGGATGCCGCGCTCGCGGCAGGCGCGCCCCACCTCGGCGACCGGCTGCACGACGCCGGTCTCGTTGTTCGCCAGCATCATGGCCACGAGCTTCGTCTCCGGTCGGATCGCCGCGATGACGGCCTCGGCCGGCACGACGCCGTTGCGCAGCGGCGGCACGACCGTCACGGCGTGGCCGCGGCGTTCGAGCTCCTGGATCGGCTCCGACACGCTGGGATGCTCGATCGCCGTCGTGACGACGTGCGCGCGCGCCGCGCCGAAAATCGCGGCGTTGTTGCTCTCCGTCCCGCCGCTGGTGAACACGACGTCGCGCGCGGCCGCGCCGATCAGCGCCGCGACGGATTCGCGCGCCTCTTCGATGCGCCGCCGCGCCGTCTGCCCTTCGCGATGAATCGACGAGGCATTGCCGAAGACGTCGCGCAGCGCGCGCTCCAGCGCGTCGAGAACCGCCGGGTGCAGCGGCGTCGTGGCGTTGTTGTCGAGATAGACGCGCATCCGAAACTGCCGTCCCGAACGCGCCGCGGACGGCAAAGAATCCTTCCGGCGCGCAAAAACCTGAGCACGCTCGCTCGAAACGCCCTTGTGACAACGCGGCGGCGCGCCCCCCAAACCGCCCTGGCTCCCTTTATGCTGGAACGGCTCGCAAACTGCCGTGACCCAGGGACCACGATGAAACGCACTGCCCTCTTTGCTTTGCTTCTCTTCGCCGCCTCGACTGCGCTGCTCGCCGGCGACGGCACGACGTCCGTGCCGCCGCAGAAGCCCGCCGACACCGCCAAGGCCGCGCCGCCCGATCCCGGCATCCGCAAGCTCTCCCGCCGCGAGCGGAAGGAACGGATCAAGAACCTCGGCGACAAGTACCGGCAGTTCCTCACCGACGTCGAGCCGATCATGCAGGACGCGGAGCTCGACACGTTCCTCCTCCTCGAGACCGACGCCCAGCGCGACCTCTATATCGATGACTTCTGGCACCGCCGCGACGTCGCCCAGGGCACGACCAACCAGACCTTCCGCCGCCAGTACTACGACCGCATCGACGCGGTCAAAGAGGAGTTCCGCTACATCTCCTCCGACCGCGCCCGCGTCTGGCTGATCCACGGCCAGCCCGACGAGCGGATCAAGATCCTCACCTGCCGTCTGCTCCAGCCGCTCGAGATCTGGAAGTACTTCTACATCCCGGGCATGGGACACGACGTCCGCTTCCTCTTCGTGCAGCCGCGCAACGGCGTCGACTTCCGGCTCTGGAATGCGCTCTCGCCCGACGCCATGACCGAGCTGGTCTCGCAGGACGCGATCGGCGCGTCGATCCGGCCGGAGCAGGGCGTGCAGAACGTGTTCGGCGGGATGGTCGGCGCCGGCGGCATGACCAACCTCGAGTTCACCTGCGCCAACGGCGACGAAGTGCTCAAAGCCATCGCCTACGTGCAGATCAACAAGACCGAGATCATGAAGGTCTTCGAGCCGGCGCCGGTCAACGAAGAGGACGTGCACAAAATCCTACGCTCGGTCGTGCTGGCAAACCCGAACGCGCCGAAGCTCTCGACCGAGCTGGCCGTGGCCTTCCCGGCAAAACAAGGGTTGAAGACCAATGCGCAGATCACGCTCCTCGTACCGCGCGCGCAGCTCGTGACGAAGGACGTCAACGGGACGAAGCTCTACAGTCTCGACGTCATCGGCGAAGTGCTCAAAGACGACAAGCTGTGGGAGAACTACCGCTACCGCTTCGACTACCCCGGCGACTCGAAGGACGAGAAGCTCCCGGTGGTGATCGACCGCTTCCTCCGCCCGGCCAACTACCGCTCGCGGATCAAAGTCGTCGATCCCAATTCGGGCGCCGAGGCCATTGTGGAGAAGGACCTGGTCGTGCCGGAAGTCTTCGATACGCCCGAGCAGCAGGCCATGAAGGCCAACTCCACCGCTACGCTCTCGGCGCTGAAGGACACGATCGAGGCAAACGAGACGAAGCTGCGCATCATCCCGCTCGCCGACGACCTCCTCAGCGGGATCCAGCACATCGAGACCATCACCTCGGGCGACATCACCGCAGTCGAGTTCTACCTCGACGGCAAGAAGGTGATGACCAAGCGCCAGCCGCCGTTCACGCTCGACCTCGACCTCGGCAACGTGCCGCAGGTGCGCCGCGTGCGCGCCGTGGCCCTCAACGCCAAGGGGGAGCTGCTCACCGGCGACGAGATCGACGTCAACACCGGCAACGATCCGTTCCGCGTGCGCATCACCTCGCCCCGCGTGGCGCTCAAGGCGCGCGGCAAGACGCGCGTGGAGATGGCGGTGAATGTCCCCGACGGCAAGAAGCTCGACCACATCGAGCTGTTTCTCAACAAGGTGCGCGTGGCGGAGCTCTTCGGGCCGCCGTACGTGCAGACGATCGACATCCCGCCGAACGAAGGCGTCGGCTACATCCGCGCCGTGGCGAATCTGAAGGACGATCCGCAGCCGCCGGTCGAAGACGTGGTGATGATCAACACGCCGCAGTTCATGGAAGAGGTGAACGTCCACCTCGTCGAGCTGCCGACGACCGTGATCCGCAACGGCCGCCCGGTGAACGACCTGCCCCAGACGGCGTTCAAGGTGCTCGACGAAGGGAAGCCGGTGAGCGTGGCGAAGTTCGAGCACGTCACGAACCTGCCGCTGTCGATCGGCCTGGCCATCGACACCTCGGGCTCGATGCAGCCGCGGATGATGGAGGCGCAGAAGGCGGGCTCGCAGTTCTTCACGAACGTGATGAGGACGGGCGACCGCGCCTTCCTGGTGTCGTTCGACTCGCAGCCGCTGCTGATCCAGCGCTGGTCGACGAAGCTCGCCGACGTGAACGCGGGTCTGGCCAAGCTGCGCGCCGAAGAGGCGACGGCGCTGTACGACGCGGTGGTGTACTCGCTCTACAACTTCGTCGGCGTGAAGGGGCAGAAGGCGCTGGTGCTGATCACCGACGGCAAGGACACGGCCTCGAAGTTCTCGTTCGAGCAGGCGCTCGAGTACGCGCGCCGCGCGGCCGTGCCGATTTACGCGATCGGCATCGGCATCCGCGCCACGGAGATCGACACGCGCTATAAGCTCGGCCAGTTCTGCTCCGAGACGGGCGGCAACATCTATTACATCGAGTCCGCCAGCGATCTGGGGCGCATTTACACGGACATCCAGAACGAGCTCCGCTCGCAATACATCCTCGGGTTTTACCCGCCGGACGGCGTGAAGCCGGGCTCGAAGTGGCACGAGATCTCGGTGCAGGTGAGCGACGGACGGGCGAAGACGATCCGCGGCTATTACCCCTGATGTGGAGTGCGGCGGCCATGCCGCCGCTGTCTACAAGTCGTGGAAAAGACAGCGGCGGCATGGCC
>DATDFB010000199.1:0-8477 GCA_036522835.1 Thermoanaerobaculia bacterium | reverse complement strand
GTCGTGAGCGCGAAGTCGGTCGCGTCGACGCCGGTGACGCTCTGCGAGAACGTGACGGTGTAGTGGACGCTGGCGAGGTTGGTCGGGCTCGGATCGGTGCGCGTCACGGATTGCACGCTCGGCGTATTGCGGTCGATCGTGTAGATCTCGCCCGTGTTGAAGCCGCCGGCGAGCGCGTTGCCGGCCGCGTCGCTGACGGTCGGCGACGCCGCGACGTCGAGGCGGATCGTGCCGCTGCCGCTGCCGGTGTTGACGCTGACGGTGTACGGCCCGCTGCCGGTCACGCCCGTAATGGAGGTACCGGTGACGCCGGTCGTGGTCAGCACGAAGTCGGCGGCGTCGACGCCGGTGACGCTCTCGCTGATGGTGACGAGGAAGTCGACGCTCGACGCCGCGGTCGGGCTCGTGCCCACGCGCGTGATGGAGGTGACGGTCGGGGCGGTCTTGTCGATGGTGTAGACCTGCCCGGTGAAGTTCCCGTTGCCGGCGCCTGTGCCGCCGACAGGGTTCCCGACGCTGTCGACGACGGTATCATCGTCGACGAAGTTCAGGCCGACCGTACCGTCGCCGCTGCCGGTATTCACGGTAACGGTGTACGGCCCGCTGCCGCTGACGCCGCTGATCGAGGCGCCGCTGACGCCGCTCGTGGCCAGGGCGAAGTCGGAAGCGTCGACGCCGGTGACGCTCTCGCTGAAGGTGACGGTGAAGCTGACCGAGGCGGCGTTCGTCGGCGAGGAGCCGGCGCGATTGATCGAAACGACCGAGGGCGGGTTGTCGACGGCGTAGGTCTGCCCGTTGAACGCGCCGTTGCCGGCTCCGGTCCCGCCGAGGGGATTGCCCGTCCCGTCGACGATGCTGTCGTCGTCGCCGATGAGCAGTTGCGCGGTTCCCTCGGAACCGGTGAAGGTCTGGGTCACGGTGTACGGTCCGCTGCCGGTGATGCTGACGGCGCCGCTGGTGGCCAGCGAGCCGCTGACGGCGAAGGAGACGTCGGCCGCATCGAAGCCGCTCACGGCCTCGGAGAAGGTGACGGTCCAGGAGAGCGTGTGCGAGGTGGTCGGGCTCGGCGCGGCGCGGTTGGCGCTCAGCACGGTGGGCGCGGTCTTGTCGACGGTGTAGACCTGGCCGGTGGTGAAGTTGCCGTTGCCGGCGCCGGTGCCGCCGAGGGCGATGCCGCCCTCGTTGACGATGGAGTCGTTGTCGGCGACGTCGAGCCGGATCGTCCCATCACCCGTCCCGGTGTTGACGGTGACGGTATAGGTATCGCCCGAGCCGGTGACGCCGGTGATGCTCGCGCCGCTCACGCCGCTCGTGGTCAGCGCGAAGTCGGAGGAGTCGACGCCGGTGACCATCTGCGAGAAGACGACGGTGAAGCTGACCGAGCTCGCGTTGGTCGGCGACGTACCTGCGCGGTTGATGGAGAGGACGGTGGGGGAGGCTTGGGGAACGAAGGCGATGCCGCGGAAGGCCGTGTTGGTGGCGGCGGTGGCGATGTTCGATGCGGTCGCCACGCTTGGCGCGGCGTTGTAGCCGGCCGTGTCGGTCGCTTTGTAAATCGTGCCGCCGCCGGTCGAGCCGGTGCCGCCGGTCGTGCCGAAGAGAAGGACGTTGCCGTTCTGAACGCTGCCGGTGAGCCCGCGAACGCCGTTCGCGGTGATGTTGCCGTTGAGCGTCCACGATCCCGTGACCAACGACCACTTCTGAATCGTGTTCGTGCTGTCGTCGGCGATGTAGAGCGTGTCGAGCCCGGCGACGCCGGCGGAGAGGTCGGCGAAGAAGAAGTTGTAGGTGCTCGGATTCGCCGCGTCGCTCAGTCCCGGCAGACGGGTGATGGTCTGGCCGGTCGTCGTCGGCGTACCGGTGCCGATCGCGCTCACGCCGCGGAAGGTGTTCGTACCGGTGCTCGCGCCGCAATAGAGCTGCCCGCTGAAGATATTGATGGTCCGGGCATTCGTGAGGGTGCTGTTGAGCGACGTCGACGCCGAGGAGGAGCCGAACGTCGTGGAGCGATAGCCGTTGTTCGAGGCGCCGTACCAGAGGGTCGTGCCGTTCGTGCTCGTCGCGCCGCGGATGTTGCCGGCGGTGCCGACCTCAAAGGTCGAGGTGTCGATCGCGGCGGCGGAGTCGATGCGGGCGAGGACGCGGTTCGAGGCGCTCGTGGCGATGGCCGCGCCGATGGCAGCGTCGTAGCCCGGCAGGATGAGGTACCGGCCGTCGTTCGACCGCGTCATCATTCCTTCGGCGCTGGAGGTGCCGCTGGAGGTCAGGGCGTGCTGGGCCCCGACGGTGGTCGTCGGCAGCGCGACCGATTGGACGAACACGCCGGCTTGCGTGTACTCGTCGACGAAGACGGCCGTGGCCGTGCCGGCCAGCGCGGAGCCGGAGCCGACGCGGTAGACGACGATGTTGCCCGGCGTGAAGGCGGCTGCGCTGGCGATTGAGGCGGTGAGTAGCAGAACGGCGGCGAGCATCCAACGACTGCGAGTGTTCATTCCCTCTCCTGAAATGGTCGCGGCAGGAGCCGGGGAACACGCGTGCAGAGCGTGCGCATGCCGGGGTGCACCTGCATCAGCGTGCAACGTCGGCCCGCACCTCACCTCGCGGACGTGGCTGGCTGATTCGATCGTGACCGGAAAACCGAGTTGATCGAAGACACGGTACGAATAAATTCCCGGAAAGACAACTGGGAAGGCGGGCGAGCCCAGCTACTCGAACGTCACCTTCGCGTAGATGCCGGCGATCTTCAGGCGGCATCGAAGGGAAGAGAGCTCGATCTCCGCGGCGGGGTCGTTCCATTCGCGCAGAACCCACGCGCCGTCCCGCTGCCGGGTGTACAGCTCCACGTGGACGCGGTCCTGGGCGATGAGGAGGTACTCGGAAAGCGTCGGCACGCCGCGGTAACGCTCGAACTTGGCTCCGCGGTCGTACTTTTCGGTCGTTTCGGAGAGGACTTCGGCGATGAAGGCGGGGTTCGTGAGGGTGTCGAGCTTCGTGTCGACGTACTCGGGGGGATCGCAGACGACCACGACATCCGGATACGCGTAGTGTCGCTGCGGGTCGGTCGCTACGCGCAGATCGATGGGGTGGACGATACAAGGACCTTCCAGCAGCTCGTTGCCGAGTAGTCGGACGAGATTCCCCACGATCTGCGTGTGCCGCGGCGACGCCCCCGCCATCGCGAACATCTCGCCGTCGACGTACTCGCTCTTCCACTCCGCTTCGCGCTCGATGCGCAGGTACTCCTGCGGGCTCAGGCGCGCGGCCGGATTCGTGCTCATGATGGAGTCAGGGTAATCCAACTCGATGACGCTCAGGTGTCCGGCGCGAGAATCTCCAACACCGGGAAGCAACTGCGATAGCGGCGAGGATCGCGGGTCAGCAGGCGGAGCCCAGCCACGGCTGCGTGAGCGCCGATGTAGAAGTCAGGAAGAGGGCTTAGCCTCGTGCCTCCACGGCGGCGGTACGCAACAAACGCCTTCCCGGCCAGAAAGGCGGCATCGTACGGTAGCGGATCGCGCCGAAACTGGAACGGAGGCAATAACTCATCGATCTCTTCGATGCTGTCGTACCGGACGGAGACCTCGGCGTAGATTACCGGATTGATCACCAGAGTCGACTCGTCAGCCGCACGGGCGAGCGCCTCCGAAGACCATGCGCCGAATGTCGGATCCTCCGTCAATACGTCGAGCAGTACGTTCGTGTCGACCAATACGGCTGCCGGCACATCAGCCTCTCATCAACTTCAAGATCTCATCCGTCGACATCCCGCCTTTTGCCTTCCCGAGCATGCGACGAACGAGTCTGGACCCACGCGATTCCGCTTGCCGGCTCTTGACAATCTGCACGGCGTTGCCCTTGACCACAAACTCGACTTCCGTTTCCGGCAGGAGTCCGAGGCTCTCGCGGATCTCCTGCGGAATCGTGACCTGACCCTTCGAGGTGATCTTCATTCGCAAATCGTACTCTTACCGGTAAGACTCTTACAAACACAAGCGTTACACTACCCACCACCCATGCACTGGACCGCCCAGGCTGCGCCCTGGCTGATCGTCGCCGCCGCGCTCGTCATCCTCGCGGCCGTCATCTTCAGCCGCCAGCGCGCCTCGCGCGTGGCCGTCCTCTTCTGCGCGATGATCGTCCTCGTCGCGGTCTGGTTCGGTGCCTTCGGCCTCATGTTTCTCGAGACCGACGCGGACATCGCCCTCCGCTTCGCCCGGCTCGGTCTCGCCGGCGTGGCATTGCTCCCGGCGGCGATCTACGACTTCACCACCACCGCCCTCCGCCTCTACTCGAAGCGGCGTCTTGTCGTGCGCGTCGTCTGGATCGTCGCCGCGATGTGGGCAATCATCGCGGCGCTGACGAAAGGCCTCGCCGCCGGCGTCGCCCAACATGACTGGGGCTTCTATCCGACGAAAGGCCCGCTCCTCGGCGTCTTCCTTCTTTTCTTCTTCGCGGCGCTCGGCAGCCAGCTCGTCGAGGGCATTGCGGAGTACACGCGGACGGAAGACGCAAAACGAAGGCGCCGCATCGCCCGGATGATGATCGCCTTCGCCGTCGTCTACCTCTCCGCGATCGACTTCATCCCGATGTTCGGCGTGCGCCTGCGGCCGCTCGGCTACGTCCCGGTCCTCGCCTTCATGGCCGTGGCCTGGACCGCCATCCTCCGCCACCGCCTCGCGCCGATCACCGCCGCGCGCGCCGCGCGGGAGATCCTGGAGACGATGGCCGACGCCCTCTTCGTGCTCGACGCCGAGGGGTGCGTGCGCGTGATCAACGGCGCCGTGCGCACGCTCCTCGGCTACGACGCCGCCGACCTCCTCGGCCGCTCCATCGACACCCTCGAGGTCATGAGCGGCGACGCCACCATCTCGCGCACGTTGCGCGAGCTCTCCCGCCGCGGCGCCATCCGCGACCAGCACCGCCTCCTGCGGCACAAAGACGGCCACGCCATCGACGTCAGCATCTCCATCTCGCCGGTGAGCGAAGTCAACGTGCAGGAGGGCGCCGTCGTCATCGCCCGCGACATTCGCGAGCGCATGCGCGCGCAGGAGGAGCTGCACTCCGCCATGCGCCGCCTGGAGGCCAGCAACCGCGAGCTCGAAGACTTCGCCTACGTCGCCTCGCACGACCTGCAGGAGCCGCTGCGGAAGATTCAGGCCTTCGGCGACCGCCTCAAGGCCAAGCACGCCGCCGAGCTCGCGCCGCAGGCGCGCGACTACATCGACCGCATGCAGGCCGCGGCGAAGCGGATGCAGGTGCTCATCAACGATCTCCTGACATTCTCGCGCGTCACCACGAAGGCCCGGCCCTTCGTTCCGGTCGACCTCGGGCAGATCGCCCGCGAAGTGGCGCACGACCTCGAGCTCCGCGCGCACGACGCCGGCGGCGAGATCTCCATCGGGGCGCTGCCGTCGATCGACGCCGATCCGTTGCAGATGCGCCAGCTCCTGCAGAACCTCGTCAGCAACGCCTTGAAGTTCCATCGCGAGGGCGTGCCGCCGCGCGTCGAAGTGAGCGGCGAGAGCGACAATGGCCGCGCGCGCGTCATCGTCCGTGACAACGGCATCGGCTTCGAGGAGAAGTACGCCGAGCGCATTTTCACGATGTTCGAACGGCTGCACGGACGAGGAATTTACGAAGGTACCGGCATCGGCCTGGCAATCTGTCGCAAAATAGCGGAACGTCACGGGGGAGAGATCGCGGCGAGGAGTACGCCGGGCGAGGGCTCGACGTTCACCGTCACTCTTCCGGTCCATCATGAGTAGAGGGGGTCAGGTCTTCAGTTTCCAGTTTCTTATTTGCGGCCGCAAATAAGAAACTGGAAACTGAAGACCTGACCCCGGAGGAGTCCCATGCCTGATCACGGCAAGCCGATCGTCATCCTATTGGCCGACGACGACGAAGAAGACCGCATGCTCGCCGCCGACGCGCTGGCGGAGAGCCGCGTCGTCAACGACCTCCGCTTCGTCGAGGACGGCGACGCGTTGCTCGACTATCTCTACCACCGCGGCGCGTACAGCGATCCGAACGCGTCGCCGGCGCCCGGGCTGATCCTGCTCGACCTCAACATGCCGCGCAAGGACGGTCGCGAGGCGCTGCGCGAGATCAAGGCCGATCCCGATCTGCGCCGCATCCCCGTCATCGTCCTCACCACGTCGAAAGCCGAGGAGGACATCTACCGCACCTACGACCTCGGCGCGAACTCGTTCATCACCAAACCCGTCAGCTTCGAAGGCCTCGTCACCGTCATGCGCGACATCGGGCGCTACTGGATCGAGATCGTCGAGCTGCCGCCCGATCACATCGAGACCCGTTGACCGACCGAGACACGCGCGCCGTACGCATCCTGCTCGTCGAGGACGACGAGGACGACTTCGTCCTCACGCGCGACCTCCTCGGCGAGAGCCGGCGCACGCGCTTCGAGCTCGATTGGATCTCCTCGTTCGACGACGCGCTCGACGCGCTGCAGCGCAACGGCCACGACCTGGCCCTCATCGACTACCGCCTGGGCGAGCACGACGGACTTGAGCTCCTGCACTACGCGCGCGACCTCGGCGTCACCGCGCCGCTGATTCTCCTGACCGGCCAGGGCGACGGCGACATCGATCTCGCCGCCATGCGCGCCGGCGCGGCCGACTACCTCGTCAAAGGGCAGATCGACGCGCCTCTCCTGGAGCGCTCCATCCGCTATGCGCTCGAGCAGAGCCGCACGCTGCAGGCGCTGCGCGAGAGCGAGGAGCGCTACGCGTTGTCGGCGCGCGGCGCGAACGACGGCCTGTGGGTGTGGGACCTGCGCGACAACGACGTCTACTACTCGCCGCGGTGGAAGTCGATGCTCGGCTACAGCGAGGCGGAGATCGGCGGCTCGCCCGAGGAGTGGCTGACGCGCGTGCATCCGGACGACATCGTCCTGCTGCGCACGGCCATCGACCGGCATCTCAACGGCGAGACGCCGCACCTCGAGAGCGAGTACCGCATGCGCTGCCGCGACGGCGCGTATCGCTGGATGCTCATCCGCGGCTTGGCCGTGCGCGACAACGGCGGCACGCCGATCCGCTTCGCCGGCTCGCAGACCGACATCACCGAGCGCAAGCTCGCCGTCGAGCGGCTGATGCACGACGCCTTTCACGACGCGCTCACGAACCTGCCCAACCGCGCGCTCTTCATGGACCGCCTAGAGCGGGCCATGGAGCTGCAGCGCCGCCATCCCGACGCGATGTTCGCCGTGCTCTTCCTCGACCTCGACCGCTTCAAGGTCGTGAACGACTCCCTCGGCCACGTCCTCGGCGACGAGCTCCTCGTCGAAGTGGCCTCGCGGCTCACGCGCATGCTCCGTTCCAGCGACACCGTGGCCCGCCTCGGCGGCGACGAGTTCGCCATGCTCATCGACGGCATCGAGCATGAGGCCGACGCCGTGCGCGCCGCGCAGCGCATCCAGGAGGCGCTGCTCGTGCCCTTCCGCATCGGACCGCACGAGATCTTCACCACCGTGTCGATCGGCATCGCCCTCAGCACGACCGGCTACGAGCAGCCGCAGGACGTGCTGCGCGACGCCGACATCGCCCTCTACCGCGCCAAGGCCCGCGGCAAGGCGCGCCACGAGCTCTTCGACATCGCCATGCACGAGCGCGCCGTGAAGCAGCTCGAGTTCGAGACGGATCTTCGCCGCGCCGTCGACCGCGGCGAGCTGCGCGTGCACTACCAGCCGGTGATCGAGCTGCGGAGCGGCCGGCTGGCCGGGTTCGAGGCGCTGGTGCGCTGGCAGCGCGGCGAGGAGCTCGTCTCGGCCGAGGAGATCGTGCCGCTGGCCGAGGAGACGGGATTGATCGTGCCCATCGGCGAGTGGGTCTTGCGCGAGTCGCTGCGGCAGCTCCGCGACCTCGGCAACGGATTCGAGATGCACGTCAACCTCTCGCCGAAACAGTTGCTGCAGCCGAACGTGATCGACGTCGTCACCGCGGCGCTCGACGACGCGCGCGTCGCGCCGAGCCGGCTGCACCTCGAGGTCACGGAGTCGCTGCTGATCGACAACGCCGAGGCGGCGGGGGCGCTGCTGCGCGAACTGCGCGCGACGGACGTCGGCCTGAGCCTCGACGACTTCGGCACCGGCTATTCGTCACTGAGCTCGCTGCGGCAGTTCCCGTTCGACATGATCAAGATCGACCGCTCGTTCCTCCACGACGCCGACGCCCGCCGCGGCGACGAGATCGTGCGCACCGTCTCCGCGCTGGCGCGGACGCTGGGGATGCAGGTGACGGTGGAGGGCCTGGAGACCGCCGAGCAAGTCGAGCGCATGCGCACCCTCGGCGTCGATTTCGCGCAAGGGTTCTACTTCGCCCGCCCGCTGGCCGACATGTCGTCGTATTTGCGGTGAGGGAAGCGTGCGCCCCTCACCCGCTGCTTCGCAGCACCCTCTCCCCGCTTGCGGGGAGAGGGACAGGCGCGAAGCGCCAGGGTGAGGGGCGCACGCTTCCCTG
>DATDFB010000198.1:0-2124 GCA_036522835.1 Thermoanaerobaculia bacterium | reverse complement strand
CGACGGTCTCGGCGATGTACGACGCCGCGACGCTGGCGAGAAGGTTCTGCTGCGCCGGAAAGAGCGACCGGATCAAATCGACGGATTCGATGCGCACGACCTCGTCGGATTCTTTCTCCACGAACCCGATCCGCACTTTCGCCAGCGGCTCCAGCGACGCCCCGAACCGCGTCCGCCCCCCACGCGCCCCATACGCCCACCCCTTCCGCTTGCCGTGCTCGGGCGTGAGAAAGACGACGAGCTTGTCCCGCTCGCGGGCCGGGAGCGTGTGGAGGACGATGGCGTCGGTGGTTTGGGGGCGCACGGTTAGGTCGCAGGGCGCAGGGGGCGGGGCCCCCCGCGCCGTGCGCTCTCCCCCCTAGAATACGCCGTGCCCACCGTCATCCATCCCGCCGAGGGACGGCGCCGCTTCGCCGAATTCGCGGCGAGCGACATTGGGACTTCATGGGAGGAGAGCTCGAAATTCATCCACCGTCAGCCCCGCATCGCGGACGATGCCGCCCATCGTGAAGGCGTTTACCGGATTGTGTCGCGGAATCGTGACTCCTGCGATCTTCGGCACGTCAGATCGCGATCTCGACTTCGCGCACGTCCTCGCCCGCCGTCATCTCAGCCACCACGTCGAGATACTCGCCAATCGCGCTGCGAATGTTCTCCAGCGCCTCTTCTTCGCTCGTTCCCTGCGACCAGCATCCCGGCAGGCCCGGGCACGAGACGCTGTACCCTTCTTCCGACTGGTGAAGAACCACGCGGTATCTCATAGTCATCGAATTGTGCCCCAGTTTCGAGAACAACCGTGACCACCTTCATCCATCCCGCCGAGGGGCGGCGCCGCTTCGCCGAATTCGCGGCGAGCGAGATCGGCATCGCGGACCTCGCCCGCGGGGCGCTGCTGATCGCGCTCGAGGAGTACCCGCGCCTCGACGTCGACCACTACCTCTCCGAGCTCGCCGCGCTGGCCGGGCGGGTGGTGCGGCGGGGCGCGGCGTCGGAGCCGGAGGTCTTTCGCCTCGGGCACCTGCACGCGGAGATGTTCGACATGGACGGCTACAGCGGCGACGAGGCCGACTATTACGACCCGCGCAACGCCTTCCTCAACGAAGTCATCGACCGCAAGGTCGGGCTGCCGATCCTGCTTTCCATCGTGTTTCTCGACGTCGCCGCGCGCGTGGGGCTGAACGCCGCCGGCGTCGGCCTGCCGGGGCACTACGTCGTCAAAGTGCAGTTCGAGATGAATGAGCTCTACATCGATCCGTTTCACGGCGGCGCCACGCTGACGATGAGCGAGATCGCCACGATGATCAGCGGCGTCAGCGGCGGCCAGGTGCGCCTCACCAGCGAGCACCTCTGCGCCTGGACGCCGCGCCAGACGCTCATCCGCGTGCTCGCCAATCTGCAGAACATGTGGGGACGGGTGGGGGAGGGGCGGAAGGCGATGGCGGCGGCGGAGCGGGTGGCGCTGCTGGAGAAGCGATGAAGCTGGTGGTGACGATCTACGAGCGCTCCGCCGAGGGGGCGATCGAGGCGATTCGGGCGCTGAGCGCGCCGCACGACATGGTGGAGCTGCGCGTCGACGCCTTCGGCGGCGCGGTCGACTTTCGCGCCGTGCGCGCCGCGACGGCGAAGCCGATCATCGCCACGAACCGCGGCGGCGCGCCCGTCGACTTCGACGCGGCGTACGGCGCCGGGATCGACTTCGTCGACGTCGAATTCGGACACGATCCGGGGCCGCGGCGCGACCGCGTCGTCCTCTCGCATCACGATTACGAGGGGATGCCGGACGTCGAGCGGCTGCTGCGCGAGATGCCGGAGTGCGCGCATCGAAAGATCGCCGTGACGCCGCGGAACTTCGCCGACAACGCGCGGTTGCTGGGCTCAATGGAGGACAGGCACTCATGCCTGTCCTCGGGGGGAGGGGGGGACAGGCAAGAGTGCCTGTCCTCCATTTCCGTCATCGGCATGGGCGAGCGCGGGCTCTACTCGCGCATCGCCGCGCCGTTCCTCGGCTCGGAGCTGCAGTTCGTCGCCGTCGACGATGCGCATGTCGCCGCTCCGGGGCAGCTCACGCTCGCCGACGCGCTCGCGATTTATGGCAGCGAGGGCGCACGCCGTGCGCCCCTACGA
>DATDFB010000197.1:0-11795 GCA_036522835.1 Thermoanaerobaculia bacterium | reverse complement strand
CGGCTTCGCCTTCGCCGGCACATCCTTGAGCGTCGCCAGCAGCTTCACTTCGTGCTTGGTCAGCTCGCGCCACACACCCGGCAGCAGCTTCGGATCGGCGATCGGTCCGATGGCCACGCGCCGCAGCTTCTGCACCGGGTGCCCCACCGCTTGGAACATCTTGCGGATCTGCTGCGTCCGTCCCTCGCGCAGCTTCACTTCCCACCAACTGTTGCCTGCCTCGGCGCCCTTGCCGGTGGTCTTGATCCCGACGATGTCGCACGGGAGCGTGCGCTTCCCCTCGATGGTGATGCCGCGCCGCAGCTTGTCGATGATCCGCTCCTCGGGGACGCCACGCACCTTCACGTTGTAGGTCTTCACCGAGCCGTGCTTCGGATGCGACACCTTGTACGCGAGCTCGCCGTCGTTGGTGAGCAGCACCAGCCCTTCGCTGTGGAAGTCGAGGCGGCCGACGGGGTAGATGCGCTCGCGCACGCCGCGCACGAGATCGATCACCGTGCGGCGGCCTTGCGGGTCCTCCACCGTGGTCATCACTTCTTTCGGCTTGTAGATGAGGATGTAGCGGTGGTCTTCGGCGCGGGTGATGAGCTTGCCGTCGACTTTGATGTGGTCCCGATCGGGATCGGCTTTGGAGCCGAGCTCAGTGACGGTCTTGCCGTTCACCGTGATGCGCCCCTCCCGAATCATCGCCTCGGCTTCGCGTCGCGATGCGTATCCGGCGTGCGCGATGATCTTCTGCAATCGCTCCTGCATCACTCTCGCTGACTGTCGTCCGATTGTACCGCGTCATTCGACTCGCTCGCAGCGAGATCGTCGAGCGCCGCCGCTTCGTTCGCGGCCGCTTCTTCTTCGGTCGACGCTTCGGTGATCTCCGCCGGCGTGATGGTCGGCTCCGGCGCGCTCTCGATCGCGGCCACGAGCTCCTCGTTGATGTTCTCGCCGATCAAGTCGCCGAACTCCTCGAGGCGCGGCAGGTCGCGGATGTCGTTCAAGCCGAAGTGGAGGAGAAAGTCCTTCGTCGTCTTGTAAAGGAAGGGACTGCCGACGACGTTCTTCCGTCCGGCCACGCGGATCATGTGCCGCTCCAGGAGCGTGCGGATGACGGCGTTCGAGCTCACCCCGCGCAGCTCCGACACTTCCGGCGCGGTGATGGGCTGCCGGTAGGCGACGATGGCCAGCGTCTCCAGCGCCGCGATGGACAAGCGATTCTGTCCTTTGCGGTCGAAGTATTTTTTCAGCGTCGGCTCGTGCTCGGCGCGCGTGGCCAGGCGCCAGCCGCCGGCGGCCTGCTCGAGCATGAAGCCGCCGATGTTCGCGTCGAGCGTGCGCTTGATCTGCTCGAGCTGGGCGATGACGGCGTCGAGGCCGCCCTCGTCGGCGAACGCTTCCGCGAGATCCTCGGTGCGCACCGGCTCGTTGCTGAGGAAGAGGATGGCTTCGATGGCGGCGCGAAGTTCGTTGGGGTCCATGACGTCAGTGGTCGAACAGCGCGAACTGCGCCGGATCGATCTCCTTCTCCGTTCTCGAAATCAGAATGTCGCCGAAGTTCTCGCCCTGCTGCAGGGAGATCCCGCCGAGGCGCACCAGCTCGAGCGTGCCGAGAAACACGGCGATCAGCTCGTCGCGATCGCGGTTCTCCAGGAACCACTGCAGGCGGATGGGCGACTTCTCCTGCACCTTTTCGTACAGCTCGTGCATCTTGTCCGAGATCTTGTGCACCATCCGCTTCAGCTCGATGGCCTGCGGATGGTTGATCTTGTATCGGTTGAGGGCCGTGCGGAAGGCATCGATGAGATCGAACAGACCGACGTCGCTCATGTCGATCTCCGCGTCCGTCGTGCCGGGCAGTGGCGCGGGCGGCCGCGCCCACACCCCCATGCGCACCACGTCGAGCTCCGCGAACGTCTCTGCCACCGCTTTGAACCGTTGATACTCCAGCAGGCGGTCGACGAGCTCTTTCCGCGGATCCTCCGACGGCACTTCGCTCTCGTCCTGCGGCAGGAGCATGCGCGACTTGATGTTGATCAGCAGCGCGGCCATGTAGATGTAGTCGGCGGCGATCTCGAGGTTCAGCTGTTCCATCGTGTCGAGGTACGCGGTGTACTGCTGCGTGATCAGCACGATCGGGATGTCGTAGATGTCGACCTTGTGCTGCTTGATGAGGTGCAGCAGGAGGTCGAGCGGGCCGTGGAACGACGGCAGCGTGATCTTGTACGCGGCCTCGTCGGCTTCTTCCTCGAACGGAACGGACGGCCTCTCCTCGCTCATCGCAGCCCCGCGAAGCCGATCTTCATCGCCGTGCGCACCAGCTCCATCGTCTCCGCGGCGCGGTCGCGGGCCTTGCGGTTGCCGTCGCGCAGCACGTCCCAGACGATCGCCGGATCGGCGTCGATGCGCTCGCGCGCCTCCCGCATGGGGCGGAGCTTCTCGATCATGATCTCGGCCAGGAGCTTCTTGTCGTCGACGCAGCCGATCTGCGCCGTGCGGCACTCGTGGTCGACGCGCGCGATGGTCGCGTCGTCGGAGAAGAGCTTGTGGAACTGGAAGAGATTGCAGATGTCGGGATTCCCCGGATCCTTGCGGCGCACGCGGTTCGGGTCGGTGAACATCGTCAGCACCTGCGTGCGGATCTCCTCGGCGCTGGACGTGAGGCCGATGGTGTTCCCGTACGACTTCGACATCTTCCGTCCGTCGAGCCCAGGCACCTTCGTCGCGGCGGTGTGCAGCGGCAGCGGCTCGGGGAAAACGTCGCCGTAGAAATTGTTGAAGCGGCGCACGATCTCGCGCGACAGCTCCAGGTGCGAGGCCTGGTCCTCCCCCACCGGCACGTACGACGCGCGATAGATGATGATGTCAGCGGTCTGCAGCAGCGGGTAGCCGAGGAAGCCGTAGGTGTTGAGGTCCTTGTCCTCGATCTGGGCCTGCTGGTCCTTGAACGTCGGCACGCGCTCGAGCCACGGCAGCGGCGTGACCATCGACAGGAGCAGGTGCAGCTCGGCGTGCTCCTTGACCGCGGACTGCAGGAAAATCGTGCAGCGCTTCGGGTCGAGGCCGGCGGCGATGAGATCGGCCACGGCGTCGAAGGTGGCCTGCTCGATGCGCGACGTATCGGCGTAATCGGAAGTTAACGCGTGCCAATCAGCGATGAAGTAGTAGCAGTCGTACTTGTCCTGCAGATCCGCCCAGTTGCGGATCGCGCCGAAGTAGTTTCCGAGGTGGACGCGCCCCGTGGGGCGGAGACCGGATAAGACGGTCTGACGAGAGGGGTTCATTGGGCGCGGCAGTCTAGCAGACCGAACGCTGAGTCCTGAGTGTCGAGTCCGTCGCCACTCAGGACGCAGGACGCAGGACTCAGGACTAGAATCATGATCTTCATGGATATCGACTCGCTCGTAGCGGTCTCGCGCCTCACCGATGCCCTGTCGCGCGCCGCGTCTCTCGACGACGTCTACGTCGCCGCGCTCGACACGCTGCAATCGAGCCTGCGCGTGGAGCGCGCCTCGATTCTTCTCTTCGACGAGAACGACGTCTGCGGCTTCGTGGCCTGGCGCGGCCTCTCCGACGGGTACCGCGCCGCGGTCAACGGCCACACGCCGTGGCGGCCCGACACGCCGCATCCGGAGCCGATCTGCGTCGCTGACGTGGAGCGCGACGCATCGTGGGCCGCGTACGCGCACGTCTTCCGCGCCGAGGGGATCCGCGCGCTCGGATTCTTCCCGCTCGTCTACCGCGACCGGGTGCTCGGCAAGTTCATGACGTACAACGCCGCGCCGCACGCCTTCGATCCCGCGGAGGTCGAGCTGGCGCGCACGATCGCCGGGCAGATCGCGTTCGGCGTGGCGCGCATCCGCGCCGAGGAAGCGCTCGGGCACGAGCGCGAGCGCCTCGCCGCCTTGATCATGAGCGTCCCCGGCGTGGTGTGGGAAACGACCGGCACGCCCGGCGTCGATCAGCGCGTCACCTTCGTCAGCCCCTCCATCGAAGGTCTCCTCGGATATCCGCCTCAGGCCTGGCTCGAGAACCCGCGCTTCTGGGATCAGGTCATCGTCTCCGAGGACGCCGGTGAAGTGCAGCGCAAGTCGCTCGACGTCGTCGAAACCGGCAAGCCGGCGGTGCACACGTTCCGGATGCGCACGCGCGATGGGCGGCTGATCTGGACCGAGGTGCGCGTCGCGGCGAAAAAAGAAGGCGGCAAGCTCGTGCTGCGCGGCGTGACGCTCGACATCACCGCGCGCAAGGCCGCCGAGGCGCGGCGCGCGTTTCTGACGAAGGCGTCGGGCGTGCTGGCCTCGTCGCTCGACTACGAGACGACGCTGGCGCAGCTCGCGCACCTCATCGTCGCCGACCTCGGCGACTGGTGCACGATCGACGTCGTCGAGGACGACGGCGAGCTGCGGCGCCTGCACGTGGAGCACCGCGATGCCTCGAAGCGCCGCGCGGCGGAAATGCTGTCGCAACGCGGCATCGTCAATGGCGCGGCGGCGCGGCTCCGTCCCGTCGTCGAGCGCGGCGACCCCATCTTCGTCTCCGCCGTTCCGCCCGATCACTTCACGCGCTTCAACGTCGAGCCGGCGGCGCGCACGGCGGTCGAACAGCTCGGCCTCGCCTCATACATGGTCGTGCCGCTCAGCGCCGGCAACCACATCGTCGGCGCGCTCTCGATCATGTCGTCCGATCCGGCCCGGCTCTACGGCGACGACGACCTCGCCCTCGCGCTCGAGCTCGGGCAGCGCGCCGGCTACGCCATCGAGAACGCGCGGCTCTACCGCCAGGCCCAGGACGCGAACCGCGCCAAGGACGAGTTCCTGGCCACGCTCTCGCACGAGCTGCGCACGCCGATGACGGCCACGCTCGGCTGGGCCACGATGCTGCGCATGGGTGAGATCGCCCCGCAGGATTTTCACCTTGCCGTGGAGACGATCGAGCGGTCGACGCGCGCGCAGGCGAAGCTCATCGACGAGATCCTCGACGTCTCCCGCATCGTCACCGGGAAGCTGCAGCTCAACATCGCCCCGGTGAATCTGCAGAGCGTGATCGAGGCGGCCGTCGACGCGGTGCGGCCGAGCATCGCCGCGAAAGGGATCTCGCTGCAGCTCGACTTCGCGCGCATCGACGGCGTGCCCACCGGCGACGCCGAGCGCTTGCAACAGGTGATCTGGAATCTCCTCTCGAACTCGGTGAAGTTCACGCCGAGCGGCGGCGCGATCGCGATCCGCGTCGATCAGCAGCAGCGCGACAGCGTGCGCATCGCCGTGGCCGACACCGGCCAGGGCATCCAGCGCCGGCTCCTGCCGGTGATCTTCGAGCGTTTCCGCCAAGGCGACAGCAGCACGACGCGCACGTACGGCGGCCTCGGATTGGGCCTGGCGATCGTGAAGAACATCGTCGAGCTCCACGGCGGCAGCGTCAGCGCCGCGAGCGAGGGCGAAGGGCGCGGCGCGACGTTCACGATCTCGCTGCCGCTGACGACGGCCACGGCGTCGGCGACGGCGCTCGCATCCGCCGACGCCGCTCCCCTCTCGCTCTCCGGCGTGTCGGTGCTGCTCGTGGAAGACGACGACGACACGCGGCGCATGCTGGCCACGGCGCTGCAGAATTTCGGCGCGTCGGTGACGGCGGTCGGCTCCGCGAACGCGGCCATCGACGCGCTGCGCCGCGGCGCGCCGAACGTCGTCGTGAGCGACATCGCCATGCCCGGCGAGGACGGCTTCTCGTTGATGGTGAAGATCCGCGCCGGCGAGATCGAGCCCGCGCGCAACGTGCCGGCGGTGGCGCTCACGGCCTATGCGCGCGCCGAGGACCGCGAGCGCATCCTCGCCTCCGGGTTCGGCTTCCACCTGACGAAGCCGGTCGACCCGGTGACTATGGTGCGCGTGATCCGCGAGGCCGCGCGGCGGTAGAGGGGGTCAGGTCTTCAGTTTCCAGTTTCTTATTTGCAGCGACGGCTGTTTCACGGGAAGCGTGTCGCTGCAAATAAGAAACTGGAAACTGAAGACCTGACCCCCTCTCGCCGCAGGAACAGCTCTGGCGCGCGCGGCGGCAGCTCCTCCGCCGGCGGCGGCTCCTCCGGCAACTCGGCCGGAAGTTCTTCGTACAACCGCGGCTCCGGCCGCTTCGGCTCCCGAAACTGGGGCGGCAAGTCGTCGGCCATCGCTTGCATGCCGTGCAAATCCTAATCCCGTCCGGCCTCGGCGACCGCGACTCCGAGGAGCCCGCGCGCAAGCGAGTCGGCGTCGTCCACGCCGCGCTCCACCGTCTCGATGGCCACGTCCCTTGCCGTCTCCATCAGCGCGTGGTCCCGCACGATGTTTCCAAAGCGGAAGCGCGGCACGCCCGACTGCTTCGTGCCGAGGAACTCGCCGGGGCCGCGGAGCTCGAGGTCGCGCTCGGCGACGGCGAAGCCGTTGTCCGTTTTGGCGAAGAGGTCCAAACGTCCCTTCTCGCCGTCCGAGACGAGGATGCAGTACGACTTGCGCATGCCGCGGCCGACGCGGCCGCGGAGCTGGTGGAGCTGCGACAGGCCGAAGCGGTCAGCGTCGAAGATCAGCATGATCGAGGCGTTCGGCACGTCGATGCCGACCTCGATCACGGTCGTGGAGACGAGCATGTCGAGCTCGCCGCTCTTGAAGAGCTCCATCGTCTCTTCTTTTTCGGCCGCGCTCATCCGGCCGTGCAGCATGGCGATGCGGCGCTTGCTGAATCTCTGGGTCATGGCGTCGTAGCCGATCGTGAGCGCCTTCACGTTGAGCTTCTCCGACTCCTCGATGATCGGAAAGACGACGTAGGCCTGCGCGCCGGCGTCGAGCTCGCTGTCGATGAAGGCATAGGCGCGGTCGAGGTCCTTCGAGTCGCGCACCGCGGTTTTGACGGCCATGCGGCCGGGCGGCAGCTCGTCGATCACGGAAAGCTCGAGATCGCCGTACAACGCCAGGGCCAGCGAGCGCGGAATGGGCGTCGCGGTCATGACCAGGATGTCCGGCATGTCCGCTTTGGCGAAGAGGCGCTGGCGCTGCTCGACGCCGAAGCGGTGCTGCTCGTCGACGATCGCCAATCCGAGGGACTTGAAGACGACGCGCTCCTCGAGCAGCGCGTGCGTGCCGATGGCGAGCTGGATGAAGCCTTCGCGCAACCCAGCCAGGAGCGTGCGGCGCTCCCCCGCCGTCATCGAGCCGGTGGCCTTCGCGATCACGATCTTGTCGCCTAAGAGCTGGCGGACGCGCTGGTAGTGCTGCTCGACGAGGATCTCCGTCGGCGCCAAGAGCGCCGCCTGGTGCCCGTTGCGGATGGCGATGATGGCCGCGATCAGCGCCACGATGGTCTTGCCGCTGCCGACGTCGCCCTGGAGCAGGCGGTACATCGGATGCTCGCTCTGCAGATCGTCGACGATCTCCTTGACCACGCGCTTCTGCGCCGAGGTCAGTTTGAACGGGAGGATGCGCCGGACCTCCTCGCGCATGGCGTCGTTGACGCGGATGCGGCGGCTCTTCCGCTTCACTTCTTCCGTGGCCCGGCGGACGCGCAACGCGAGCTGAAAGGTGAAGAACTCCTGCAGGATGATGCGCAGGTGCGCCGGCGAGCGCTGCCGCAGGAACTCCGCGGTCAATTCTCGAGGGCGGTGGAGCTCGTGCAGCGCCGGCGCGAGGCCGATGACGCCGAGGCGCTGGCGCAGCGCGGGCGGGAGGGGGTCGTCGAGAAGCGGCAGCGCCTCGCACGCCGCGGCGATCATCTGCCGCAGCGCCTTCGGGGCGATGTTCGGCACCTTCGAGTAGATCGGGACGATCGCCCCTTCGTCGCCTTCGGTCCACGCCTCCCACTCCGCCCCTTCGATCTGCAGGCGGCGGTAGTGCGAGAGGCGCGGCACGCCGTAGACGGAGAGCTTGTCGCCGCGGTGGATCTGGTCGGCGAGGTACGGCTGGTTGAACCAGACCAGCATGACCGCGCCGCTGCCGTCCTCGAGCATGGCCTCGAAGATCTTCATCCGCTTGACCGGCGAGACCTTCGCGCCGCACGTGCGCACTTCCCCGCGCAGCAGCACCGGCTCGTCGACGTGGTGCCCGAGGTCGGCGATGCGGACCGGGTGGCGGCGGTCCTCGTAGCGGTAGGGAAAGAACCAGAGGAGATCCTGGACGCGCTCGATGCCGAGCTCCTCGAGCGCCTGCGCGCGGCGCGGGCCGATGTGGGGGATGGCGCGGATCGGATCGGTGGGCGTCAGCGGCACGGGCAGAATTGTGCCGTAGGTGTCATCGATCCTGCACTTTTCTACGCCCTGTGGAGTGCGGCTGTCAGAGCGGTCGCATGGCGACCGCACTCCACATCAGTCGAACACGGCCTTCATGGCAATCAGCCCAATCTTCAGCGCGTCCCCGTTGTGCAGCGTCACCGGCACGCCTGTCGGGATCCTTTGCTCATTCACGTAGGTCCCGTTCACCGTCCCCACCTCTTCGAGCACGTGGTACTCGCTGCCGGTGCGGAGGATCTTGGCGTGGCGGCGGGAGACGGAGCGGTTGACGTCGACGGGGGTGAGGTCGATGTCGGGGAGGATTCCGGTGACCGGATCGGCGCGGCCGATGGTGGTCTCGTCGCCGCTGGAGAAGAAGAACGCCGTGCCGCTGGCGAGGTCGATGAGGCGATGGCGCGTGGCCTTCTCGGGCGGCGCGATCTGCGTGGCGTCGAGGGCGACGTGATCGTGGTCGATCTCTTTGCCGACCAGGCGCTCGAGCAGGGAGTTCGCTTCGCGCAGCCGCTTGGAGTATTTGCGGATGATCCGCACGGCGATCTCGGGGTTCTTGCGCAGCATCTCGTCGAAGCGGGCCCAGTTGATCACCACCGCGCGCACCTCGGTGACGGCGACGGCGTCGGCGGTGCGGGGAACGTTTTCCAGCATGGCCATCTCGCCGAAGAAGTCGCCCTTCTCCAGGCGCGACAGGAGGTGGGCCTCGCCGTTGATGTGCTTGATGATGTTCACCACCCCGTCCTGGATGATGTACATCTCCGTACCGAGGTCGCCTTCGCGGAAGATGACCTCGCCGGCGGCGTAGGACGCGTTGTCCTTGACGACCACCTCTTTGCCGCCGGTTGTCTTGAAGACCGCTTTCATCGCTGCACTGCCGGCGCTGTGATGGTGAAGGCACCGTCGCTCGTGCTGACGCGGACCGGAGCGCCGATCGGCATCAGCAAGTTATTGCCGAAGTGTCCGAACGGCAGATCACGCACGACCGGAATTCCTCTGGACCCGAATTTCTCGTGTAGAAGAGTGGCCACTTCGGGCTCGCTCCCGCAGCCTTTCAGCTTGCCAATCAACACACCACGGATGCGCCGCAATCTACCAGACAGGTCCAGGTGGGTCAACATTCGGTCGAGCCGATACGGCTCCTCTCCGACGTCTTCCCAGAACCAGATTCCGTCGTCGATCCAGAAGTCGTAGGGCGTGCCGGCAAGGGACGAAAGAAGCGACAGGCATCCGCCGAAAAGCACCCCCTCGGCCTCGCCTTCCGACACGATTTGAACACGTTCAAAACGGTGTGTGAGCGGCGCGGCGCCCGCGAGCATGTCGACGAACCACCGCTCGGCATCGGGGGTGAGGCCGTCGTGGAAGTCGAGGTTGAGCATGGGGCCGTGGAAGGTGGCCACGCCGGCGCGCACGGCGACGGCGTTGTGCAGCGCGGTCAGGTCGCTGAAGCCGACGATGGGACGCGGGTTGCGGCGGATGGCGTCGTAGTCGATGCGGTCGAGGACGCGCATGGCGCCGTAGCCGCCGCGCGAGAAGAGGATGGCGTCGACGTCGTCGGACCTCAAGTAGAAGTTGAGCTTTTCGACGCGCTCGTCGTCGTCGCCGGCGAGATAGCCATGGAAGTTGTGGTCGACGTTGTCGGCGATCGTGACGCGGTAGCCGCGCTGCTGCAGACGCGCCGCCCCCAGGCGAACGCGTTCGATGCTGCTCGGTCCGGAGATGGCGCAGACGGCGATGTGGCCGTTCGGCGGGAGGGCGCGCGGAATGGTCAGCATGGGAACGATCGTAGCGTGAAACGTTCCGCTCCCGAACGTCACTACTCAGTGCCATGTTCAGAACACTCCGGCTGAGAGCAGGCGCCTGGCGGACGGTGGAGTCGCTGTGGGGCCAAAGCGCCACGGCGTTCTTCCGCGCCCCGGCCGGCGGAGAGGTGCGCGTCTACTACGGTCTCGACACCCTGGGCGCGGAGCGGCAGACGCAGACGCTCGACGGCGAGCACTACGTGAAGGTGGAAGTGGGAAACGGCTCGCTCGCGTACGCGCGGATTCAGGTGCGGGTGCCGCGGGATGCGACGATGACGTATGACATTTACCCGGGGACGGTTGCGGTGAGGGCGCCGGCGGTGGCGTTTTGAATAGGGGTCACAGGTGACAGGTCACAGGTGACGGGTGACGGGTCACAGGTGACGGGTCACAGATGACAGGAACCTGTACGCGTCACCCACTACCTGTCACCCGTGACCTGTCACCCGTGACCCAATCAACACGTGAAGTGAACCTGTAAGCCGAATTCTGTTCCCCTTGCGGGGCGAGGATCATTCCTCTGTCACTCGCGTTGCCGCGGTGATCGAGCAACCTACCCGGACGCTGGTAACGGGAACGGGCGGTCCCATCACGTCCCTATTTGGTCTTGCTCCACAGGGGGTTTACCGTGCCGTCGCCGCTCACGCGGGACGCGGTGCGCTCTTACCGCACCGTTTCACCCTTGCCTCCTTCCCGCGACGCTTGCGCGCCTCGGGACGATCGGCGGTTTGCTTTCTGTTGCACTTTCCGTCGCGTCGCCGCGCCTGGCCGTTAGCCAGCCTGCTGCCCGTGAGAGTTCGGACTTTCCTCCAGCTCCTCGCGGAGCCAGCGATCCTCCGGTTCACTTCACGCGAACGAGTCTAACAGACCTCCCCGCGCCGAAATTGCTCATAGTAAATTGCTGCGATTACAGCAGCTTAGAATCCATGTCGGCGTGCCGACATCAAAAAACGTTTCGGTTTTTCGGGTCGGAAAAATAGCCGATCCAGTCGTCGGCGCTGCCGCGCTCTTCCTCCGCCGGCAGGCTCTCGATCTCCGCAAGGAGTTTCCGCGGATCGACGACGGCGACATTGCGGCCGCCCACGCGCGCACCGAGGGCGCGGTCGCTGGTGACGACGTTCCACCCCTTCCCGTTCGCGACGCGCGCGATGATCAGGTCGTCCGCCGTGCGCGCGCCGCTGAAGACGACGCTGACGCCGCCCAAGTGCGTGCCGAAGTGCTCCGGCGTGTCGCCGTCGAAGACGCAGACGACGCGCGTCTTTTTTGCGCGAGCAAACCGGCCGAGGTGGCGGACGAGCTCGCGCTTCGCGTCGGTGGCCGCGCGCGCGGCGCCGAGAACGTTCGAGCCGTCGACGATCCAGGGCATCAGCGCGGGATCTTCACCACCACCGGCGCCGAGCCGTGCAGCGCCGCCGGAATTTCCGCCGCCGCCTTCACCGCCTCCTCGCGCGTGGCGAAGCGGCCCCAGAAGACGCGGTAGCAGGGGCGGCCGCGATAACTGATCGGCATCCACCAGACGGAGCTGCGGCCGGCCCCCATCGCCTTCGTGATCGACGCGGTCTCGCAGACGAGCTCGAACTGCACGGTGTAGGCGCCGACCGGATCGGCGGCCATGTGCTGGGCGAGCGCGTCGTACTTCGAGCGGAGGGGATCGCTTCCCGCCGGCGACGCGTTCGTGATCGTAGCGGCGCCGCTGGGCGAACGCTCGAGGCGCGTCGTGACCGGGGCTGGTTGCGCCGGGGCTGGTTGCGCCGGCGCCGGCG
>DATDFB010000196.1:0-2209 GCA_036522835.1 Thermoanaerobaculia bacterium | reverse complement strand
CGGCACCGCCGTCGCAGCCCGCGCCGGCGGAGGAGCGCGGCATCGTCAGCGGCCGCGTGAACGCGTCGCTCCTGAACGTGCGGAGCGAGCCGTCGCTCGAGGGGGAGGTCGTCGGCCACGCCCGCCGCGGCGAGCGCGTGACGATTCTCGGCGAGTCGGGAGAGTGGCTGCGCGTGCGGACGGGCGGCGGGGAGGTGGGGTGGGTGTCGTCGCAGCACGTGGCGCGCGACGGCACCGCAGCAGTCGCTTCGCGGCGCGGCGGCTGCCCGCCGGATTCGGACTACCGGTTCGTGAATGCGCCGCGGCCGGCGTTCAATGAAGACGGCCCGCACGGGGTGGTGACGATCGAGGCGAGCGTGAACGCGCAGGGGACGGTGACGTCGACGAAGGTGATCTCCAATACGACCGGTGCCGATGCATTGGCGGTGATTGCTGCGCGGGAGATTACGGTGGCGAAATTCGCGGCGCCGGTGCGGAATTGCGTGCCGAGAGCGTTTATCTTTACGTATCGGAGGGCGTTTTGAAACGTCTGGTGATCGTTGTGCTCGTATCGCTCGGTGCCGCCAGCGCCTTTGCGCAGTCAGTCGGTTTTATCGAGGCGCAAGCCGGCGGCCCCATGAAGCTGGTCCCTCTGAGCACCGGCGTACCGCAGACGATCACGGTCACGAATGCGGACGCCTGTTCGTGTCAGGCCGCTTACGATCCGCTCAGCCGCGACGCGTTCTTTGTCGCTTTTCCGGGAAGGATCGTTGCGGTGAACGTGCAAAGCGGCGCGGTGCGCTCGATTGCCGTTACACCGCCGACGACGATCGCCGCGCTCGTGTGGGATCCGTTCAGCGGCAAACTCCTGGGAACCCCAGGTTCCCCGTCGTTTCAGGTGGTGTCGATCGATCCCTTCACCGGTGCCCAACAGACATTGCTGACCCCCAGCATCGCGGACCCGGAATTCAGATACCTGGCTTTCGATGCCGGCGGCCGCAGACTCTTCGTCTTCAGCTCGAACAGTGCCGGGACGCAGAAGCTCAACGTCATCAATCTCTCGAATGGGACGGTGAATACGCTCTCGATCGCCGCTGCGCTCGACTACGCGGGGATGCAATACGACCCGTCGACGGCGAAACTGATCGTCCTGACCGCCGGTGCCGGCGGCCGGCAAGTCGTGTCCATGGATCCGGCGACCGGCACTCGCCAGAGCCTCGTCCCGGTTCCCGTCTCGACCATTGCCGCAGTGTACGGATTTACGTTCGAGCCATTCAGCAGAACGGCGATCATCACCGGGTGGATGGGCGACGGTCGGCGGCTCGCGTTCGCCAACATCGTGACGGGCAGCATAACCCTCAGCTCCGCGATCGGAAACGACACGAATGGCTTGGTCGCCATATCGCCCGCAGAAGCGGCCGTACCTGCGCTCGGCCCGATCGCGATGGCGCTGCTCGTGCTGACGCTCGCCATACTGGCTGTTTGGCGTCTGCGGTGAAGCTCATGAACGTCATCCGCGGCCGAGGCGCTTTCGGAGATCGTTCGGGGGATGGGAGCGCTTCATCGTGTTCTTTCCTGCGACCGCAGAGCAACGGTCATTGTCCTCACCGCTACGCCGGCGAATTGATGAAGCTGGTTGTCATGCTCAGGATCGCAATCGGAACGCCGTTGCTTGCTCTCGGATTGTGGATCATCGTGCTCAATTGGGCTGTCGTCTGGACGGCGAAGGTTGGAAGAAAAAAGGTGCCTTCGTGGACTCCACTGCTGGGCGGCGTCTTGGCTGCCGCCGGTCTCGCCCTCATCCCGAATACGTCGCATTGGTGGTGGCTGCCGTTCCTTGTCGATTGGGGTTGTCTGCCGGGCCTCGTGCATACAGTTCTCATGTACCGCCGCACGTTTTGAGCGCTTGTTTTTCCAAAAAACAGTTGTTATTCTCCGCGCGCCGTCCAAATCAATCTCAAGAAAATCGAGGGACCTCATGCATTCACGCCGTGTGCAGCGATGTGGGTTTGCACGGCCGTTGTGTGCATTGCAGCGCAGGGCCAAGGGAAACCACATGAGAAAGCGTCTGTTGATTGCTGTAGTTGCGTCCGTCGCCGCGCTTCACACGAGCGCATTCGGTCAATATGCGGGTTGGACGGGGGACACGTCGAATACGACCACGCCCGCGAAAGCCGGCGTGTTCATGCCGGCCGGAATGGCCGCGGCATTTCCGTTTCACGTGCACGTC